>NZ_CP104166.1:0-375000 GCF_029982035.1 Candidatus Megaera polyxenophila
TAGTCCAAATAGGATGGATATATTTTAGCTACAAGCATCAGCGAGAAAGAATTTCTAGTACGTCGTAGGAAACTAATGACACGTCACCAAATACCGGTGTGGCTATATCGATTTTTCTTTGGAATAATAATACCTATGCATGACTACTAGGACAAGCCAGTTGGCAGCCATCGCTGGAACTATGTTATCTATAACTGTAATGTCAAGATAACTCCACAAAAGCACTACTGCTAGCCCTGCCCCCATTCCGTATAATACAGCTTTCTCGTAAGGTGTGCGGTAACTAAATATAGCCATGATAAAAGGCACTGTAACTATTGGCATGTAAAAACCAATAGTAAATATAATAAGTTTAAAGACTGTTGTATCTTTTAAGGATAATAACAGAGCAATAGTGCCAATAATAAGGGAAGTTATACGAGCTGCTAATAATTCATTTTTTACTTTAATATTAAGACTTCTTAAAAAATCATGACTAAATAAAATAGATGAAGAATTTATATAACTATCCGCAGTAGACATTGTCATAGCTATAACCCCTACTAACATCAACCCTTTATAGACTGGTATTAATTGGTCAAATATTAGAACTTTTATTATATCATCAGCAGATATATTAGGGGTTTTGGCTTCTATTACTAACACCAACCAAATTACAATTAAAAAAATAACAAAACATACTTGAGCACTTATAACAAAAGATCTTTTTGCTTGATCTACGTTCTTAGCCATGGATATTCTTTGAAAGACGGCACTATTAAAACCTGGAATTAAACAAATAAAGAATAAGGATAAGTTATTCCAGAAGCTTACTTTACTGGTATCAAAAATATTACCAAGATTATATTTTAGCTGGTTACTTAGAGCATTAACAACACTATTATAACTATCTGGTAAATTATTAAAGAAGTAATAAGTCATTATAGGGATAATAGACCCAAACGTTAAGAATTGAATCATATCTGTAAAAGTTACCGACTTAATACCACCCATAGTTGAATATAATATCACAACTGCTCCTATTAAAAAAATTCCCTGGAATTTAGATATGTTCAATAAATATTCAAATACCAGTCCAGCAACTTTGAATTGTATAGCTATAATGCCGCAAACACCTATAATTCCAGATATTGCAGTAATTAATCTTACTTTATTACCATAGAGTTCCCCCATCGCCTCAGCTATGGAAAGTTTACCTAAAAACTGACCCATACGGGGAATAAAAAAATACCCTATAACAAGAAAACAACTAATATAATCTGCTAATGATATAAAAATAAAAGAAAGGCCGTTAGTGTAAGTTTCTGTAATGACAGAAGAAAAAAAACCTCCCCCTATCCATGTAGAAACAATAGTAGCTACTATCGCTCCTGTACTAAAATTTCTATCTCCTATGGCATATTGGGTTATTGAGGTGATACCTTTACTTGATTTTAAGCCAAGGATTATATTAAGAATTAAAAAGGCAAAAAATATTATATGATCTACATTCCACACCATAAAATAGAAAAGAAATTATGTTATTTTATAGTATAGGAAATTCAAAATTTGCAACCAGAAAAATCATCAATCAGCTTTTTAAAAATTCGTTTAATAAATATGTAGTTACCAGCCACAATATTAGAAATTATCAACACTTTTACAAAAATCTCTGCCAGAATCTATCTAAAAATAGGTTCAGTTTTACAAATTATGTGGCCAAGACGTGAAAGAAGTGTTCGCCATAATGATGTTATCTAGGCGTTGATAATAATTCATTGGTTCTTATTAATAACAATGGCGGAGATAAACCGTAATAAACTTGCCGCAGATTCATACATTTATTGCAATTATAGCAAAACAGAGGATCTATTTTAAAATTCAACCAAATCATTAATCTCCAACTAATGAGCTTAGTTTTCTTATGAACGATTTGATTAATTGCCTTATATACGATAGGTAATTGTACGCCCCTAGTTCTATTAGATAAAAAACCGTAATACCTAATCATTCGAAAATAACGATCTGGTATATGCATAATCAGACTAGCTATGAACTGCATCACGGGCATAGTTATGCGATCAATTGTATTATTATAGTGATCAAGAAATTTAAACGTTACCTGCTTTCCGTCGTAATTTTCTATTCTTGTCTCGGAAATAGGGGGCGTTTTATATACCGCCCTAAATATTCTATGTTGCGTTTATGATCATCCGATGGTTTTTGTAAATAAACATACCAACTGATTTCGTATAAACTACTCATCCAGTTATTAAAATTCTCAGCATTTTGATATGCGGACGGCAACTTCAAATTACTTGAGATATATTGAAAGCGAAATAACTCAAGGACTCTATGTCTCCACATTTTTTTAATAGGTTCGGCAGGAAAAAATAATTTTTGCCACTTGCCTTTGCTATTTATACCGCCGCAAGTAACCGATAAATGGATATGAACATTGCGTTTTAAATCTCTACCGAAAGTGTGTAAGGCAGTAAATATACCAACCACAAGATTTTTCTTTGTAGCTATCTCCTTAATAATTCCTGCTGCAATACCGGAAATCAATCCAAACAGATCACGATTGAGCCAAAATATCGGCCATAAAGAGTCCGGCATTGTAAATGTAATGTGCTGCCATCGTGTTTTTGGTAGAACATTGCTAGCCTTACTCACCCATTGATCCGTTTGTTTCTTACCACAACGAGAACAAAACCTACCTTTACAGCTGAATGCTACCGATTTATTGCGGTTACAATCACGGCAGCTATAACGTTTAAATCCTAAATATTTCGTTCCACACGATATAACTTTAGTGACGTTGAAAATAATGCCGTATCTTAGCTTGCCGTATTTTTTAGCGAAATCGAGACCAATTACCACGGTCTAGAAAAATATGTTTTATAGATATTCCTTTACCGACTATTTCCATAAATTACTTATAGTTAATGTTTTCTTACCAAGGAATCTTTCTTCCTTTGCGTTCTAAATCAAATTCTTTACAATCAGGGCAATAGTAAACAGAATTATACTTATGATTGGGAGATATTTTTCGCAACATTATCCAGAAAGCCTTGGCTATTTCCTTATCTCCTTCGGAAAAAATCTTTTTGATCCTGCTGTAAGGAATTGCTTGCTCTTTAGAAATGGCCTTAAGAGTTTTTACCGCTAATTCATTGACCAAATGCTGCTCAGAGTGCAAGTTACTCATAACTCAATTATATATTATCTTATGTATGTCTAACATTCAGTCTTTATAACTCAAGTTAAAACAAATCAAATACCAGTATTATAATCCTCCATAAATATTTATCGGTCAAGGGTATCTTCTTTTAAGCTGCCACCGATAGGTGGCTTATCTTGTTACTCTACCTATGGTAGCGATTTTTGTAGGTTCTGCAACCTATATTTGTTATAAGGTTGCAATTTTTGGGAATGAATTATTTAGCTATAAAGCCAAGGTTTCATCAAGCCAATCAAAAACCCTTTGGTTATATAATGAGTGTGCGAGCATTTCGCAATGACCACCACTACCCTCCTCTTCAGAAAAATGAACTAGTTTTTTATTACTAACATTAAGGGCTTTATAAAGCGCAAGTGCTCCACTTGCTATAGGATCTCCTTCTGGCAAAGTGATTAAAGTAGGACAGCGAATATTTTGTACTATATGAGAAAGTTTAAAATTTGACATCGATTTAAAGAAATCTTCTAAACAATTTACATTAAGTGTCCAGAATCCTCTTCGTACTATCCGCCAATGAAGCATTTCATCTATATTTAGTAGACTAGAAATTTTATTAATCATTGCCGTATTTAAGGAATCCGCAGCATCCCATTGTCCTGGATCTGCTATTAAAGCAGCTATTCTGTGTTCATACGCAGCTGCTCGGGGAGCAAGGAATCCTCCAAAACTCCATCCAGCAAGAATTATTTTTTTCTGATCTATTTCTTTTCTAGTTAAAGCATAATCTATTACGGGTGTTACTACATTTTCCCAATCAGGCCTCAAATAGCTATTACCTCGAATAAGATTACGACCTTGGCCAGGACCATCGAATAACAAGCAATTGTACCCTCTTTTTAAAGCTGCGTCCGCATGTGCAAAATACATTTCTTGTATATTCGAATCATAACCATTCGTGTAAACAATTGTAGGACGAGCATTGCCCGAATCATCAACCTTAAGAAAATACGCAGGAAGAGTTGCTGATTCAAAAGGAATTTCGATTATTTCTATGGGGGTTTTAAAAAGCAACGCTGCTTTTTGGAATACTTGAACTTCTTTATTAAAAGCGCTAATCAATCTACTATCAACAGGATATCCAAATAATGGGAAATAAGCTGTATGATAATAATTTGAAGCCCGAAGATACGCCTCGTGCGCACTAATTCTATGGCCATTTTTGAGGCTTTTATCTCCTATCTTCTCAGCTCTGCTTGCGGTAGCTATCCATTCCTGATACCACTCATCAACATTACCATCAGCTATTTTTTTTATTGTAACTAAACATTCTCCAAAATCCGCTCCTCCGGTTGCTATATAGCACATAGCCCTTTGAGTAAAAGCTTGATAAAGTGCATTGTTACTGAGTTTTAACTCTAGCATAAATTTACTCGGTAACCTTAAACCACATACAATATAATGCCGGTAAGAATACTAAGGTAAGTACCGTTGCTACTGCAAGACCCCCCATTATTGCATAAGCCATTGGACCCCAAAATACTGTAGGAGCAATCGGGATCATTCCAAGAATTGCTGCCGCAGCAGTTAAAATTACTGGTCGAAAACGGTGAGTTGTAGCAGTTATCACAGCATCCCACCGAGACAGGCCATGAGCAATTTCAGTTTCTATTTGATCTATAACGATCACAGAGTTACGGGCAATCATCCCAACAAGAGCGATTATTCCTAAAATAGCCACAAACCCTAGAGGTTTATCAGCTATTAATAATATGGCAACTATCCCTATTAAGCCTAGAGGTACTACACTTAATACTAAAATAACACGTTGAATACTTTGTAATTGAATCATTAAAATGGTTATAACAATTGCTAGCATTAAAGGAACTACAGCTGCAACTGATGCCTGAGATTTAGCGCTTTCTTCAGTTGTTCCCCCTGTTTTAATTTGGTATCCGGCTGGTAATTTGCTGTTAAGCTCTAAAATTTTTGGACGGAGTTTTTCTACTACTGTCGCAGGTAAAGTATCCCCAGAAGTATCAGCTTGGACAGTAATAGTAGGTATACGATCCCTTCTCCAAATCAAAGGATATTCTTGTTCATATTCCATGGTAGCGACTTGCATTAACGGTACTTTATTACCGCTTGGAGTAGAAATCTGTAATGTGCTTAAACTATCTAAAGAAACTCTTTGTTCTGTTTCCGCCCGAATCAATACATCTATAAGTAAATACTATCACGTATCTGGGTAATTTTCATTCCTGAGACTACCGCATTTAATGCTCCCGCTAAATCTTCCGAGCTTAACCCAAGAAGTCTTGCTTCATCCTGATTAACTTTAATTCTTAATACTCGAGACGGCTCAATCCAGTCAAAATTAATATCCTGAACTTGTGATTCTGTTCCTAGTATTTCGGCAACTTGATAAGCTATTTTTCTTACTTGTTCTAGATCATGACCGCTTACCCTATATTGCAAAGGCCATCCTACTGGAGGTCCCATTTCAAGTGGCATGATTCTGCTATTTATATTTGAAAAATTTTCTTTAAATTCTTTTTGCAAGTAACTGCGTACCCGTTCTCGTGCCTCGATATTTTTTGTTACAATTACAGTTTGAGAATAAGACGGATTTGGTTGCGCTCCGTCTAGTGGCAAATAAAAACGAACCGCACCACGCCCTACATAAGAACTCCACCGCACAATGTCGGAGTTATTTTCTAATAATTTTTCTAGATTTGCCACGGCATTAGAAGTAGCAAAAATAGAAGAATTTTGTGGGAGTTGCATGTTTACTAGCAATTCTGGCCGATCAGAAGACGGGAAGAACTGATGAGAAACAAATTTCATACCTATAATTGATGAAATGAATAATGCTATTGTTATGAAAATAGTTTTCCTAGGAGAGCGCATAGCAGCTAACAAAACAACACGAAAAGGCTTTAGTAATCTACTTTCTTTTTGTTGATGATGCTCTAGTTTATCAGGAAGAATTATTAAGCCGATTAAGGGTGTAAATACTACTGCTACAAACCATGAGGCAATCAGGGCAATAGCAATTACTGCAAATAAAGAAAATACATATTCGCCAGCCGAGCTTTTAGCAAAACCGACTGGAATAAAAGCTACTACAGTAACCAAAGTGCCTGTAAGCATAGGAAAAGCAGTAGAGGTATAGGCAAAGGTAGCAGCACGTACCTTATCTAACCCTTCTTCAAGTTTTGTTACCATCATTTCAACAGTAATCATTGCATCGTCTACTAGTAACCCAAGCGCAATTATTAAGGCTCCTAGAGAAATTCTTTGAAGATCAATATGGCAAAATTCCATTACTATAAAGACTATAGTTAGTACCAATGGAATGGAACACGCAACTACTGCACCTGCACGTAAGCCAAGGCTTAAGAAACTTACGAAAAGAACAATTATGAATGCTTCTTCTAATGATTTTGTAAATTCCGCAATATTTTCTTCTACTACCATAGGCTGATTAGCAACCAAATGATATTCTATACCGATTGGTAAATCAGCACTAATTTTTTCCATTGCTGTCTTTACATTTTTTCCTAACGCTAGAATATCCCCGCCCGGGGTCATAGAAACGGCAAGACCTATAGCTTGTTTTCCATTAAATTTAAAGAAAGATTGAGGAGGGTCAATATAATCTCTTTTAATAGTAGCAATATCACTGAGCGGAAATAATTTACCGTTTATATTAATATTTATATTGCGTAAATCATCCTCTGATTGGAAACTTCCTGATACTCTTATTAATACGGTTTCATTTTCGGTCCGTACTGTACCAGCCGGTCTTACGGCATTTGTTGACTGTAACATCTTAATAAATTCTTGTGGCCTGATGCCAAGTCCGGCAAGCCTTCTGATGGAAAATTCGATGTAAATTTTTTCTTCTTGATTCCCTATAATATCTATTTTGGATATGTCAGGTATTTGCAATAGCTTAGACCTTACCTCCTCAATATAATCCATTAGTTCCCGCTCAGAAAAACCGTCTCGGGTAAAAGCATAAATAATCCCATAGGTATCACCAAATTCGTCATTAAAAAACGGTCCGACCACTCCTTGGGGTAAAGTAAGTGAAATGTCACCGATTTTTTTTCGAACCTGATACCAACTGTTTGGTACTTCCGAAGGAGGAGTAGAACCTTTTAAATTAATAAAAATAGTAGAAGAACCTGGAGTAGTAAAGCTACGGATATAATCGATGTTAGGTGTTTCCTGTAATTTTTTTTCTATCCGCTCGGTAACTTGATTCATAGTTTCATCAATAGTTGCACCGGGCCATTTTGTTTGAACCAACATGGTTTTTATTGCAAAAATAGGATCTTCATTCCGGCCAAGACGAGTATACGATAAGCTACCAACTATTATTAAAATACCCATTAGATACCATACGAGCTCACGATGGTTAATTGCCCATAGTGAGAGATTAAAGCGCTCTTTCATTACTTAAATCCTCTATTTCTCTAATATTTTAACCTGTTGTCCAGGATATAATGAATGCACCCCTGCAGTTACCACAAGTTCATCATTTTCTAGACCTTCAGCAATAATTACTGAATTTTGATTATAACCAATTATCTTGACGTCTCTTAAACTTACGGTATTATCACCAGGATTTACAACCCATACAGCCGGGCTGGAGTTAGATTTGTTTAGGGACATTACCGGCAATTCAATAGCTGACCCCTTATTTAAAGTAACACTACCGGTAACGGTTGAACCAAGTTTTAATGCTTCAGGCGGGTTTTTTAAACCTACCTTCACAGTAAATGTACGGCTTACCGAATCTGCTTGAGGAGATACTTCTCGAACGATGCCAGTTGTTTTTATACTTGGATCGTGGCTTAAAGATACCTCCACTGTTAGTTGATCATTAGAAGGTTTGCTTTGAAACAATTGTTCCGGTACATTAAATACTGCATCCTTTCCTTCGTTAGTTGCTATGCGCATAACAGCTTGACCAGCTCTTACTATTTCTCCTGCTTCTGCTTTAACGGCTGTGACTATACCGGCAGTATCTACCTTTAAATTAGTATATTCAACACGATTCTGAGCCTGACTTAAATTAGCCTCAGCACCTTCTACTTTAGCTTGGGCAGATTGTAATTGAGAAAGAGCATCTTCATATTTTGCATTGGTCACCACTCCTTTGCTGAGTAAGATTTTTTGCCTGCCTTCATTGCTGGTGGCCTGGTCTAAAGCTGCCTGCGCTGCATTAAGATTTGATTTGGCTGCAATAAGGTTATCTTTTACATCTTGTGGATCAAGACGAGCAACGATTTGGCCAGTAGTTACAAGATCCCCTACTGAAACCAGACGTTCTATTAATTTACCATCTATCCTAAAACTTAAGTCAATTTCATTTTTTGCGAGAATCTCTCCAGTTAAAGATAAGGACTGGCCGGCAATTTTATGCGCAACTTTAACCACTTGCACAGGACGTATTAGCTTTTCTTCTTCTTTTTTAGAAGTACCCCCTACAGATTTAATTACAATAACTACAATTACAAAAATAAGGGCAATACTTAAGGTATACTTATTGATTAGGCGCAAGCCAGGTTGAATTATTGGCATCTAAGTAATAAATTTTAATGATATAATAAACAAAGATAACACTGCGCAGTTGAATTTCATTTTATTTTTTTCATTAATTGCGATAATCAGCGATCATGTAAGAGGAAGCTGTAGCAGAATTATTACATTTGATATTAGGTAAAAGAATTTATGATCAAGTCTTTTATGTGCAGTTGTAGCATTTGTTTATTTTGCCAGTTATTTTCTTTTAGAATGCCAATTACTGATAAATTATAAGGTTTTCTTGATAAAATTACCTCTGCCAGCACCGTGTTAACAGAATTAAAAGCAATAGCACTTATTGATGTTAAAGAGGAAGAATCTCTGGTTGGAGCGAGCAAAACTTTAATGTGATTACCTCCTACAATATCAGCCTTTAGCACAAACAGATTGCTAAATTTAAAAACAGGTGATGGGTTACCATTGCCAAATGGCTCTAACTTATTGATTTCCTCAATTAAACTATTATTTATAGAGTTAGCAGTTAATTCTAAATCATAAAATTCTTCCAGGTGAGAAGTAGAATTTTTTAATATAGTTTTAAACCTGTCTTCTAAAAATTCCTGTAATATAGATAATTTATTTTCCTCAATACTAAAACCGGCAGCCATAGCATGTCCACCGCCCGCTATTAGCATCCCTTTTAGTTTTGCTTCCATTAAAGCTGAACCAAAATCGCATCCCTTAACAGACCTACATGAAGCCTTTCCTATTGAATCATTAACTGCCACCACGGCTACTGGCCTATTATATGTTTCTTTTAATCTACCGGCTACAATACCTATAACTCCCGGATGCCAACCATGGCCACTTACAAAAATCACTGTATTATTAGCCTGTAATTTTGCCAATTTATGAGCTTCTTCTAAAATCGTTAATTCTATTATTTTCCGGTTATTATTATGTATAGTTAGCTCTTCTGATATCTCCCTAGCCTTCTGAGGATTATTCGTGGAAAGAAGAGTTGCCCCTAAAGAGGAATTACCTACCCTACCTCCTGCATTAATCCTTGGGCCTAGTACAAACCCAAGGTGGTAACAATTAATCGCTTCATCTAATGCTGCGGTATCACATAAAGCAGCATACCCTATGTTTACTCTACTTCTTGCTATCTTTAAACCTTGTTTAACAAAAGCTCTATTTAATCCGGTCAGTGTCATAACGTCGCAAACCGTACCGAGGGCAACAATATCTAGTTGTTTGATTAAATCCGGATGTTTAATAGAATTATCCTCAAAAAATCCTTCCTTCCTAAGCGCCGAGCAAAATGCCACTGTAAATAAAAACGAAACCCCTACAGCTGCGAGGTTCTTATAATTACTTACCTCATCAATTCGGTTAGGGTTGATTACTGCTACCGCTTTAGGTAATTTATCTAAACTAATATGATGATCAATGACTATAACATCAAGACCTATCTCAGAAGCATAAAGCAAAGCTTCAAAAGCTACTGAACCACAATCAACGGTAATAAGTAACCTGTTACCGTTATCTTTGAGCTTTTGTATTGCAGACGAAGTGGGGCCATACCCTTCTTCTATCCTATCGGGTACATAAATTTCCACTTCTACCCCCAGTTCCCGAAAAACGTTTTTCAGTAAGGCGGAAGAAGTAGCCCCATCAACATCATAATCTGCAAATATACAAATTTTTTCGTTCTTCTTTATTGCTTGTATCACCCTTTCTACGCCCTTTTGCATATCGAGCAAATGAAAAGGATTCGGCAATAGTTTTTTTATTTTAGGGTCAAGAAAATCAAAAGCTTCTTCTGCTGAAGATACTCTGCTTGAGACTAGTTTTGCAAGAAAATCTCCGATTTGAAGCTCTCTGGAAATTCTGGTAACTAGATCTTCCTGAATCTTTACTGGTTGCCAGAATTTTCCCAAAACGGATTTTTGCATAAATTTAACAAATAGGTTATTCTGTAATGAGCAAGGTTAAATTTTGATGCGATATTTCAGCCGTAATAACTGCCATTATCCTACCAAGGATTATTATTACTGTCGAGAGAAATAAGTTATTGGTATAAAGAAAAACAAATTAACAACTAGCTAAGTACGGAACAAAATCTATTCCATCTATATTTAATTTAGCAAGAGCATTAGGCCATTTAGTAGTAGGATCATTACCAAAAATGAGATCATAATCCGGTTCTGATATTAGCCATAGGTTATTTTGAATTTCAAATTCTAGTTGACCTACTCCCCAACCGGTATAACCAATTGCAAACATGCTATGTTTAGGACCACTGCCGCTTGTTATGTCTTTCAGGATTTCAATATTTGAACTAACAGCTAATTCTGAATTTTCTAATTTAAATAAAAGGTTTTTGTTGTATTCTGCAGAGTGCAAAAAGAAACCTCTTTCAAGTTCGAGCGGCCCGCCAATATGAATCTTTAAATTTAATAGGTTCAGGTCGAGTTTAAATTCAGCTTTTTTAAATAAATTATTTACCGGAGGATTTTTAACTAGACGATTTACAAGAAAACCAACAGCTCCTTGATCCCCATGGTGTACCACATAAACAATGGATTGGTGAAATATATTATCCTCCATAGTATATGGGCTTGCTATGAGAATTTTGCCAGTTAAATTAGAAAAATCTTGGCTGATCATATAAATATTTGCAGATTATTACTTAATAAACATATAGTAATTATCCTAAGATATTTCAATAGTAATTTGAATGATTTGTAAACGATTAATATTAATATTAGCATGCTTTTTCTGCCAGATAAGCTGGGGGGCAGAGCAAGACAAAGAAACGAATTTTATCATAAATAAGGATTCTAACAAACTAACATTAGAGCTTGAAATACCTAAAAAACATATTATTTACTCAATTCACCCCGGGCCTACAGGATTGCCTACTAAAGTTGAACTCAAACGATCCTCTAATTTAAATAATTATAAGCTAATTTGGCCAGATCCTTTACTGGCAACCTCAGCAGCCGGAGAAAAAACATATTTTTATGAAAATCATCTTAAAGTACCGCTGTTAGTTGAAGCCCGTAATCCTAGAGAGGACATAGAGCTAGAATTTGATATAGAATATGTATTATGCAGTAACCAATGCGAGCTTAAGCAAGAACATCTTTCTACTGTAATCAGTCCAGAAGATTTAAAGGATAATTCTCAACTTGCGAGCATTTTTAATGTTTTTTGGATTATGTCAATTGCAGTTCTTGGCGGTTTCATTTTAAATTTTATGCCTTGTGTGTTACCGGTATTATCCCTAAAGGTTATAAATTTTATAAGGCATCCCAATTTAAATAGGAAAAAAGCTTCATTATTTACCATATTCGGTATATTAAGCAGTTTTTGGGGACTAGCTTTTATAGCAATCATTTTTAAAAGCACCGGTAAATATTTTAGCCTCGGATTAAACTTTCAAGAGCCCACTTTTGTCATTGCTTTAACTATAATTATAACCTTTTTTATTAGTGTATCATTAGATCGGGTAGTATTTAAATTTCCTGAACCTGTCAATAATTTTTTGTTAAGCATTAAACTTCAAGGCCAATATATTGAACATTATTTTAGTGGAGTAATTGCAACTATTTTATCTACACCTTGTACCGCCCCTTTTCTTGGCACTGCTTTGTTTTTTAGTTTTCAGCAAAGTAATTTATTTATATTTTTTACATTTACTTTTATAGGTTTAGGTTTTTCTACGCCCTATATATTGATGCTTATCTTCCCTAAAGCTTTAAAATTTCTTCCCACATCTGGTAAATGGATGAATAATTTAAAATTAATATTAGCTACTTCGTTAATAGGAACGATAATTTGGTTACTTTATATCCTAGAAGCGCAAATAAATTTAAGGGCGGTAGTAATTTTATTTCTGTTGCTACTGTTAATTAAGTTTACCTTGGAAAATAATATATATTTTTTGAAATATCCTCTAATAAAGTTAATTATCCTCTTTATATTAGTGATTTTCAGTTTTTTATTGCCTAAATATAGTTATCTTGAGGATAAAAATTATCAAGAAAAAGTTAATAGTTTATGGCAAAAATTTGAACCTGAAAAAATTGATTCTTTAGTTAAAAGTGGAAAAATAGTTTTTGTTGATATTACGGCTGATTGGTGTATCACCTGTAAATACAATAAATATCTCGTGTTTTCTAGGGACAAAACCATTAAAACACTTTCTGATACTCAAATAATAGCAATGCGTGGGGATTTTACTAATTATGATCTTCAAATACATGATTTTTTATCAAAAAGAAAAATACCTGGTATACCTTATAATGTAATATTTAGCCAAAAATTTCCGGATGGTTTGGAACTTCCGGTTCTTCTTTCCATTAAGGAAATTGAAGATGGCGTAAAACAAGCGAGGTAAGTTTTCTAAACTAAATTGCCTCAAACAAAAAAAATCTATCTTTTAAAAAATTTTTCTTTATACTTCGGGCAAACAGGTTTTTGAAATATATTTAGTCCAGACTTATGAGTAAAATGACCTTTCAAAATCAACAGATTCTTGACGAAAAAAGAAGTCAAGCTCGTTTTGGCGGTGGAGCTGAGCGTATTCTGCAACAACATCAAAAAGGCAAATTAACGGCAAGAGAACGGATAGAAGTATTATTAGATCCTGATAGTTTTCAAGAAACAGGAATGTTTGTTGAACACCGTTGCGATAATTTTGGGATGAAAGATAAAAAATTTGCTGGTGATGGGGTTGTTACTGGCCATGGTACTATCAACGGACGCCTAATATTTGTATATAGCCAGGATTTTACTGTTTTTGGCGGTTCACTTGGTGAATACCATGCTAAAAAAATATGTAATTTAATTGATGCAGCATTAGAAGTCGGCGCTCCGGTCATCGGTATTAATGATTCCGGCGGAGCTAGAATACAGGAAGGAGTTGATTCACTTGGTGGATATGGTGAGTTATTTCATCGAAATACTCTTGCTTCCGGTGTTATTCCACAAATTACCCTTGTAATGGGACCGTGTGCAGGCGGGGCTGTTTATTCCCCTGCCCTAACTGATTTTGTGTTTATGGTAAGGGGATCTTCTTACATGTTTGTAACAGGTCCTGATGTTATAAAAACTGTAACAGGAGAAGAAGTAACGCAGGAAAAATTGGGTGGAGCTAGAATGCACACAACCCAATCCGGCGTTGCTGATCTTGGATTTAAAAACGATGTTGAACTTCTTTTGGAAACAAGGAGATTTATAAATTTCCTACCACTGTCAAATCGGTCTGCTCTCCCTTTAAGACCTACTAGTGACCCTGCAGATAGGGTAGATATGTCGCTCAATACATTAGTGCCTGATAATGCTAATAAGTCTTATGACATGAAAGAGCTTATCCAAAGAATAGTGGATGAAGGCGATTTTTTTGAATTACAACCCGATTATGCTAAAAATATTATAATTGGTTTTGGGTATATGGAAGGTAGCCCTGTAGGGTTTGTCGCAAACCAGCCTCTTCATCTGGCGGGGTGTTTAGATATAAATGCCTCTAGAAAAGCTGCTCGTTTTGTTAGGTTCTGTGATGCTTTTAGCATACCGATAGTGACATTAGTAGATGTTCCTGGTTTCCTTCCAGGAGTCGAGCAAGAAACAAGTGGTATAATCAAACACGGAGCAAAACTGCTTTATGCATACGCAGAGGCTACTGTCCCTAAAATTACCGTTATTACTCGAAAAGCTTATGGGGGGGCCTATATTGTTATGAATTCAAAACACCTACGTGGTGATAATAATTATGCCTGGATTAACTCAGAAATTGCAGTTATGGGAGCTGAAGGTGCAGCAGAGGTTATTTTTAGGCAAGAATGCAAAGATCCTGATAGAAAGAAGGAAATAATAGCCAACTATAAAGAAACTATTACATCGCCTTTTGTCGCTGCTTCAAGAGGTTATCTTGATGATATTATCAAGCCTCAAAATACTAGATGGAGGATATGCAAATCTTTAAAATATTTACGCACTAAGTCGGTAAACAAGCCATGGAAGAAACACGATAATTTACCATTGTAAATATTTGTTAAGAATTTTAAACAGCCTTTAAATATAGATAAAGACTTGAAAATTAGTTTATGACCGAAAAACCATTATTTGAAAAAGTCCTTGTTGCCAATCGCGGTGAAATTGCCCTCAGGATCATGAAAACTCTCCAGAAAATGGGAATAAAATCTGTAGCAGTTTACTCGGAAGCAGACACCAATGCTCAACATGTACAATATGCAGATGAAGCTTATTACATAGGTAATTCACCGGCAACAGAAAGTTACTTATCAATAAAAAACATTATTACGGCAATTAGAGAAAGTGGTGCTGATGCTGTTCACCCGGGATATGGGTTTCTAGCTGAAAATGCAAATTTTGCCAATGTTTTAAAAAGAGAAGGTGTTACTTTAATAGGGCCAAGTGCCAAAGTAATCAAGATTATGGGCGATAAAATTGAGGCTAAAAAAATTGCCGTCGCTTCTGGTGTTAGTACAGTCCCAGGTTATATGGGTACTATTAATGACGTAGAACAAGCTATAAAAATTGCTGAGCAAATAGGATTTCCCGTAATAATAAAAGCAGCTGCAGGCGGCGGCGGTCGTGGTATGCGGGTAGTAAAAAACTCCCAAGAAATGGCAAAGGCTTACCAGTCTGCGAAGTTTGAAGCCCAAAATAGCTTTAGCGATGCTAGGGTTTTTATTGAAAAATTAATTGTTGCTCCTCGCCATATTGAAATACAGCTTTTAGCGGATCAATATGGAAATGCCGTTTGCCTTGGAGAAAGGGAATGTTCAATTCAGCGTTATCACCAAAAAGTCATAGAAGAAGCTCCTAGTTCTTTTGTTGACGAAGTAACAAGACAGAAAATGTATGCTGAAGTGATCGCTTTGGCTAAGAAAGTGGGCTACTATTCAGCTGGTACGGTTGAATTTATGATGGATAAAGAGAAGAACTATTATTTTCTTGAAATGAATACCCGTCTGCAGGTAGAGCATCCGGTTACTGAACTAATTACTGGCTACGATATAGTAGAACAAATGATTAGAATAGCAGCAGGGGAAAAGCTTTCTTTTGAGCAAAAAGATGTAAAAATGACCGGTTGGGCTATTGAGTCAAGAATTTGCGCCGAAGACCCATCACGTGGGTTTTTACCCTCTAGTGGTAGGATATTAGACTATAAGCTTCCACCTAAAAACCCCAATATTAGAATTGATAGCGGTATTGGTTCAGGAGGTAAAGTTAGTATGTTTTATGATGCAATGATAGCAAAATTATGCACTTATGGTGAAACACGGCAAGCAGCAATAGAGCTTATGAGCGAGTCACTAAGCTCATTTGTCATTCAGGGTATATCGCACAATATTAGTTTCTTAGAAGCGCTAATTAATCATCCCAAATTTATATCAGGAGATATTCATACCGGATTTATTGATGAAGAGTATCCAGGGGGTTTTTCAGGTGCGACTCTTACGCCAGGTATAAGTGAAGTATTTTTGGCAACAGCGATTTACATATCTCTAACAGAACAAAGGAGAGCTTCTTCTATTGGAGGTCAAATTACAGATCAAGCCCATAAAATAGGGACTAGATGGATTGTTTCTATTGATAAAGATCAATATCCTATAATGATCAAACAGGTAACAGACGGCTATAATATCAGATATGGAACAAGCAGGATTACTATTCGCAGTAATTGGACTTTAGGAACTCATCTTTTTACAGCAATTATTAATGGTCAAAAAGTTAATGTTAAAATAGTCGATATTCCCACCGGTTATAGACTTACCCATTCTGGTATTACAGTAAATACCTATGTTCGTTCTCCTAGGATGTCAGAACTGGAAGCTCTTATGCCGGTGCGGGATGAGACTGAAGATTCGGTAGAGCTATCAGCACCACTTGCCGGTCAGATAATAGCTATAAACGTTAAAGCTGGAGACGAAGTAGCAATAGGTCAAGATTTAATAGTTCTTACTGCTATGAAAATGGAAAACATAATTACTGCTGAGCGCAAAGGTAAAATTGCTAAGGTATTGGTACAAGAATTGGAAAATGTTATAAGTGGCCAGGTGTTGTTAGAGTTTGAGTAAAAAATAACTTTAAAATATATATAGCCATTTAGGAATCTTATCACCTAAAAACTTCCATAGATTTTTAGAACTGTTCTTGCTTTTAAAATTTCAGATTATCCTAAACTTAAGACGGTACACCATTCGTTAGATTATTACAAAAACGAGTGGTGAGGTGATACAGCAATAGTATAATTTATTTTCTATTCCCGTTTTTATCTAGTTTTAGCTACCCGCCTCTTCGGAATGGGAAACACTTTCTCCCATAAAAGATGATTCTGAAGCAGAACTTAAGCTACCAGTAGACAAAGTACTAGAGATTAAAGAACTGAAACTTTCGCTAGAAGAGGAACTCGATCTATCAGAATAGAAAAAACTCTTTGACATAAAAAAACTATTTTTATTGTTAATAAATACATAGCAAAATATAATAAATTGCCAGCAAACTTTATTAAAATAAATTAGCTGTAAAATTAATGAGCTTTACCTCAACTTTTAAAAAGTTATTTCTAAAAAACTTGATAGTGCTTGAAAAAAAATAGTAGCTAAGCTATATAACTCTTAGGGTTGATTATCCTCATTTCAATTTAGAAAATTTCTTATGAATAAGCTTATATATCATTTTGGTCCTGGAAATAATGAGGGAGACGCCAGCATGAAAGATAAGCTTGGCGGCAAAGGAGCTAACCTTGCCGAAATGTCGAATCTTGGTCTTCCGATTCCTCCAGGCTTTACGATTGCAACTGACATGTGTTCTTATTACTACTCTCATGGAAATAAACTAACGGCTGATTTTGAAGCAGAACTTCTGCAAGCAATTCATAAGTTAGAAAAAGAGACGGGAAAAGTTTTTGGTTCTAAAGAAAACCCTTTATTAGTTTCTGTCCGTTCTGGAGCTAAAATTTCCATGCCAGGTATGATGGATACAATTTTAAATTTGGGAATGAACGATGAAGTAGCAGAAAGCCTTGCGAAGATAACCTCTAACCCTCGATTTGCTTACGATAGCTATCGAAGATTTATTCAAATGTACGGATCTGTGGTACTGGAAATCCCTGCTTATATTTTTGAAGATACCTATGATAATCATAAAATTAATCATAATATCCACAATGATTCTGAAGTAACTACGGAAATACTGAAAGCGGTAATTCAAGATTATAAAAAGAACATTCATAGGTTAACCGGAAAAGAATTCGAGAGCAATTTAACCGAGCAACTTATAAAGGCCATTGAAGCTGTTTTAAAATCATGGATGAGCCCAAGAGCCATACATTACAGAAAAATCAATAATATTAACGAGCAGGAAATTTTAGGTACAGCAGTTAATATCCAATCAATGGTTTTTGGTAATAAAGGAAATAACTCTGCTACGGGAGTAGTATTCACTAGATCCCCTGCTGATGGTGAGAGAAAAATATTCGGTGAATTTTTGATAAATGCCCAAGGGGAAGATGTTGTAGCTGGCACTCGAACCCCCCAGCCAATATTGGCGAAAGAGGAAAAAGATGGTACTTCCATGCAGGAATTAATGCAAAAAGCTTACGAAGAATTACTATCAATTTGTGCTAAACTTGAAAGCCATTATGGTGACATGCAAGATATTGAATTTACTATAGAAGAAGGAAAACTTTATATTTTGCAAACCAGAAAAGGTAAAAGATCTGCAGCCGCAGCTGTTAAAATTGCTGTTGATATGGTAAATGAAGGAATTTTAACAAAAGAAGCCGCCCTCCTTCGCATAGAACCAGAATCACTAAACCAGCTCCTCCATACTGGTATTGACTATTCTGCTAAACCGGAAATTATTGCTCAAGGCCTAGCAGCTTCTCCAGGCGCAGCAACAGGTATAGCAGTTTTTTCCCCTTATGATGCTGAAGAACTGGCCCATCATCACAAAGTGATTCTAGTCAGGAACGATACAAGTCCGGAAGATATCAAAGGTATGCACGTAGCAAAAGGCATTATTACCGCTCGGGGCGGGATGACCTCGCATGCAGCGGTAGTAGCACGGGGAATGGGAAGACCATGTGTTTGTGGGGTAAAAGGTCTTACTGTCAACGAAAAAGATAAATATTTCATTACTAGTAGTGGACAGAAAGTTCACCAAGGTGAAGTCATAACCTTAGACGGTTCTACCGGTAAAATTATGGTCGGTACTGTTAACCTTATTGAACCACAGTTCTCTCCTGAGTTTGAGACTATTTTAAAATGGGCAGATTCAATAAAAAACCTACAGGTAAGAGCTAACGCAGAAACAGTTATTGATGCAAGCATGGCTATTAAATTTGGTGCAGTAGGAATCGGCCTTTGTAGAACCGAACATATGTTTTTTGATGCAGAAAAAATTCCTTTGGTTAGGGAGATGATAATTGCTCAGGATTATGAGCATAGAATGAAAGCAATTGCTAAATTAAAACCTTTGCAAACAGCTGATTTTAAAGAATTATTTTCAATTTTAGGTAATATGCCTCTCAATATCAGGTTGCTTGACCCGCCATTACATGAATTCTTACCGACCATAGATCAAGATAAGGAAAATTTGGCAAGAATCTTGGAGGTATCTAAGTCAGTTATTGATCACCGTTTACACGTATTGCATGAAATTAATCCGATGCTTGGGCATAGAGGTTGTAGACTTGGTATCACCTACCCTGAGATATACAGCATGCAAGTAGAAGCTATATTAGAGGCAATGTGGCAAGTCTACTCTGAGCAAGGATTAAGATCTAATCTTGAATTGATGATTCCTTTGATAAGTAACTTTAAAGAATTAGAGATTATTAAAAAACTAATCAGCAAAACCATCAATGAGATAGAAAAAAAATACTCTCATAAATTTAGTATAAAAATTGGAACAATGATTGAGCTACCAAGAGCTGCTCTTACCGCCGATAAAATTTCACCATTAGTTGATTATTTCAGTTTCGGCACAAATGACCTAACCCAAACTACTCTTGGTATTTCACGGGATGATACAGGCTCATTTTTGGGTGATTATATAGAGCAGAAAATTTTTAATCATGATCCCTTTATCACCATAGATGAAGAAGGGGTAGGATTTTTGGTCCACACTGCAATTGAAAAAGGTAAAAAAACAAATAATACTTTAAGCTTCGGTGTTTGTGGTGAGCATGCCGGTGATCCACAATCAATTGATTTTTTCCATAAAGCCGGGGTTGATTATATATCCTGTTCTCCTTTTAGAGTGCCGATTGCAAGAGTTGCTGCTGCTAGAAGTAAAATCATTAATCAGTAACCTTCTTTATGGAAAAGTAGGAGCTTGGTTTTTAATGAGTAAATTTTTTAATTTATATAAAATATCTAAAGCTTCTTTTGGTGATAATTCATTAGGATCTATTTGACCGCAGAAATCATATATTTCCTTATATTTATTGATTTCTTTATTTTCTAGCTCGAATAGGTTTAAATTTTGTGATTCTCCTCTACAAGCTTCTTTGTTAGATTTTTTTGCTTCTTTTTCAAACCTCAAAAGCAATTGATTAGCTCGCCTGATTACCGAAATTGGAAGTCCGGCCATTTGTGCAACATGCACACCATAAGAACGATCCGCAAAACCTTTGATAATTTTATGAAGAAATAGTATTTTTCCATCATTATCGCTGATGGAAATAGTATAATTAACAAGAGCAGGAAATATATCGCTTAAACTTGTTAATTCGTGATAATGGGTAGCAAATAGACACCGTGCTTTAATTTTATCATGAATATATTCAAGTACTGACCATGCTATAGCCACGCCGTCATAAGTGGAGGTACCCCTCCCTACTTCATCTAAAATTACCAGAGACTTATTTGTACTTTGCGATAATATCGCCGAGGTTTCAAGCATTTCCACCATAAAGGTAGATTGCCCCTTTGTTAAATCATCCCCTGCTCCGACTCTGCTAAATATTTTATCTACTACTCCTATTGTAGCACTAACCGCAGGTACAAAACTTCCTATATGCGCTAAGATTGCTATAATAGCATTTTGACGCAAAAAGGTACTCTTTCCAGCCATATTCGGCCCGGTAACTAACCAAATTCTCTCATTTTCATTTAAGTTGCAGTCATTTTTAGTAAATGATTCGTTATTAGATTTTAAAAACCTTTCGACCACAGGATGCCTACCGCCTCGGACTTCAAAATTGGTTTCAGTAGTCAA
This sequence comes from Candidatus Megaera polyxenophila, assembly GCF_029982035.1. Lineage (NCBI taxonomy): Bacteria > Pseudomonadati > Pseudomonadota > Alphaproteobacteria > Rickettsiales > Rickettsiaceae > Candidatus Megaera > Candidatus Megaera polyxenophila. Next base: position 20,963 of record NZ_CP104166.1, read on the forward strand.
AATAGGGAGGCAATATTCAAATTCCTCTGCTATATAAGCAAAATTTAAAAATACGTCTAACCTATTTAGGGCCGTTGCTAATAAAATCAATTGTGAGGTATTGGCAATAACTGCTTTACATATATCGCTATAAATTTCTTTCTCGAGCCCAACTAACATTGCTTTTGCATTAAGCATTTTGCTTTCAAGTTCTTGTAATTCTTCAGTAGTATAACGAATAGAATTAGCTGTTGTCTGCCTATGAATAAATTTTTTATCCGTAATTTTACCGCTATGTCTTGCTGTAATATCGATAAATAACCCTACAACATTATTATTTGAAATCTTTAGGCTATCTATGCCGGTTTCTTGTCTATATTTATCTCTTAACTTATCAATATGTACCCTACCATTACTAATTAAATCCTGTAACTCCTTGATTTTGGCGTGAAAAGTTGGTTTTATTATATCCCCTTCGCTGATAATATTTGGAGCATCATCCCTTATGGACTCACTAATTAAATCGGCAGTTTCTGAATTTCCTAGCAATGGAGCAACTAGTTTTTCTATATTTTCCGGTAAATTAAAACCATTATTTACTACAAAACTGGCCCTTATTTCTTCAGCTATTAAAATTGTATCCCTTATGCTAAGTAAATCTTTTGGCGAGCTTCTTTGCATCTGAATCCGAGTAAGGGAACGTTCTACATCAGAAGTTTTAGGCAATATTTTTCTGATATTATGAGTTAATTGGATATTTTTAAAAAAAAATTCAGTTACGGCTAGCCTTGCGTTAATTTTTTTTATTTCAAGCAGAGGAGAACTTAAATATTCATATAATAACCTCGCTCCCCCTTTAGTAAGAGTATGATTAATAGTATGGAACAGGCTACCTTTAATACCGCCGCTTAAGGAAGAAGTAATTTCTAGGTTACGACGTGTTCCAGAATCAATAATCATGAATTTTTTAGAATTCAATATTTTGGGGAAAGGTAATTTTGGTAAATTACTTTTTTGAGTTAAAGATATATACTCAAGAACACTACCTATTGCACTTATCTGGTTATTATTAAGCTCACCAATTGCTTCAGCTGAAGCAATATTGTAATAACCCTCTATGATTTTTCTACATTTTTTCTCAGCAAAAAAACTATCTACTTGGAAAGAAATACGAATATTCAAAGCTGTTTCGATGTTTGAGCTTAAAATTTCTGACCGGGATTTATCACTAAGTAGAACCTCGCTAGGTTTTATTCTGGTAATTTCATTGATTATTTGATCAGGCGGAATATCTACGACAAAAATTTTAGAAGTCGATAGGTCAAGATAGCAAATAGCACTATTATTTTTTTCTATTACAATGCTTGCCAGGTAATTCGGCTTATTACTGTCTAATAGCGATTCCTCAATTAACGTACCAGGAGTTATGATCCTGCTAACCTCACGTCTAACAACAGCTTTATATCCTCCACGTTTTCGTGCTTCTTCAGGAGTTTCCATTTGTTCGCAAATAGCTACTTTAAAGCCTTCCTCAAGCAGCTTGTTCAGGTAATTCTCAAGAGCATGAAAAGGCACACCGCACATTGGTATTTCATCGTCGCCAGTTTTACCTCTTCTAGTAAGAGCGAGCCCAAGAATCTTAGCAGCTACTGTAGCATCTTCGTAGAATAATTCATAAAAATCACCCATACGAAATAACAACATACATTCAAGATTGGCAAATCTTATGTCCAGGTATTGTTGCATAACCTGCGTAGCAGCAGCGTAATTATATTTTTTCTGGAATTCTGTAATATCCATAGTATAAACTTTGCAATTTGCTAAAACTGATAAATTTGGCTTTAATTTGGCGCTACAATAGCAATAAAATCAAATTTTATCATTAATAAAATGCTAAAGTAAATGACCTAATAATTATTTACTTTAGAGAGTCTTGAACATTTTTGGACATTCGAAAATAAATTGTATTATATTTCCTTTCCTGACCGGTGTACCTTTTTTCCCTTATTGACATACTGCCTAGCCCTCGAATTTCAATGCGATTCTTTTTACTTAATTCATCTTTTATATATTCAAGAACAGAACCAACGGCTATATAAGCATCTTCTTCTGACAAATAAGTAAGTTTGTTTCTAATCTTTTCTATTAAAGTTTTTTTTGTAGCCATAATTTTCCAAGAGTTGAAATTTATAGAATCGATTTAATACCTAAGATTTTTCCAGAAAACAATCCTCTAATTGCATTATCTAGATCATCAAAAAACATATCTATAAATTTATCCCGAGGGTTTAATTTTATTTCAGAAATTTTTAAGTCTTTTGCTATTCCCCTTTGCTCCTCGAGCCATTTTACTGCTGAATCCTCATTTCCTATTTCATCGATCAATTTATACTTCAAAGCTAACTTAGCAGAATAAATTCTACCATCTGCAATTTTTTTTACGAAATCAAGGTCTAAATTACGTCTTTTAGCTACTAGTTCAGTAAAATAATCATATACATCAAATATGTTGTCCATAACTGCCTTCTCCGCTTCTGGTGTTAATTTTTCCGTAAAACTAGGATTTCCTTTTAAGTCACTAGACTTAAAATTATTGAACTTTATCCCTATTCTTTCCGCCAATTCTGTAATTTCTGCCATTTCCATTAAAACACCTATCGATCCGGTAATCGTCCCGTTATGCGCTATTATATAATCAGCTCCGAGTGCTATCAAATAGCCACCGGATGCCGCTACCGAATCCATGACGACTACTACCGGCTTATTTTTAGCAATCTTCCTAAAAGCATCGTATAACATTTCTGATCCAACGACACTACCCCCAGGCGAGTTAATATGAATTATTACTGCTTTTACATGCTTATCTTCAGCAAGTTTTTCAAGTTTTCTTACTCTTGCTAAATTATCGTATATAATTTCTTCCAGCAAAATACTGGCAATATAATCGCTTTTTATACCGCTAGAGCTTAAAGATACGTCTTTACTGCCAAATATTCTATTTCCAGATATAAATGCAATAGCCAAGAAAAGGATCAGGGATAATATTTTCCATCTGGCAATTTGTGCCTTATTTCTTTTTCTCTCAATTAAATAATCAGGACTAATATTCATTTACCTTAAACCTTTTTTATCTCTTAAAACCCTACCCTGCTCTCTTTCCCAGTCTTTGTCTTTGATTGCTTGTCGTTTATCATGCTGCTTTTTGCCCTTAGATAATCCAAGCTCTATTTTTACAAGATTTTTTTTATTAAAATACATAGAAAGAGCAATTAAAGTGTAGCCTTTTAATTTTATTTTACCAATAATTTTTTGTAGTTCCTTTTTTTTGAGCAGTAATTTTCTTGTTCTCTTAGTTGAATGATTAAAGCGTCCTGCTTGTTCATATTCAGCGATATGACAATTATACAAAAATAACTCATTTTTATTCATAGCAGCATGGGTATCTGCGATAGTAACTTTACCGTTTCTAATTGATTTTACCTCACTACCAGTTAAAATGATGCCTGCTTCAAACCTTTCTTCAATAAAATATTCAAAACTAGCTTTTTTATTCTGAGCAATAATTTTCTTATAATCAGACATCAAATTTTTCCAAATTCTATTAAGATTTTCTTGATCGATTCTTTAGTTTTTAACCTGGCTGTAGTTAAAGGTAATTTTATCTCTTCAGAGCACAAACCTAATAATTGTGCTGCATATTTAATACCAATTGGATTACTTTCTGCAAACATAGCTTCATAGATTAGGAATAATGTTTGCTGCAATTTCAAAGCTTCCAAATAATTGCCACCTTTTAAATAATTTTGTAATTGCTGACACTCATTTGGCAATATATTAGAAATAACCGATATACATCCCTTACCTCCATGGGAACTATAAGCTATACAATTTTCATCGTTACCGCTCATCATAGTAAAATAAGAAGGTAATTTCCTAGATAACCTCAGAGGTCGCATAATATCTGCACCAGCATCTTTAATAGCAACTATCCGCTTACATTCTGCCAGCTTTAAAATGGTATTATCTGCTAAATCAATTCCTGTTCTACCAAAGTGAATATATAATATAAGGGGTAAATCAGTATTATCATGCAATAGCTGAAAATGATTTACAATTCCTTCTTGTTCTGGCCTTATATAATGAGGAACAGTACACATTATACCATTAATACCTGATTGATTTAGGATTTTAGCTTTATTTACAGCATATTCAGTTGAAACAGATGAAAGACCGGCAATTATATTTATCTTCTTGTCTGCTACTTGAGTAGAAAGTTTAATCAGATTATAATAATCTTCATCTTGTAAACTAGTGCCTTCTCCGGTACTACCTCCAATAACTATTCCTTTCACTCCCGCTGATATCTGAAATTCAATTAATTTTGCAAGGGCAGTTTTATCGATTTTTCCATTTTTAAATGGTGTTATCAAAGCAGTAATTAAGCCTTCATATATATTTTTTTCCATATTTATCTACTTACCCACTAATTTTGCAAATTCAGATTGTAACATATTGATTTTTTGTTCCGGATCAGGAAAATAATGCACTATTTTTCCTAAGTCAATAGAACCAACTCCTCCTATTTCTCTGGCAGTACCGGTTATAAATGAATACTCGTATTTGCCAAGATGTTCAAGTGGTATTCTTGATTCAATTACCTCAAACTCCAAGCTCTTTACCATTTCTATAACCGCTTGTCTTGTAATACCATTTAAGAACCTATCTGCTATTGGTGTTACAAGCTTATTACCTTTGCCAAAAAAAATATTTGCTACATTGCATTCGGCAACGTACCCTTCTTCATCCAGTACTAAAGAGTCGTCATACCCATTATTTGAGGCTGTAATCTGGGATACCACAGGCATACCATAATGAGTCGAAGATTTTGCTTGTGGCGGGAAAGCTTTTTGGCTTGGTTTGCACCAGCTACTAAGGTTTAATTTTAAGTTATTTAAAAACTCAGATCGAGAAGGGAGCAATGCTATTAGTATATTTACTGTAAGCTCAGAATTATAAATTCCCATAGATTCAGCTCCCCGCCAGATTAACGGTCTGATGTAAGCATCTTTTAAAGAATTTTTTTCTAGTAATTCATAAGTAACAGCATTTATTTCTTGGGTGCTATATTTAAGGGGTGTAAGTCCCATATACTCGGCTGACTTTAATAATCTGTTAGTATGCTCTTCTAGTTTAAATATTTTTCCGTTATAAGCCCGTTCTCCCTCCCACACAGCTCCGGCATAATGGAGACTGTGGGTAAGTACATGGACATAAGCTTCATTTAAGTGAAAAAATTTACCATTAACCCAGACAAAATCAGACGCAAACTCGGGTAATTTATTATTTAACATAAAATTCACTGTAAATCCTATAATTTTAAGTTATTATTGTGATAACTTTTATATTTTTCCATAGTTATAAAAACATGAGAGATGATAAATCGCATATCTTAGTAGTGGACGATGATACCAGAATCATAAAACTTTTGAAGAAATTTTTACAACAAAATAATTTCTTAGTATCTACTGCAATTTCTTCAACAGAAGCATTTGAATTACTTGAAAACTTTGTTTTTGATTTAATAATACTGGATGTTATGATGCCGGAAATAACCGGTCTAGAATTTGCAGAAAAAATAAAAGAAAGCAAAAAAGCTCTTCCAATAATTATGCTTACTGCACTTTCTGAACCAGAAGATAGAGTTAAGGGATTAGAAGCTGGAGCTAAAGATTATTTAACAAAACCATTTGAACCCAAAGAATTGCTTCTTAGAATTAACAACTTAATAACTTCTCATAATCTTTACAAAAAAGAACAGCAAATTGCTAGAATCGGAAATTGTTTATACGATTTATCAACAAAAAATTTAACTAGCAATGATCAGGCTATTGCTTTGAGCTCCACTGAACAAAAACTTCTTGATCTGCTAATAGCATCTAGAAATGAAGTAATAAGCAGAGACGACCTTTCTGTTAAAATGGGTGGTTTGAATCCAAGATCCATAGATGTACAAATTGTACGCCTTAGAAATAAACTAGAACCAGATCCTAAAATCCCTAAATATCTAAAAACAATCCGAAATTTAGGTTATGCGCTATACATCTAAATTTAACCTATTTTATCTTATTAAAAAGAAGCTTATCCCAAAAAGTCTATTATCAAGATTTATTCTTATTATAATAATTCCAAGCTTAATCGGGCAATCCATTGCCTTGCATTTATTTTACGAGAGACATTGGTATAATGTATCTTATCATACCAGTTCATTATTAGCTTCTGAAATAGAATCCCTCCTACAACAAGAAACTGTTTATCAAAATAAGAATCAAATCAAAAATTATCTGAACCTTTCCTACATTTTAGAGCCTAATAAAAAAATAAACACAACCACGCAAAATAATTCTGAAGAATTAGAAATTTTTCAAAAAAATTTAAGCAAAAAAATTAACTACAAACACGAGGTGTTTTTAGATGAAAATGGTAAAATAAAAGTTTTAATAGAAATTCCCAAAAATCTATTAATTATTACTATACCCGCTAAAACTTTACTTAATCCTACCACCTATATCTTTGCGCTTTGGATAATATTTTTAACTATAATACTTCTTGCTGTTTCACTCATCTTTTCTAAAAATCAAATCAAATCAATTTTAGAATTGACTAACGCAGCTGAAAAATATGGTCGAGGTGAGAAGATGCCAGAGTATAAACCATCAGGAGCAAGAGAAATAAGAAAAGCAGGAATTGCTTTCTTAAAAATGAAAGATAGGATAGAACGCCAAACTGCTAAAAGAACTCAAATGTTAGCCATGATTTCACATGATTTAAAAACCCCTTTGACTCGTATGAAATTACAGGTGGAATTAATGGATGATTCAGAAGAAAAAGAAGAATTAAATCACGATATTAATAGTATGCAATATATGATTTCTTCTTATCTGGATTTTGCAAGAGGAGAAGGTGGAGAAAGTTTTAGCAAAGTTGAGCTAAATAAATGGGTATCGGATTATATAAAATTATCCTGGAATAAAAGCAATATCGAGTTAGAACAGAAAAAAAATAATATATTTGCCCAAATTAAAATCTATTCTTTTACCCGAGCTTTAAACAATATAATTAGTAATGCAACAAAATACTCAACAAAAATAAAAATTTCTGTATATTCACAAAATGATAACGCATTTATAACTGTAGAAGATAATGGCAAAGGAATTGATAATATAGAAAAAAATCACGTATTTAAGCCTTTTTATCGAGGAAATAAAGCCAGAACCTTTGAAGATTCAACAAATGTGGGACTAGGACTTGCTATTACAAAAGAAATAATAACTGGGCATTATGGGTCAATAAGTTTAGCAGAAAGTAAAACTTTAAAGGGACTGCTGGTAAAAATCAAAATTCCTAAATTAGCTGATTAATTACAACCAGATTAAAATAAAAAATGACTGATAATTTAACCGATAATACTTTTAATATAAATCATAATATTAAACATCTTGCAATCATCATGGATGGTAATGCCAGGTGGGCTACTTCTTGCAATTTATCGAAAGCTGAAGGACATAAAAAAGGGGCAGAAGTTGCAAAAGAACTGATCCTGCAGATTTTAGAACTTAATATTCCTTACGTTACTTTATATACTTTCTCCTCAGAAAATTGGCAAAGACCTAAGGATGAAATATCTTTATTAATGAAGTTACTGAACTATTATGTTGAAAATGAAATCAAAACTCTTCATAAGCACCAAATTAGGCTTAAAATAGTTGGTAATTTAGATAAAATAAATAGCGATCTAAAAAATAAAATACTTCATGCTGCCGAACTCACTAAGAATAATGATAAGATGACGGTTTGTTTGGCTTTTAGCTACGGGAGTAGAGAGGAAATAGTCCACGCTTGCCAAAATATCGTTAATTCTGGTATAAAACAAATATCCGAAGAAATTTTTAGTCAATTCTTGTATGACAAAGAAATGCCCGATGTTGATCTATATATAAGAACAGGTGGTTTTTTTAGAATGAGCAATTTTCTGTTATGGCAAGCTGCTTATGCTGAACTATACTTTATTGATAAATTCTGGCCAGATTTCTCTATTGATGATTTAAAAGTAGCAATTGAAGATTATTCAAGGAGAAAAAGAAATTTTGGAGGAAGATAAATGAAAAAGGATTTATTGCAAAATTCTTCAAATTTACAACTTAGAATTATTTCCGCCCTTTTTATAGGTTTAGTTTTTATAACAGCAATCTTTTTTATTAGACCTTTATTTTTTATATTAATTCTTATAATTGCAGCAATAATGCTTGTAGAATGGTATGAAATGACTTACTCAAATAGAAGTTATTTGTATTCCGGGCTTGTAATAATTCCGATGCCTATAGCTTCCTTACTTTATATCTCTAATATTGATTATAACGGGTGGTTATTAGCGACTTTTTTTACAATCATTTGGTCCGTAGATTCCTTTGCTATGTTTGTAGGAAAGTGGCTACAAGGGCCAAAACTCGCTCCTGTTTTAAGTCCTAAAAAAACTATATCAGGGCTCTTAGGGGGTGTAACCGCAGCTATGTTGCTTCCATTATTGTTAAGGTTAATGCCAGCTTATAAGATTCCTTCTTACGGACAAATTTCTGATTTTATACTAATTGGTCAATTTGGAATTCTAGCTGTCGGTGCTCAAGTAAGTGATTTATTTATCTCCTATTTCAAAAGAAAATTTAAAATTAAAGATAGCGGTAATATAATACCAGGTCACGGCGGAATGCTTGACAGATTTGACAGCATAATACTTACCGCACCTATTGTAGCCTTTTATTTACATAGCCAAATAGAGTAATTTGAGATATAATACTCATGAAATAAATTAGTTTAATGATAAAGAAAAGTCAGTTAAAAACTATACAACTTACAAGAAAGGCAGTTTTTAATATAATAATATTAGTTTTGTTATTATATTTTACCTTTCATTCCATTTATGGTAACAGAGGGGTAGTAGCATACTTTAAACTTCAAGCAGAATTGGAAAGTACGCATACTAAGCTAGATATGTTAAGGGCTGAAAGATTAGAAATAGAAAATAGAGCTAAATTACTAAGGCCAGAATCATTAGATATAGATATGCTTGATGAAAAAGTACGAAATATTCTAGGCGTTATTGCTCCGAATGAGCAGGTATTTAAAAAAGAATTAATAGATAGAAAGAGAAGCGAATAAGTTTTAATTTAGGAGGTTATTATAAGAGTCATAGTTTTTCATAACGATTTACCGTCTAATTTTCAGCTACCAGGTGATATTGCAATAGATACAGAAACTATGGGCCTAGATTTAAATCGGGATCGTTTATGTGTCCTTCAACTTAGTAACGGTGATGGAGATGCTTACTTAGTTCAATTCTCTAGAGATAATTATGATGCTCCAAATCTAAAAAATTTATTACTAGATAAAAATCGAGAAAAAATTTTTCATTTTGCTCGGTTTGATTTAGCTATAATAAAAAAATACCTCGGTATTGAATTATCAAATATTTTTTGCACTAAAATTGCTTCTATATTAGTTAGAACTTATACAGAATATCATGGCTTAAAAGATTTATGCAGAGAACTACTTGGAATTAATATTTCAAAACAACAGCAATCTTCTTATTGGGGAACTGAGCAGCTTAGTGAAGAACAGAAAGAGTATGCTTCCAAAGATGTTATATATTTACATTCGCTCAAGGAAATATTAACCAAAATGCTTATTGCCGAGAATAGAAAGGATATTGCTTATAAATTATTTGAATTCCTGCCTACCAGAGTAGATTTAGATTTAATGGGCTGGAACGAAATTGATATATTTTCACATAGTACAACAAAATGAATTTTTATAAAACAGCTCAGAGAGTAATCCAGGAAGAAGCTATTGCCTTAAGCATTCTTGAATCACAAATTCCTCGTGATTTTTCAAAAGTGGTAGAATCAATTTTAAGGTTAAAAGGAAGGTTAATTATACTTGGTATAGGCAAAAGCGGCTATATTGCTAGGAAAATAGCCTCTTCACTTGCATCAACAGGTACTCCGGCATTTTATATTCACCCTGCAGAAGCTAGCCATGGTGACCTTGGTATGATAACACAATCTGATATGGTATTTATGCTTTCTAATTCTGGAGAAAGTAGGGAATTATTTGATACAATTAATTATTGTAAAAGATTTGCTATTAAGATTATCGCAGCTACAATGAATCCAGATTCAACCCTTGCAAAAAATAGTGATTTTCTACTTACCATTCCAACAATCAAAGAAGCATCACTATTATCAGCACCTACAACTTCTGCTCTTATGATGCTCGCCTTAGGCGATGCTATTATGGTTTCTCTTCATGAAGCAAAAGGTTTTTCTAAAGATGATTTCCTTACTTTTCACCCGGGTGGGAAAATTGGGGCTACTTTAATTAAAATCAAGGATTTAATGCTTACTGGTACTTCCATTCCTTTGGTTGAACCAGATAATTCCTTTTTTGACGTAACAGGGGTAATGGCAGAAAAAAAGCTAGGATGTGCTATAGTAATAGATACTACCCAGAAATTAATTGGAATTATTACAGACGGTGATTTAAGAAGAAATATAGATAAAGACCTTAAAACATTAAAAGCTAAAAATCTTATGACTAGTTTGCCAATATCTGTGGAATCAAATATTCTAGCTAGCGAAGCCTTGGCCATAATGAATAGCAACTCAATTACCATTTTACCGATTACTAGTAATAATAAGGTGGTAGGTATTATTCATATTCACGATATTCTAAAGGCTGGGGTTGTTTAAATATGAAGAATATTAATTCCGCTCTTAGAAAAACTAAAGTTCTAAAATACCTATTTTTACTATCAGGGATTTTTGTGTTATTTTTAGTATTTTGGGTTTCCCACGAGAAAGAAAAAAGAGTTGTTGCAGAAGAAATTGAAGTTAATAAAAATAGGCATATCCCTAAAGAATTTGACTTTAATATTAACAATTCCATTCTTGAAGGATTAAATAAAAATAACTTACCTTATACAATTATAGCTAAAGTCATCACAAAACAAAACGATAACATTTATAATTTAAGCACTATTGATGCAATCCATAAGCTATCAGAAGATAATTTACATATCGTTGCAGACAATGGTTTACTTGACGAAACCACCAACCTTCTTGTGTTATCGGAAAACGTTAAGATTGTGTTTAATAATTTTGAGCTAACCGGTAACAAAGTAAATTTCAATTTAAACTCAAATCTCGCATCTAGTGAAGATCCTGTCGAAGTTACTTACCAAAATTCAACAGTTACAGCTTTAAATTTTTATAGCGATGATTCAAATAATATAATAAATTTTGAAGGTGAGGTGGTGTCCACATTTAATGCCAATGATTTTTAATTTTAGTACCCTTACCATAATCAGAACATGGTATAAAATCCTGTTTTTGATAATCTTCGTTATTAATCCGTATTCTTATACGCTGGCAAATCAAGGTTCTGAGAAAATAATTCATTCGGATATAATCATAACTTCAGACTTTTTGAAGGTAGATAATAATAACCTTACTGCTAATTTTAAAGGTTCGGTAACTGTAATATTTGATGACCTAATACTTAAAACTGATTACTTAAAAATATACTACGCCAATAATGATAATAAAAAATCAATTACCAAAATTGAAATACCAGGTAATTTAAAAGCCATAAAAAAACTTAACAACGAAGTAGTAACTGCAAATAGCGGTGAATATATTGTAGCCTTACAAAAATTAACTCTTAAAGGTAATGTAAACCTGCAAAAAGATAAATATATACTAGTTAGCGATAAAATGGTATATTTCACCAAGTTTCAATCGATAACTAAGCAAAATAATGAAAAATAAATTAGTAGCTCAGAATATTTCGAAATCATATAATAAAAAACCAGTTTTACAAGATGTTTCTATTGATTTAAAACAAGGAGAAGCTGTAGGCTTACTAGGCCCTAACGGTGCGGGCAAAACCACCTTATTTAGCATAATAATAGGTATAACAAAGACAGATAATGGAAGACTTGGCTTAGGAGACCATGATATTACTAATTTACCTATATATCTGAGGGCTAGGCTGGGTATCAGTTATTTACCACAAGAATCTTCGATTTTCAGAGGATTGACTGTTAAAAACAATATCAAAGCAATCCTAGAGGTTAAAAATTTTACCAAAGAAGAAATAGAAGAAAAAGCTTCCAAACTGCTCGATGAATTTTCTATAAGTCACTTACAAAATAAAATAGCAACCACTTTGTCAGGGGGAGAACGCAGACGTCTTGAGATAGCACGAAGCCTTGCTTCAAACCCTGATTTTATATTACTAGATGAACCTCTTGCTGGAATAGATCCAATTGCTGTTAACGACATAAAAAACCTAGTATCCCACCTAAAAGAGCGTAATATTGGCATTCTGATTACCGATCATAACGTTCGGGAAACGCTGGATATAGTTGACCGTGCATATATCATATATGATGGTAAAATTCTGATGCATGGAATACCAAGCGAAATTATTGATAATACAAAAGTACGGGAGGTATATCTGGGAGAAACATTTATTAAAAGCTAAAGTTGTAGTGATTAATTCATACTATCAAGTCTTTCCGTCAAAATTCTAAATTTTTGATGTAGTTTTAATAATTTTAAAAGTCAATCATCGCATTTTTATTTTTTTGGGGTATTTTTTTACCAAAAATATAAAATTTAGGTGCTATGATGGCAAAAATTCACAATTTACTCATGATTCTCTCTTGAGCAATGCTAATTGCTTAAATTATTAAGATTTTCGGAAAATTATTATGCGGTGGATTCTTTGAGAATATTAGTGATTCTACGCAAATTCAAGCCAACGGCAGAGATAAGCGGATTAACGATATCTCCAATTATTCCCTTAAGGTAGTTTCTACCCATACGACCAAAATTCTTTAGATGACCTATTATCGGTTCAATTGCACTTCTCCGCTTTTGCATCTTTTTGTCATCGGTTGATAAAGCTTTCTTGGTCTTGGCGGTAAAAACCTTGCCTTTTTCTTTGAAGTTATGGCCGGTGTAACCAAGATCTACAAAAATTTTGCTAGTCTCCGGACTTAGCTTGCGCAGCTCCGATACCGTTTGATCTAAAGTATGTCCGTCGTAGGGGTTACCGTGAAAAGATTTAACCCCAAGAATAAAGTTGCCTCGGCCGCTTACTGCAATCCCGACTTTGTTACCAAATTCGTAAGGTTTATTCATTTTACCCTTGCCGATACACTCTACCTCCGGAGCATGAAAGCTATAGACTATCTTATGCTCTTTTTTATAAATATCCTTGTCCTTTTTCTTAAGCACAGACTGGGCATGAATATTTTTAACTCTCGTAAAAATGGCGCTATCCTCAGCAGATAGTTCTAATTTTGATTTTTCTATACCTCTCCAGCATATACGGATCAACCTACCTAAGCGGACTTTTAAGCTTATCATTATTTTTCTACGTTGCCTTGCTTTACTATCTTCCTTGTACTTCCAAAGCTTGATCGTCTTATATTTAAAACTCTTGGCGTATGTCTCGTTAAGCGAAATACCAAGTCGTTTACAGAGATCTACTACTTTTGCTCTTGCGGTCTCCATTAAATGTACGTCATGTGGATGTTTGATATTCTTAATCTGTACAGTCGTATCTATAATCGCCGATTCCAAGTCTTTTTTTTTGAGTGCTCCGACCTTCAGTCCTATACGCAAAAGCTCTTTTAGAATCTCTTTATATCCTTCCTCTCCCAGAGCATTGCGGAATCTACGTATAGTCGCCTCCGATACGTCAATATCTTGTTGCATATACTCATAGCCGCAAAAATATTGCCAATATATATTTTCCTTTAATTCTTCCTCCGTAAACGAATCAGAACCGTTATACATAGCTTGCAGCATTGATAGTCCTAGCATTACTCTATGATCCTTCTTATTTCTACCGAATTGCTTGATTTCAACCTTAGCTAATGCCAGCGCTTCAAGTTCAGACCAATTTACCAAATCTCTCAGTTTATATAATTTGTTTTTGCGATTTAGTTGTATAGATAATTTTTCACCAAATAATCTTTCTTGTTTTTGAGAAAAACTAATATTTTCTATAGGCATATACTTTAAAATCCATAAGCTTTATGCGCTAATTATAACATTTTCTTATGGATTTCGTAAGCCATTTATAACATGAAACCCCTTCTAATTCAGGGGTAGAGAGTTTTGACGGAGAGACTATCAACAAAGGAAGGGCATTTTATTAACTATTCAAATAAATATGCTGTGTAAATTATACCACTGAGTGTTCTATAAGAACTTGTCTATCTTTTAACGCAATACCATGTATAACATATCTATTTAAAAAATATGAAGTAAGAGCAAATGCTTGATGTTTTTCTTGTAAGGTAGGTTCTGCATTATTTAACAAAAACTGAGGTAAAGCAAGTAACCTGTCCGCATATTCTTGCCCTGATCCCTTACAAACTGCTTGCCCTGATTTTGGCGACACATAGTGTAAATCATGCTTTTTACCCGTTACTACACAGCTATCAAGGACTACCCTATAACCTGTTTCTGCTAATAAATCAATTTCTAATTTGATATAATCTGAAAATGAAAATTCTTTTTTCTCCTTTAAATTTTCAAGGTAACATAAGAATTTAGCAAAGAATTTATTATGTGATTCTCTTTCACAAAAAGCTTTTTTTATTAGACTAACTATTGAATTGAATGCGTATAATTTCATTTTATTTTGAATTATAAAGCTGCTATAAGACCTGATTAATTCACATTTTGCAGATCCTAAATGTTCATGAAGTCGCGCATTCCAGAAAAAGTCTACTAAGTTAGATTCCAGGAGGACATTAACGCTTTTTTTTCCACCGCGTTTTATTACGCCTGAATATAGCCCATGCTTTTCAGTAAACAAAGTCACTACATAACTATCTTCCTTAAAAGAGTTTTTTGCAATAATTATACCCTGATCACGAAAATTCATGTATTATATACATTGTTTAAATGTGCCAAAAGTGTATTAAATTATATTGATTAATACAATAAGATTTTTATCTTTTTATTTTGTAAAATATTTTTTTATTGATAGTTTTAACCTTTATGCCAAAAATCATAAAATTCAAAGGGATAAACCCTAAAATTGACAAAAGTTCGTTTATTGCTCATGGGGCAATAATTGCAGGAGATGTCACTATTTCCGAAAATTCAGGAGTATGGTTTAATTGTGTACTAAGAGGCGATGTTAATCCTATTACAGTAGGTTCTTGCACTAATATCCAAGACGGAACCATAATCCATACTTCAAGATTTGATGGCCCTACTTCAATTGGAAATAACGTTACGATTGGGCATCTTGCTCTCATTCATGCCTGCACAATTAAAAATAATGCTTTTATTGGTATGCAATCAACCATTATGGATAAAGCGATGATTGAAGAATATGCTTTTATAGCCGCAGGTAGCTTAGTGACCCCTGGGAAAATAGTTAAATCACGGGAGTTATGGGCTGGTAGCCCTGCAAAATTTATTAGAAAAATTACGGAAGAGGAAGTTAGATTTATGCAGGATAATATTGAAAATTACATAGACCTTGCTAAAGAATATAAATGATAAAAATTATAGCTTTTCTTTTTATAAATATGTGGGCTATGAATTATGCTATAGGTACAAGCGGTTATGAATATAGCCTTATCGAAAAACCTAACCAGAAAATCCATCTAGTTAAAATTGATTTAAAACAGTATAGTATTTCCCTAGTTAGCGCTCATAATTCTGTATTTGGAAGAGAAAAAGTAGGAGATATAGCAGAACGTGAAAATGCAGAAATTGCCATAAATGCCGGTTTTTTTCAAATTGGCGGGAATGAAGATGGACGCCCTACTGGAACTCTTATAATTAATGGCCAAATATTTGGTCTGCGCACGACAAAGCATGCAGTATTTACAATAAAAAATAACGAACCAGCAGTGCAGGTGTGGTATCCCAAGGTAGAAATCAAGATAGGTAATTCCCAGATTGTCCCTACTGCTTATAACAAATTTGCTAATAATTCTTCGATAATTTTATATTCCGATAAGTGGGGAACTTCTACCCTCACTGCTTTTAAAAATAGAAATGAAATCATTATTTCAAAACAAAAAAAAATAACTGGTATAGCACCTCATGGAAATAATTTAATTCCTCCAGGTGGTTATGTATTATCATTACCTAAAACCTACGACACTTCACTTCTAAAAATTGGTGTTTCTGCTGAATGTAAAGAGGAAAATAACTATCACTTATTTGATAAATCAACTTCAGCAATTATGGGAATTCCATTTTTAATTATGGATGGAATAATTAACGAAAAACTGTCTGATTCAGAAAAACATGCACGAACAGCTATTGGTATTACTGAGAATGGAAAAATAATAATTGCAGTGGTAGAGTGTATGTATACAAAAACTCCAGGTTCTTTAACATTAAAGGAAATCCAGGATATTTTATTAAAGAAAAAGCTTTCCTTTAACGAATTAAAAGCAGCCGAGGTAAAAAAAATACTTCTGGAAGAGTTATCAGATAGTAATAACTCAGAAGGAATTACTTTAAAAGAATTAGCTAATTTTATGTCAGAGCAAGGGTGCATATCAGCAATTAACCTTGACGGAGGCGGATCCTCCAGCTTATACATACATGGTAAATATGTTAACAATCAAATAGGTGATAAAGACGAAGCAAACGGATTAGAAGTAGTTAGGCCTGTATCTGATGCAATTATTTTTAAAAAAAAGCAATAAAATGTGCTATCCTATTTTAGGAAACCTTTTGTAGAAATTAAAGCAACCTATTACTATAATAAACCTGGAACATTTTAAATAATTAGTGAAATATGGATATATCTGCGGTAGAAATTTGGTTAATAGTTGGAATAATTTTTATCATAATTGAATTTAGCAAAATTCCAGGAATCGGATTTTTATTTCTAGGTTTAGGAGCTTTAACTACTTCTGCTTTAATTTCCTCTTACTTAGAAATAACTGATTACCAAATAGCGACATTTGGGCTTGTCTCCTTTACCTGGTTCTTAGTACTTTGGTGGCCGTTAAAGAAATTTGTTTACGGTAAAAGGAAAGGGAATAATATTAATCAAGGTTATTTCGATTTAGTAGGAAACCAGGTAACAGTTCTTAATCGAAATATAGAACCTGGAAAAATAGGTCAGGTATCATGGTCCGGTACTATTATGAATGCTAAACTTGTAGATTCAGAAAAAGAACACGTAAATCCAGACGATGTATTGTACGTTTTAGAAGTTAAGGGAAACGTTTTAATATGTTCTCGTAAAAAACCTTAAAAAGTTCTTACCTAGTAAAAACTAATTCGGTTTCGGTTGAAAGAGCAGCGTTGAATTCATAACCACCTCCGTTAAACTGCTTAATATCATAGATGCTTTCAATACGCTGTTTTATTATATATGATGTCATAAGACCGCGTGCTTTTTTAGCAAAAATAGGTATAACTTTATACTCGCTATTTTTCCTTTCTTTAAAAACAGGAGTAATTAAACGACGGTTAAATAGTTTTTGATTTATCACCTTAAAATATTCTGCTGACGCTAAATTCACCAGTAAATCGCTCTCTCCGCTTTTTAGCAGTTCATTTAATTTAACTATAATCTTGTCTCCCCAATACTCGTATAAATTCTTGTAATTCTGACTGAGCAGTTTTGTTCCCATTTCAAGTCTATAAGGTTGGATAAGATCTAGTGGTCTTAGCAAACCATAAAGCCCGGAAATAATTCTTAAATGTAATTGAGCGTACTTGATGTCTTCTTGAGTAAAAGCTTCTACATCTAACCCTTCATATACATCGCCTTTAAAAGCATATATCGCTTGGCAGCTATTCTCTAAAGTAAACGGAATACTGAAATCATGGTAGCGTTGGTGATTTAAAACAGCTAGTTTTTCACTTAAATCCATTAATCCTACTATTTCAGAAGTAGTTAGCTTACGTAAAACTTTAATAAGCTCTGTTGATTCTTTAAGAAAATCAGGAATGGTATGCTCACCTTTATAATTTCCAGAAAAATCTAATGTTTTAGAAGGAGAAATTAATATTATCATTTGATAGCTAGTTCATTTAAAAATTATAACACCTTTAATCCAATTTATTACCAAACCTATTGTGCAGTCCATCCACCGTCAATTGATAAAGCTGAACCTGTAATAGAAGAAGCGCTATCAGAAGATAGAAAATATACAAAATCAGCTATTTCTTCAATCTCTACAAATTTTTTTGTTGCTTGTACTCCTAGTATAACATTCTTAATTACATCCTCTTCCGACATGGATCTAGCTTTTGCTGTATCAGCGATCTGATTTACTACAAGCGGAGTTTTCACATAACCTGGGCAAATAGAATTAACAGTTATACCATCTTGAGCTACTTCTAAGGCTACAGATTTTGTCAGCCCAATTAGTCCATGTTTAGCAGCCACATAGGCTGATTTAAAGGGCGATGCTACCAAAGCATGGGCTGAGGCAATGTTAATTACCCTACCCCATTTTTGTTGTTTCATTATAGGGATAACATTCTTTATTGTATAAAAAGCAGCAATTAAATCTATACGAATTATCATTTCCCATTTTTCCGGTGGAAAATTTTCAACCGGTGACACAAATTGAATCCCCGCATTATTAACTAGCACATCTACTCTTTGATATTTTTGGATTATATTTTTAAACATTCTGTCAATTTCTGCAGGTTTTGAAAGATCGGCACTATCAAATAGCACCTCTGCTGCACCAAGAAGTTTTAGCTCGCTAGAAAGCTTTTTTACTTCAGAATCAGAAGCAAGCCCATTAATAACTAATGTAGCACCATTTTTAGCAAATTTCGAAGCTATTCCAAAACCAATACCGCTTGTGGATCCAGTTACTACAACTATTTTATCTTTCATATTTTAAAACCTGATTTATATTTGATAAATAAACATTCCTGAGATATCATTCATCGATGATATAAGCATCTCAAAAAAGTTAATATGAAATCATGCAAAATTGAAAAAACAAAATCTTTATCTGTGGTTTGTATGGGCCAAGAAGTACCCTATGATCACCCTAGAATCTATCTTGCGGTAAACCCCGAAACTAAAGAAGTCACCTGCCCTTACTGCAGTAAAAAGTTTATTCTTGAATAAAGGATTTCTACAAATGGCCTCTACATGGCACGAGAAGTATCTGGACTTAAAGATTTCATCACTCCTTTTGCAATATCCAACAAATTTGCATGGCCTGCTCCAAGAGCTTTTTTGGCAAAATTTTTCACTTGTGGATCTTGCACCTGCGTAGCAATTTTCTCTATATTACCTTGAATGCGGTCTTTAATCCCTTTTTTAAGCACGTCCGCAACCACAGCTGTTATAACCTCGATATCTTTAGGGTCGGATATATGTGCTTTTACAGTTTTAGTAACCTGGTTTAAGCATTCTAACATTAAGTTTGCACCATTTTGTTGAATTTTTATTTTATCAAAAATACTAATACTTGGGTCTAAATTTTGTTTTAGAACATCTTTTGCTACAGCTGCCTGTTGTTCTATATGCGCTTTTATTTTTGAAGTAAGGGCTTCAGGGACTCCTGTTTCTTGGAGAGCAGATACTGCTGAATTCTTGATAAACTCCAAAGTTGCATCAATTTCTTTTTCATTTTGAGGAAAAACTTTATCAGCATACCCACTTACTTCTTGCATAAAGCTCTTTATACCAGCCGTGGCAGTAACTCCTTCAAGTACACTACTCAAGATATTGGAGCTAAAACCAAATTTACCAAGTGCTGTAGCAGAAATTCCTGTTTCAATCGCTAATTTTGATATTTTACCAATCACTTCTAAACTGCTGTCTTTATTTAGTTTTTCTGTTGTATCTACAAGGTTATCTATTGTTTTTTGTAGATTTTCATCTTTAAAAAAAGAGGCGACAGTTTCTAGTAACCCTGTACTGTTTAAAACAAACCCCAAAGCAGGAGAATAAGCAGTAACAACTAATAATAAAGCAGGAACAGCAAAACTAATTATTTCATAGTATAGGAAATTCAAAATTTGCAACCAGAAAAATCATCAATCAGCTTTTTAAAAATTCGTTTAATAAATATGTAGTTACCAGCCACAATATTAGAAATTATCAACACTTTTACAAAAATCTCTGCCAGAATCTATCTAAAAATAGGTTCAGTTTTACAAATTATGTGGCCAAGACGTGAAAGAAGTGTTCGCCATAATGATGTTATCTAGGCGTTGATAATAATTCATTGGTTCTTATTAATAACAATGGCGGAGATAAACCGTAATAAACTTGCCGCAGATTCATACATTTATTGCAATTATAGCAAAACAGAGGATCTATTTTAAAATTCAACCAAATCATTAATCTCCAACTAATGAGCTTAGTTTTCTTATGAACGATTTGATTAATTGCCTTATATACGATAGGTAATTGTACGCCCCTAGTTCTATTAGATAAAAAACCGTAATACCTAATCATTCGAAAATAACGATCTGGTATATGCATAATCAGACTAGCTATGAACTGCATCACGGGCATAGTTATGCGATCAATTGTATTATTATAGTGATCAAGAAATTTAAACGTTACCTGCTTTCCGTCGTAATTTTCTATTCTTGTCTCGGAAATAGGGGGCGTTTTATATACCGCCCTAAATATTCTATGTTGCGTTTATGATCATCCGATGGTTTTTGTAAATAAACATACCAACTGATTTCGTATAAACTACTCATCCAGTTATTAAAATTCTCAGCATTTTGATATGCGGACGGCAACTTCAAATTACTTGAGATATATTGAAAGCGAAATAACTCAAGGACTCTATGTCTCCACATTTTTTTAATAGGTTCGGCAGGAAAAAATAATTTTTGCCACTTGCCTTTGCTATTTATACCGCCGCAAGTAACCGATAAATGGATATGAACATTGCGTTTTAAATCTCTACCGAAAGTGTGTAAGGCAGTAAATATACCAACCACAAGATTTTTCTTTGTAGCTATCTCCTTAATAATTCCTGCTGCAATACCGGAAATCAATCCAAACAGATCACGATTGAGCCAAAATATCGGCCATAAAGAGTCCGGCATTGTAAATGTAATGTGCTGCCATCGTGTTTTTGGTAGAACATTGCTAGCCTTACTCACCCATTGATCCGTTTGTTTCTTACCACAACGAGAACAAAACCTACCTTTACAGCTGAATGCTACCGATTTATTGCGGTTACAATCACGGCAGCTATAACGTTTAAATCCTAAATATTTCGTTCCACACGATATAACTTTAGTGACGTTGAAAATAATGCCGTATCTTAGCTTGCCGTATTTTTTAGCGAAATCGAGACCAATTACCACGGTCTAGAAAAATATGTTTTATAGATATTCCTTTACCGACTATTTCCATAAATTACTTATAGTTAATGTTTTCTTACCAAGGAATCTTTCTTCCTTTGCGTTCTAAATCAAATTCTTTACAATCAGGGCAATAGTAAACAGAATTATACTTATGATTGGGAGATATTTTTCGCAACATTATCCAGAAAGCCTTGGCTATTTCCTTATCTCCTTCGGAAAAAATCTTTTTGATCCTGCTGTAAGGAATTGCTTGCTCTTTAGAAATGGCCTTAAGAGTTTTTACCGCTAATTCATTGACCAAATGCTGCTCAGAGTGCAAGTTACTCATAACTCAATTATATATTATCTTATGTATGTCTAACATTCAGTCTTTATAACTCAAGTTAAAACAAATCAAATACCAGTATTATAATCCTCCATAAATATTTATCGGTCAAGGGTATCTTCTTTTAAGCTGCCACCGATAGGTGGCTTATCTTGTCGCATTTTATCGGCAATATTTCATCGAGCTTTGTTTTAAAATTTTGGATACTAGTTAGAACTTTAACTAAAGTTTCTAATAGTATAATACTAAATGCTTTGCTTTCTTCTGTTTCAGAAAGCTGAGACTGTAAATTTGAAGCTATTCCTTCTAGTGGCTCTAAAATCGTTTGCTTAAACAGCGTTTTTGCATGCTCTTGTTCTTCCAAGGTTAAATCTGATTGGCTTAGCCCTTCTTCTAGGATTCTGGTTTCATGTTGCAAAACACCTCTAAGAGAAGTAGTAAATTGGCTTATTTGTTCCTGAGCTTCGCTTTCTAACACCTTTAACTTCTCTTGCAAATCTAAGGGCAAAAGAGAAAAGTTAAACTTACCTTGGACCACATTATATTTCATTTTTAACCACCAATAATTCAAAAATATTTTAGCATACCTATAAAATTTAGCCCGAAAACTACTTTAAGGCTCAAGTTATTATTGATAAAAATATAATTTTTGATAATCTAAGTGCCAGCATTAACACAGTATGTTCAAACTTTATGTCTAAACTATATCATTGAATATACTAATATGACTACTTACCTTACAATCAACTTTAATTATCGGTAATATTGAATCCATGTACAGATTAGTTTTATTTACATTTATTACATTAAATTTTTCTAATAGTTTAGCTCTTGAGCTAAATGAAGCTCTCAAAAGCGGCTATAATAACGATGAAAAGCTAAAAATTATTAGATCGGATTTCTTGAATGAAATAGAACAGTTCCCTCGTGCTCTTGCTGGTTTTATGCCAAAAATTTCTGCCGGATTTGATGCAACAGATTCAAAAGTCACAAGAAAAAGTAACATTGCTGCTGGTTTAGATAATACCTCTACAGATAATTCACGATATTCAAAAACCCTCACCCTGGATCAATCAATATTTAACGGCGGGTCTAGCGTTGCAGAATTAAAGGCTGCACAATCGGCTTTTAGGGCTTCTAAAGGTGATTATTACGCTAAGGAGCAAAATATATTTTTGGAAGAAATTACTAATTATCTAAACTGTGTTGAAGCCACGGAAAAATATAACATTTCAAAAATAAGTGTTAAATCTAACAGAACTCAGCTGGAAGCTGTAAAAGAAAAATTTAAACTTGGTGAATCAACTGAAACTGAAGTTGCAAGTGCTGAATCTGGGCTTGCAACTGCTCAGGCTAATCAATCTATTGCATATGCAAATTTTGAAGCAGCTAAAGCAGAATTTTTAAGAGTTTTTGCTTTAGAAGCAACGGGGATTAAAATGCCGGAATTAGCAGCTAATTTACCAAATAGCTTAGAGGAATTAGTTGAAATAGCAATCGCTGCCAATCCAAACATAATATCATCCCAACATTCTACTAAAGCTTCCAAAGCCGGAGAATATGCTGCTAAGGGAGCTTTGTTACCCCAGGTGTCATTCCGAATACAAAGCGGAGATACAAGATACAGTCCTGAAGATCAACTTAGACAAAATTTTAACTCTAATAGCGTTACTTCTACCTTATCAGTAAATGTCCCTATTCTCTCTAAAGGAGGGGTAGAATATTCTGATATTAGAAGAGCAAAATATAAAACCAGAAAAGCTGTTCTGCAACTAGATACTCAAATAAAACAGATTAAATCACAATGTAAAGCGAGTTGGGAAAAATTTAACGCAGCGAAGACCAGGATTGCCGCTACATCTCAAGGAGTTAAATCTGGTGAAATAGCGTACGAAGGAATGCTTCAAGAAGAAATGCTGGGGTCTAAAACCATAATTGATGTTATTATGTCGGAAGAAAAGTTAAGTAAGGCCAGAGAAGCTAGAGTTGAAGCACAAAGGGAGTTAATATTAGCTAGTTATAATATAAAATCCTTAATGGGGGAATTGACTGCTGAAAAAATGAAATTGCCTGTTGAATATTTTAACCCGGATCAAGAGTTCAAAAAACTAAAATTAAGAATTGTAGGATTTTAAGAACCATGAATTCTAGAGAGAAAAAAAGTGAGATAAAGGAAGAAAAACTTGAAGATATAATACGCTCTATCAGGGGTATAATTGATGATCCTAATAATTTTGCACCTAAGGGTTTAAATGACAATGAACATCTTAATTTAGGTGAATCAATATTAGAATTAACAACCGAATTTAAAGAAGGCGAACAAGATAAAGCATATACAGAGGAATTACTTTCTAAAGAAACCTCTGACAAATTTTCAACAGCAATAAAGGATTTTTCTCAAAAAATTAATGATCCAATATTGAAAGAACGGAACACAGAAGCTGATTTAATTATTACTAATTTAATAAAGCCTATGTTAAAAGAATGGTTAGATAATAATTTGCCAAAGTTAGTAGAAAAAGTAATAGCTGAGGAATTAAAAAAATTGATACCAAAAAAATAGCTGTATAAATAAAACACTCTTAGCTAGCTATTGTTGTATTGAATGGTTTTTTATTGGGAATAAGAAATGAAAAAGAAAATTTTAACTCTTCTCTATGTTTTGATCCTACATTCTAATGCTTATTCGGCATCAGAACACCAGTTACCACCTCCACTTCCATCATCAGAAGAGGTTATAAATTCCGAAAACAAGGGAAATTCTTTTTGGAATAAAACTTTAAATTTTTTTGGTTTAGGAAATAAAAAACAGGAAAATAAAAAGGTTTCAGCCCAAGAAAAACAAGCTGAAAAAACTGCTAATGATTTAGGTTATAAAAACAATAATACTGCCGGTATTAATTCAGAATCGCCAGCAAAAACTCTTACAGCAATTACTAAAGAGCTCCCTAACTCTCCTTCTGCTCCTAATTCCGATAATGTGCTAATTAATAATAAAAATCAATCTACAGATAAAAGTTCGCTACAAAAAGTCCCTGATATCTCTGATCTCAAACTTCCTGATGGGATTAAACTGGACGAAGAATTACCAACTAAGCCTGAGGTAGCAACCAGCAATAATAGCGCTCCTAATATCCCACCTCTTACTGGAGAAGGAATTAAGAAAGAAACTAAAACTGATACCTCTGACCTCCAACTTCCTGATGGGATTAAACCGGATGACGAGTTACCGACTAAGCCTGAAGGAGCAGCTAGCAATAACAGTACCCCTAATAGCCCACCTCTTACTGGAGAAGGAATTAAGAAAGAAACTAAAACTGATACCTCTGACCTCCAACTTCCTGATGGGATTAAACCGGATGACGAGTTACCGACTAAGCCTGAGGTAGCAACTAGCAATAATAGCGCTCCTAATATCCCACCTCTTACTGGAGAAGGAATTAAGAAAGAAACTAAAACTGATATCTCTGATCTCAAACTTCCTGATGGGATTAAACTGGACGAAGAATTACCAACTAAGCCTGAGGTAGCAACCAGCAATAATAGCGCTCCTAATATCCCACCTCTTAGCGGAGAAGGAATTAAGAAAGAAACTAAAACTGATACCTCTGACCTCCAACTTCCTGATGGGATTAAACCGGATGACGAGTTACCGACTAAGCCTGAGGCGATAGCTAACAAAACATCTCCCCTTAACGCTTCGGAAGCATCTGATACAACATCTAAAAATACACCAGTACAAAATATAACTTTAAGTGTACCCACAACTGATGACAAATCTGCAAATAATAATAAAGCTTTAACAGTAAACACCCCTCCTATTCCTGATACTCCAGCAAAAAATGCTAATAGTAAAAATAATCCCCCTTTACCTGCTACAGGAAACTTGTTAGAACCAAAAACTGACAAGCTACCAGAAAATGTAAAGTTAACGCAGGATTCAGTAGCTCAATCTAGCCAAAACTCTGAAGCTTTAAATGTTAAAACCTATCGTCAACATCTACAGGATCGGTTAAACAAAACTCAGAAACTTCCAGAAATTTCAAAAGAAGATCTAAATCCTGTTCCTGCAACAGAAGAGGCTAATCCAGATCAAACAAAGTTTGTTAATGACGAAGCTCAAGTACTTATATTACCGAATGATGAGGTTGTGCTAGGAGAAGTAACTAGAGAAAGCCAATTAGATTTAATGGACTTAAATTCTTATCTTAAAATCTTTTGGAGTAATTATAATAGTATAAAAAATGAACCGGCACGTCAGGCAATAAATAATTTCATTGAAAATTATGATGCTAATTTTAATAAACCAGGTGCATCTGTTAAAAGCGAAAATATGGATGCTCTAACACAAGCTTTTAAAGCAATAGATAAGAATAATATTTATGATTTAATTAATTTATTGGATGGTTATCCTATAATTCAACTTGTTGACTGCGACGGTAATACCTTACTCCACAAAGCAGTTTATAAAAATAACTACTCTGCAGTAAAATTTTTAATCATGAAAGGAATCGATCTATCAATTAAAAATAACCAAGGGGTAACAGCCCTTGAAATAGCAGTTTTACAAAATAGGCCTGAGATAGAAACCCTTTTAAGATCTGCTGGAGCTAAATAAATTAGCTGCTATGTTTCAAAAAACCATTACTTTTATAAAAACTCATCAAACTTGCTAAATTTTTATTTACCCCTTAATTGAATATTAAATAAACTTAAAAAACTTAAGCTACTTAATTTATGGTGATAATATGAAAAGGAAGGATTCTGAATTAGATACTTTTGGGGAAGGGACGAAATGGAATTTTTGGAAGCAGAAAGGTAAAGCGGGGGTACACTCAGCTGGTGAATATGGAGGATTTTACACTAGATCAGAAAATGGGACGGTAGTAGAAAGAGCTTTAATCAAATGTGAAGATACTGATATAAGTGAACTGGCGCTCCTAAAATTCTAGTCAAGCCTTAGTAACAACGCTACGGGCTTGTTTCATTATTTTAAAATCATCACCAGCATGGTAGGAAGACCTCGTAAGAGGCGAAGCTGATACCATTAAAAATCCTTTTGTTCGTGCTAATCTTTCAAAATACTTAAATTCTTCCGGCGTGACATATCTAGCAATTTCGGCATGTTTTTTTGTTGGCTGTAAATATTGACCGATAGTTATAAAATCTACGTCTGCTGCACGCAAGTCATCCATAACTTGGGTTATTTCTGCATTACTTTCCCCAAGGCCAACCATGATGCCAGATTTTGTAAATACTTCTGGATCTAGCTTTTTTACCTTATATAGTAAGTTTAAAGAATGAAAATATCTAGCCCCTGGTCTAATCCTTTTATATAAAGAAGGAACAGTCTCAATATTATGATTAAATACATCAGGCTTAGCCTCCACTACTATCTCTATAGCATCTTCTTTTTTTAAGAAATCAGGTGTTAAAATCTCAATAGTAGTATTTGGCGATGATTTTCGTAGCTGTTTTATACAATTAGCAAAATGAGTAGCCCCACCATCAGGGAGATCATCTCTATCAACAGAAGTGATTACCACATGCTCAAGCCCTAGCTTTCCTACAGCTTCGGCTAATCTTTCTGGTTCATGGGGGTCAAGTAAATCAGGACGGCCAGTAGCTACATTACAAAATGCGCAAGCTCTCGTGCAAACAGATCCTAATATCATAACGGTGGCATGTTTTTTTTGCCAGCATTCCCCAATATTAGGACAAGCAGCTTCCTGACACACCGTGTTTAATTTAAGTTCACTAATTAAGGATTTAGTATTTTCATATTCCTTTGAATTTGGAGCTTTAACTTTAATCCAATCTGGCCTTTTTAATTCCATGTTTTGTGTGGGTTTTTGTTAAATATAAATCATCTGACCGATCGCAGCAAGCCTCTCGAGACCAACCATATCCGTTGCCGTTATAAATGTTTGTAGTTTACTATTTATTATATATTGAGCAAGACAATCTTTTCGTTTATCGTCAAGATGGACAAACAGCTCATCCAGTAGTAAGATAGGGGTTGTTTTTGCTATTGCTTTATTTGCTTCAATCTGGCCTAGTAATATTGAGATTAATAAAGCTTTTTGTTCACCAGTAGAACAAAATTTTGCAAGTTGGCATTTCTCTTTATGTTTTACAATAAGTTCCTGTTTATTTATTCCTAAATTTGTTCTTTTGGTAATTCTATCTTTTTGTCGATTTTTGTAGAGATATGTTGAATATGTTTCTAGAAACTCTTCATCTTCTATTTCTTTACCGAATAAATGGTTAACTTCAAGCTGAGCTTTAGGGAAAGGTGCGTCAACTATATCTATATATCCCTGCACAAAGTTTATCACATTTGAACGTAACTTAATGATTTTCAATGTTATATCAGCGGTTTTTGTTTCTAGAATTTTTAACCATGAATCATTAAGATTCGAATTATTTTGCATAAGAAGTTTTAAGCGTTCACGAGCTAGATGCTCATATTTATTTATATTACTAGCATGTTCCTGGTAAAAATTATAAACTATTCTGTCAAGAAACCTCCTCCGCTCAGAAGGCGAACTCAAAAATATTCCATCCATCTGAGGGGTAAGCCAAATAATATTGGCAAGGGTAGTAAGTTCCGTATTACGGATCTTTGATCCGTTATATTCTATTGTCCTTAAATTGTTGCTAAGTGCATAAGCAGATGCCACTAATGCTTTACCAATCTTACTTTTTAAATATATGCGAGTAGACCAATTCCCACTGTAATTATAAGCCATCTCGTCATATTTTGCTCCTTTTAATCCCCTTCCTGGAGAAAGTAATGAAATTGATTCCAGAATATTCGTTTTACCGCTACCATTTTCCCCAAGGATAACAACTATATTGTTATTAAAAGCTAGCTTTAATTCCTTGAAATTACGATAATTATGGAGGTTTAACCCTTCTAAGTAAACTGTCATTATTGATGAAACTGTTTAAGAAATTCTTTTGCCTCTTCTAAAATATCAGCCGAATTTTTTAGGTTTTTAATAAAAACCAATTTATTATCAGGTTTAATTTTAGCATGTCTGGGGAATTTTTGGACAAAAGGCATTACTATATCTGCGACATCAAAGTTTTTATTAAATTTAACTACAAAACCGCCAGATCCACAATCCAGACTTTCTATTTTAAGAGAATAGCATATATTTTTTATTTCAACTATCTTAAGTAAATTATTAAATTCCTCAGGTAAGAGGCCGAATCTGTCTATCATTTCATCTCTAAATGCCTCAATTTCAGAAAGATTTTTAAGATTAGCCGTTCTCCTATATATAGCAAGACGGAGAGAACTGTCTCCAATATAATTAGTTGGAATATAAACAGCTATTCCCAGATTAATAGAAGGAGTAAAATCTAACTGCTTTTCACTAGAATTCTTATTTCTAAGCTCTGATATAGCTTCATTAAGCATTTCTTGATATAATTCTGAACCGACTTCCTTAATATGCCCTGACTGCTCATCACCTACCAAATTACCAAAACCACGTAAATCCATATCATGGCTAGCAATAGTAAAGCCTGCACCAAGAGAATCTATATTCTGTAAAATCTCCAGCCTCTGCCAAGAATGTTTTGTCGTAATTTTATCATTCATTAATGTAAGGTAAGCATACCCCCTTACCTTACCACGACCAACCCTTCCCCTTAATTGATAAAGCTGGCTAAGCCCCAGCATGTCTGCTTTATGAATTATTATGGTATTAGCAGCTGGTATATCAATTCCAGATTCTATTATCGTAGTTGAAAGTAATATATCAAATTTATCATCACAAAATTCATTCATGATATTATCGATATCCTTAGGTAACATCTGCCCATGAGCTATTTTAAACTTAAGCTCAGGGACGTATTCCATAAGTTTCTTGGTAACCCAGTCAATATCCTTTATTCTTGGTACAACATAAAAGCTTTTTCCCCCTCTAAAACGTTCACGCATTAGAGCATCCCTAATTACTATTCCATCAAATGGCATAACGGCCGTTCTTACTGGTAGCCGGTCTATTGGCGGGGTGGCAATAAGACTTAAATCTTTAAGGCCTGACATAGACATTTGCAACGTTCTTGGAATCGGTGTTGCAGAAAGTGATAAAACATGTACACCCGATTTTAAAGATTTAAGACGTTCTTTTTGAGTTACCCCAAAATGCTGTTCCTCATCAATAATTAAAAGCTTTAAGTTCTTGAATTTTATATCTTTTGATAAAAGAGCATGAGTGCCGATTATAATATTAATTTTACCGGCCTCTATATCCTTTTTTATTGCTTTGGCTTGCGTACTACTAATTAATCGGGATAATTGGCTAATACGAATATCAAAACCGCTAAAACGTTCAATAAAGCTCATATGGTGCTGGCGGCATAAAATAGTAGTAGGCGATATTATTGCTACTTGTGGATTATCATCCTGATAGTCAAAAGCCGTCATAAAAGCAGCCCTCATAGCTACTTCGGTTTTTCCAAAGCCAACATCTCCACAAATCAATCTATCCATTAACTTGCCACTTTTTAAGTCTACTTCAATATCATTAATGGCAGAAAGTTGGTCTTCTGTTTCGCTGTAAATAAAACGATTACAAAAGTTTAAATATAATTCAGAATCAAAGTTAACTGGGATTGTTCGGTGTAATTCCCTTTCGGCGGTAGTCTTAATCAGGCTAGCGGCTATATCTTTTATTCGATTTTTAAGGCGAGCTTTCCGTTTTTGCCAATTTACTCCGCCAAGCTTATCAAGTTCTGCTTCTTCATTACCATATTTTGTTATTAAATCGATATTTTCAACAGGTAAATACAGAACATCGTTATTAAAATAAATAATTTTCAGACAATCGTGAGGAATCTCACTAACTAATATAGTTTCTACTTTTTCAAATCTCCCGATTCCATGTTCTTTATGGACTACAAGTTCCCCTTCGCCTATATTATCAAGTTCAATTAGTATGTTCTTGAGTTTCCTGCGACTTGGTTTATGACTTTGAGAAGTAAACTTTTCTCCCAAAATGTCTTGCTCTGAAATAAATAAGTAACTTTTGTTAAAAAATCCGTGAGAGAGAGGAGTAATCGCTATATTTATCAGGTGCTTTTTTGCGTCCTGAAGAAATGATATTTCACAAGTAGTATACCCCTGACCTTCAACAATAATTTTAATCCTTTGCTGCACACTTTTCGAACTACAGCATATTATGATGATCCTGTTTTTATAATCGTTGATTAAAGTCGGTAAAATTGATGATTCAACACTATGACGACTAAGAGGTTGTGGCCACTCAATACCTCTTAATGTCTTAGGAATATCCATACCATTTAGCAACTTACTAGCACCAACGTCTACTTCACCTTCCTTTTCTGGGCTATTCTCAATAAAGAAGTTATTGCCTTGGTTTAAAAATTCTTTAATAAAAACACTGGAAAAAATAAGCTGATCGGTAGAAAGAGCAAAATAAAATGATTCAGGATTAGCTTTATTAGAAAGAACTCTTCCCTGATAAAAATCATCATAGGATTTTTCTAGTTCAAGAATCGATTGTATAGATAAATTATCATAGATTACTACATGATCACCTAGATAATCCCTGAAATTAGCCATTTCATCATAAAACAATGGTAACAAATGTTCATAACCTTGAAACTTCTTCCCTGACATTATCAATTCATACATATTATGCCTAACATGATTTACACCGAAATTCTTGAGGAAATTATTTCTAAAAACTTCTATATTATTAAGGTTTAAAATTGCTTCACTCGCAGAAGATAGCTCTAGCTTATCAACTGATTTTGTCGAAATTTGGCTATTTACGTCAAATTCTTTAATTGATTCTACAATCTCCCAACCAAAATTAATTCTGTAACCTTTATTATTAGAATGGATTATATC
This sequence comes from Candidatus Megaera polyxenophila, assembly GCF_029982035.1. Lineage (NCBI taxonomy): Bacteria > Pseudomonadati > Pseudomonadota > Alphaproteobacteria > Rickettsiales > Rickettsiaceae > Candidatus Megaera > Candidatus Megaera polyxenophila. The sequence goes on from NZ_CP104166.1 coordinate 52,584, forward strand.
AATTATCTCACCCTTAACGGCGAATTCTCCGCTTTCCACAGCGATTGGCATCCGGATAAATCCATTATTAACTAAAAAAAATGCCAGTTCTTCTATAAGTAATTTATCTCCTTTAGTAATAGTAACTGCCGAGTTTTTAAAGACTGCCGGCAGAGGTACTTTAATAATTAAGTTTTGAGCATTAGTAACGATAATTTTTGGTGATTTGTTTAAACTTAAAATAGTTAAGACATTTGCTCGTGCTGCAATGATTTCTTGATTTGGAGAGATACGATCATACGGCAATGTATCTAGGGAAGGGAAATACACGACATTGTTATTACCATCTTTATCTGCTAGGAATTTAAGATGTTTATAAGCTTTTATCGTTGCTTCTTCATCAGAAAATGTTAGTAAAATATTTTTATGAATGTTGTTAAAATACTCATAGGCAAAAAAACATTTAGCAACAAAGGGAATGTAGATTTTTTGCATCTCTCTAGGGAGTAAAATTTAATAACTTGGTAATAACTGAATTAGATTTTTCTATTGGTAGAGGTTTTTTCTTGATGTACCAGTCATAAATATCAACATCTGGAAACTCCAGTAATTCTGAAAAAAGATCTAACTCCTCATCGGTCATTTTATCTAGATTTTTCCTTGCAAATCTACCAATTATAAGGTCTGTTTCTTTACATCCCCTATTACAACTTCGATAAAGTAATTTTTTGATTATTTGTTTTCTTTTTAGGAAAGCCATCGATAATATCTTGCAAAAAAATTTATTGGTAATATTATTTACTTACTATGAAAAAAACATCAAGTCTATTTTATAGATATACATAATTTATTGATATCAAGTTAAGTTTTTACTCTAATTTTGGGTTTAGATATCCCAGTTAGTTAACCATTTCTTGACCCTTATTTGACTATATGAAGCAATTAGAGCAACTCGAAATAATATCAAAACCTAATAACCAGCATAATGAAAACCCACATAATTTATGGGATGAAGTTAGCCGTGATCTCATAAGCCATTATGGGCATGCTCTTTACAAAAACTGGTTTAGTAAAATTGCTTTCTACGAAAGGACAAAAAACAATAAATTATTGCTAGCAGCACCAAGTAATTTTGTCAGGGACTGGATAAAATCCAATTACTTTGAAACTATAATAAAGTTAGTTGCTCATTATGACCCTGAGGTAAAATCGGTCGATATTATTACCAAAGAACTTAATAACTTTTATGCTATAGGATCTCAGGAGCTACAAGAACCCATAAAAAATGAGGTTAAAAATCCTATAAATTTAGAAACAGAAGATGATGCTCTAGCCTTTTTAGATCAAAGATTTACCTTTGAAAATTTTGTTATTGGACCGCCAAATGAACTGGCCTATGCCGCAGCACTAGCAGTAGCTGAATCAAAAACAGCAGTTGCAAAATCTAATCCGTTGTTTTTATATGGAGGTGTAGGGCTTGGTAAAACCCATTTAATGCATGCTATTGCTTGGCATTCTAAAAAAGTAAATCCAAAAAGAAAAGTTTTATACTTGTCTGCTGAAAAATTTATGTATCGCTTTATAAAAGCTCTTCGTAATAAAGACGTAATGGCTTTTAAAGAAGAATTTAGATCAGTTGACGTGCTGATGATTGATGATATTCAATTCATTTGCGGGAAAGATAGTACGCAAGAGGAATTTTTTCATACCTTTAATGCTATTATTGATAATAATAAACAAATGGTTATTTCGTGTGATAGGTCACCGTCCGATCTTGATAACATAGAAGATAGAATAAAGTCCCGATTAGGGTGGGGACTAGTTGCCGATGTCCACAGTACTACCTATGAGCTGCGCGTCGGAATATTAGAATCCAAATTAGAGCAAATGAATATCAACATTTCTCAAAATGTTATCAATTTTTTAGCTGCAAAAATCACTTCTAACGTCCGAGAACTAGAAGGAGCTCTAAATAAAGTAATAGCCCATTCTACTCTAATAGGCAGAGAAGTGACTCTGGAAAGCACGCAGGATATTCTACGAGACTTGCTCCGCTCGAATGAACGAATAATTACCATCGAAGATATACAAAAAAGGGTAGCTAATCATTACAATATCAAAATTTCTGAAATGTCATCTGTTAGAAGAGCGAGAACCGTAGTAAGACCAAGGCAAATAGCGATGTATTTATCTAAAATCCTTACTCCAAAAAGTTTAGCAGATATTGGCTCTAAGTTCGGTAAAAAAGATCATACTACTGTGATCCATGCAGTAAAAAAAGTAGAACAGTTAATGGCTGAAGACGCTGATGTTCGGGAAGAAGTAAATTTGCTAACTCGGATGCTACAAAATTAATATTTAACTTTTAATTAAAAATCAAATTTCAATTATGTCTAAAAACGTAAATAACAATAGCTTAGAAATAATAGTTCAGACAAAAGAGCTTGCTTATGTCCTTAGTTTTGCAGCGTCAGTAGTTGAAAAAAGAAATGTTGTTTCAGAATTAAGTAATGTAAAATTAGTTGCTAGAGATGGAATTTTAGAAATCGGAGCAACAGACCTAGATCTATATTTAAATCAAACTATAGGCGCCGAAGTAAAAAAAGAGGGTCAATCAACCGTTTCAACACAAATTTTATCTGAAATAGTAAGAAAAATCCCAGATAAAGAAATAATCTTAAAACAAGATGCAGGTTCTGAACATCTGCATGTCATAGGTAATTCTTGTAAGTTCGATTTACTTACCTTACCTGCCAGTAATTTTCCCCAAATGGAAGATCTCGAAGCAGAAGTATCATTAAAAGTTAACTGTGAAGAATTCGCCCGTATTGTCGAATATACCAGTTTTGCAATGTCAAATGAAGAAACACGCTATAATTTAAACGGCATATATTTGCACGTCAAAAATGGAGAGTTTTTAAGTGCTGCTACTGATGCTCATAGGTTTTCAATAGCTAGTAGTAAGATAGAGGCAAATATTAACGATTTCGGGGTCATAATCCCTAAAAAAACTGTTGTTGAGCTGTTAAAAATTGTAAAAGATACCAAAAATATCCATTCTGATATATCTGTAACTCTAGGAGCAAACAAGGTTAAATTTGCTTGTAATAATTTGCTGCTGATGTCCAAATTAATTGATGGAAACTTTCCTGAATACGAAAGTTTTATTCCCACTTCCAATGAAAGTAAGTTAATAATTAACACCAAGCTTCTGGCCAGTGCAATAGATAGGGTAGCAACTGTTACAGTTGATAAATTCAGAGCAATCAAAATTTTGCTCAATGATACTTGCCTAGCGATTACAGCCACAGGAGAAGCAAAAGGGGCTGCTAATGAAAGTATAAATTTTTCTGACCACAAAGAATCGTATTGTAGTTTTTCCGGTAACAACCTTACTATTGGATTTAATCCTAGGTATATTATGGACGTTTTGGGAACACTAAAAGAAGAACAAGTGCATATATATCTTAATGACGCTTCCTCCCCTGCCCTTATTAAAACGTTAGAAAATCCCAGAGATAGCTTTGTCGTAATGCCTGTAAAAGTATAAAAATGCCGTCATTTAATGATACAAGGTTATTGCCTTATGAGGCAAAACTGGTAAGAGACATCATATTAGATATAGAAAAATATCCTGAATTTCTACCGTGGTGTTCGGATGCAGAATTATTATCAAACACTGAAAAGGAACTTATAGCCCAGTTAACAATTAGCTATAAGTTTTTCAGAGAAACCTATAAATCCCTTATCGTAACAACAGAAACCCCTGAGGGTTTTATAATAAATGTTGAAGCAATATCTGGCCCCTTTAAGAAACTAACTAATTTTTGGAACATCAGAAAAATAAATAATCAGTGTGAAGTAAAGTTTTCTATTGATTTCGAATTCAAATCGGTGATACTAGACGCTGTTATAGGAACATTTTTTTCTATGGCTACTAATAAAATGATCAAAGCTTTTGAAACTAGGGCTTACCACATTTCAAGAAATGGTGTGCTGTAATAGCAAATACTTAGTAAGAAAATATAGTAAAGTATATTTTTTTCTACGAGAGCCAGAAAGGTAGTGTTAGAATCGAAGATGTTTGATTGATTAACAAAATTATAATTAACAAGGAGAAGTTCATATGAACAAAGGAGATTTCATATCATTTATCGCTGACAAACATGACTGTACAAAAGCAGAAGCAGAAAGGGTAATAGATATGTTTACCAGTTCTGTTATCGGCGCACTTGGAAAAGGCGAAGAAATAACTCTAGTTGGTTTCGGTAGCTTTAGTGTAAGCAAGGTAGCAGCAAGATCAGGTCGTAATCCAAGAACCGGTGCGGCAATTCAGATAGCTGAGTATAATCAACCAAAATTTAAAGTTGGTCAAAAACTGAAGGACGCCTGTAATAAGAGAAAATAGTAACTACTGATCAACGATGGCCGTTATAGAGTGCGATGTCTGTAATATCATTGCACTTAACTCTAGTGGACTGGGTATTGGTATTTCAAATAACACTGCAGATACTTCTAAAGTAATTGAAATACCTTATACTGCTCCAGATGAAGTAATAAAATTTGAAAAACATCTTCACAAAAATCACTTATCTTTTACGATTTCTAAAATATTAACCCCTTCGAAATATAGGGTATCTCCACCATGTAAATACTTTACTGTTTGCGGGGGGTGCAGTTTGCAGCATCTTGAGATCAGTTACTATAAGCAATTCAAGTTAGACGTACTACACCAAACTTTTGCAAAATACGGTATAAGTTGCAAAATATCTCCGCTAAGATCTATCGGGGCTTCTAAACGCCGAAGAGCTATTTTAGAGGCTATAAAAAAACAGGATCAATTATTCTTAGGTTTTAAGAAGTTCCATTCACATCAAATAGTAAATATTGAGAGCTGTTTGTTACTCCTGCCAGAATTATCAGATTTAATAGGTAAGCTAAAGGTTATCCTCAAAGAGTTGTTGGTAGATAAAGAAAAATGTAAAATATTTATTACAAAAGCAGATAACGGTATAGATTTAATTATTGAAATAAAGAACCATAATTACCTTTCTTTAACAAAAGCACAAATCCTTAAAGATTTTGCAATAAATAATAATATCATTAGATTTACAATAATTAATGACGATAAATGGAATCAAATATATTTCGCTGAAAAACCATATATACTATTTGAACATACAGCAGTAACTATCGATAATCATAGCTTTCTCCAAGTTAGTAAAGAATCAGATGTTATCTTAGCAGAACTTATAAATCATATTTTTTGTAAATTAGAAAACGCTGGTAATAAAGAATTGCAAATTGCTGATCTTTTTTGTGGAAGAGGCACTCTAACGATTCCGGCAAGCAAATTTGGCAATGTAGATGGATTTGAAACAGAAATAGCTGCCGTTAAAGCCTTAACAGCAGCAATTAATAATTCAAAATTAAAAGCCCTAATATATCAACGTGATTTATTTAAGAAACCGTTAGAGTGGGATGAGTTAAACAAATATGACGCAGTAATTATTAATCCGCCAAGAGCAGGTGCAAAAGCGCAATCCAAACTGCTTGCTACTTGTACGGTTAAAACTATTATATATTTATCGTGTAACCCGGAAAGTTTTGCTCAGGATGCAAAAATCATTATGCGTAACAAACGATATAAACTTGAAGAGGTAACCCCTATTGATCAATTTCAATGGAGCTACCATATCGAATTATTGGGGATATTTAAGTTGGCTATATAAAATTTAAGAATAACTTAGCACTTACTAAATCCAAAAAGTTGAAGGATTAGGATAAGGCAAATCTTGAAATAAAAAGCGTAGTGCAAACATACTTCTTATTACTAGCCACACAAACACGGCAATATACAGAACAAATCCCATAAAAATCAAATTTTTTATTAGCGACAGTACAAACCACACCATGTAAATATAAAAGTTTTTTAATGCAAATAAATAATGGCTTTGCCACAACTTATTATGACTTGACTTGTTGGCATAAGCAAAGACTCCACCTACAAAAGGAGTCATCGGATTCATCAACCCAATTAAATATAATATATATATTAAAGTTATGTTCTTTTTCCCGGGTTGCAAATATGTGTTAATTTTATTACGCATTAACTAAGTTCTCCCCTTTTATTATCTCCATGGCTATTTGCTAAATTTTTTAATACTGCAGCAAGTATACTACCACTTTTGATATATCCTATCTCATTCTCGGTATAAACCTGCATTATAACATCAAACGACTCATTTTCGCCATTACTGCGCTTTATCAAGCATTTTAAAGGCTGATAAGGATTCATATCTCTACTTATGCCCAAAATACTAATTTCCTCATTACCTTTGAGATTCAAATCTGACCACTTTTGTCCGTCCTTGAAAGAGAGGGGTAAAACACCCATACCAACTAGATTTGATCGGTGAATTCTTTCAAAACTTTCGGCTATAACAGCTTTTACTCCCAGTAAACTTGTACCTTTTGCTGCCCAATCCCTTGAGGAGCCAGTACCATATTCTTTACCGGCAAAAATTACTAATGGTATAGATTTCTTTTTATATTCCATAGCTGCATCATAAATACTCATTTGCTGACCATTTACATGATTAATAGTTATGCCCCCTTCTATCCCAAGGCATAGATAATTCTTAATGCGACCATTAGCAAAAGTTCCTCTCATCATTATTTCGTGATTACCTCTTCTTGCTCCATAAGAATTGAATTCAGCTTGAGTAATTCCCTTATCCATCAAAAATTTTGCTGCAGGACTATTTTTGCTTATTGAACCGGCTGGAGAAATATGGTCTGTAGTAATTGAATCACCAAACAAAGCAAGTATTCTAGCATTGTTGATGTCATTTAATACCTGGGTCGGTTTATTAATATTTTCAAAATATGGAGGATTATTAATATATGTACTGTTACTATTCCAGTTGTAAGTATCAGTTTCTTTAACTTCTATATTCTGCCAATTTTTATCACCCATAAATACGTTTTTGTATTTTTCTTTAAACATGCTCGTTGTAATACAGGAATCAATATACGATTTAACCTCCATATTAGTTGGCCAAATATCTTGTAAATATACTGCTTTACCATTTTTATCATTCCCGATCGAATCCTTATCAAGGTCAATATTTAATGTTCCGGCAATAGCATAAGCTACAACTAACGGCGGTGAAGCCAGATAATTGGCTCGAACAAGAGGATGGATTCTACCTTCAAAATTTCTATTTCCCGATAAAACTGATGCAACAGCAAGATGGTTATCGGTTATCAATTTTTCTATTTCGGGTTTTAGTGGACCTGAATTACCTATACAAGTAGTACAACCATAACCAACAAGGTTAAATCCCATAAAATCCAAGTATTTATCCAATCCACCTTTTTTCAGATATTCAGTAACTACTTGAGAGCCAGGAGCAAGGGAAGTCTTAACCCACGGCTTAGGTTTTAAACCTAACTTATAAGCTTTTTCTGCAACTATACCGGCAGCTACCATAACAGAAGGATTAGACGTATTGGTGCAGCTAGTAATAGCAGCAATTACGACATCGCCATTCCCTAATTTATAACCTGCGGAACTAACATTAAATTTATTATCGATAGATGCTTCATTACCAGCAAGTGATGGCAATGCTTCTTTAAAATTGTTCTTTACGTGCCCTAAAGCAACCCTATCTTGAGGTCTTTTAGGACCGGCAAGAGAAGGCTCAAGCGTTGATAAATCAAGTTCAAGAACATCAGTGTATGTTACACCGTTAGAGTTTCTCCAGAAAAGCTGATTCTGAGCATATTGCTCGACTACTTTAACTCGATGAGAATCCCGACCGGTTAGCTCTAAATACCGAATTGTTTCCTTGTCTATTGGAAAAAATCCACAAGTTGCTCCATACTCGGGTGCCATGTTAGATATGGTAGCTCTATCGGCTAAAGACAAATTATCAAGACCAGAACCAAAAAATTCTACAAACTTACCCACCACACCTTTTTTCCTTAACATTTGCGTAACTGTTAACACTAAATCCGTAGCTGTAATGTTACCTTGCAGAGAGCCAGTTAGCTTAAACCCTATTACTTCTGGTAATATCATAGGTAGTGGCTGGCCAAGCATTGCTGCTTCAGCTTCAATCCCCCCTACCCCCCACCCAAGTACCGATAATGCGTTAACCATAGTAGTATGGCTATCTGTTCCAACTAACGTATCAGGATATACTAATTCTCCTTCCGTATCATTTTTTATCCAAACAGTTTGGGCTAAATATTCCAGGTTTACCTGATGGCAAATACCAGTACCAGGCGGAACAACTCTAAAATTACTAAAGCTTTTTTGCCCCCACTTTAAAAACTCATATCTTTCCAAGTTTCTTTCTACTTCTTTGCCAACATTTTCGGCAAAAGAAGTAGGTGAACCATAAGAATCCACCTGAACAGAATGGTCAATAACCAGGTCTACCGGAATCAAAGGGTTGATTTTGTAAGGGTTAGCTCCAAGAATCTTTATTGCATCACGCATAGAAGCAAGGTCTACTATTGCCGGAACTCCGGTAAAATCCTGCATTAATACTCTTGCAGGGTAAAAATTTATCTCTTCTGATGGAGTCTTAAGATTTAACCATTTTTTAAAGGCAGAAAGACGCTCTTGATTTCCGCCATTCCTTAAAACATTCTCAAACAAAACCCTTAAAGAAAAAGGCAATTGTTCAAGATCTAAACCAATATCTTTTGATGCTTCTTTTACGTCAAAAATCCAATAATTTTTACCGTCAAATTTTACAGATTTTTTATATTGCCGATTTTGTTCATTAGACATAAAATAACCTCACCCAATTTTTTATACTGATTTAGAATTATGAGTAGCACCTGCACAATATCCATGGTAATAAAACTGTATATTAAGTACAACTAATATTATTAACGTTTACGGTTTATAAGAAAATTTATTATCGGTAGTGTATAAAAATGCTCTCTCTAAGTTCTGTCTGCATAAATACTAATGAATCTGAACTTATAAAAAACCTTTCTATAACCTTTCTGCCTAGTGCAATAGCTTATTTTAGAGGGAAAAACGGATGCGGCAAAACATCCTTGTTACGTGCCATCGCCGGAATAAAAGGGGTATCTTCAGGACAAATTACTTTTGGTAAAAATAATACACCAATAGAGGAGCTACCAAAACCATACTGCATTTATATTGGTCATAAAACTGGTGTAAAACCAGAATTAACTGTAATTGAAAACATAGAGTTCTGGGCTAAAACATACAATTCACCTGAATTAGTGGCTGCCGCTATTTTTTATTTTCAACTTGAAGAGTATATACATACCAAATGCTACGCCCTTTCAGCTGGTCAGCAACAGAAAGTTGCCTTGGCTAAATTGCTTGCTTGTTCTTCCCAGGTTTGGTTACTTGACGAAGTTGAAAACAATCTTGATTCAATTAGCAGACAGCTTTTAACTAACCTGCTTATTTCAAAAGCCAATAACGGTGGCATAATAATAGCTAGCTCGCATACCGAAACTTTGATTGATTCCGCCTTAATTATAGATTTGGCTTCTACTTCCTAGCCATATTTATTTTATTAAATTGGTGAAGAATTATTTGAAATTGTCTAAGAGCCTATGTTAGGATGCAATCCTGCGGGTGATAAAAATCACCCCCAATCTTAAATTTTAATTTTTTAATGATCCACTTTATAAAGCACGAATTCTTTCTCCAAAACAAAACATGCAACTTAACCAAATATTTTTTTATCTTTTTTGTCTTTTGCAATGGTAGCATAACTATAGTAAGCTCACATGATAAAATTGCTAATTTGGGTATTATTTTTGCTGTGATTTCTATACCACTTTCATTAATTGGTATTGCCGCAAATTTTTTAAAATCAGAAGTTGAAGATGGTTCATTAGAGATGTTGCTTACATCATTTAAGCCTATTCAAATAATTTTAGCTAAATACCTTGGTTTATTTATCTGTGGAAGCATAGCTTTTATGTTAAACATCCCAATTTCATATCTCCTGTTTAATATAGATGTATTCCAGTTAAACTTGGTAATTATTACCGGATTATCATTAATGGCCACAAGCTGCGGGGTAATAATTTTAATATCATCTATCCAGTGTTATTTCCGTTCAAATACCCATTTGCTTTCAACTTTACTCCTTCCGCTAATTATACCAAGTATTATACTTTCAGGTATTATTATACAAAGCGAAAACAATAGCTATTCCCTTTTCTTAATAATGACCGGAGTAAACTGTATTATTATCCCGATATCTATTTATCTATCAAGCTACCTAATTGAAAATATTTACAACATATAAACACAAATATTTGGTAATAGAAGAAAATATCATTTCTTCTACTAATAATTCAGTTTACACTGGAGACAAGATTTTAAGCAATTAACGCAATAATTAACTTAATTAGGATTTAAGTTATGTTCGACTCGTTTATAGGAAAATTTAAAGTGCTTTTTAAAAGCCCGTTTACAGTTTTTGTTTATGGTATTTTAAGTAAATGGTTTATTACTATTTTTATTACTGGAATTGTTGTTGCATACTGGGTTTTCAAAGGTCTTAGCGATGCAGGAATATTAAAAAAAGCTGAAGACATAGTATTTGATGCACTCATCCAAACAAAATCAGTAGCCCAATATTGCATCCCTAAAATAGCTCATTTTGGCGATTTTTGGGCTTGCTTACAGGATCCCCCGGCATATGTACCAAGTGATGAAGAGGCGAAACTAGAGCAAGGGATGAAAAAAATTATAGATCCGATAAATTATAACAAACCGAACCCTTATGATAATGAGGACTAAACAAAATTTTATTTAATTTATTGATATAATAAATTCATGTTTATATAATGCCAAGAAGTTTAATAGTGATTGAAAATAGACCACTTATGTCAGACGATAATTTTTCAGAAAATTCAAATAAAACCACAAGAAGAGATTTTGTAACCCTTACTGCAAGTAGCCTAGCAGCAGTGGGAGTTGCTTGTAGTGCATGGCCGCTTGTTGATTCCCTGAATCCATCTGCAGATGTATTAGCTCTTTCTTCAATTGAGGTCGATATTTCGTCAATCGAACCAGGTCACACTATGACTGTCAAGTGGCGGGGCAAACCTGTGTTTATTAGAAATAGGACTGAAGAAGAAATAAAAGAAGCTAGAGAAACTCCTATGTCAGCACTTGTGGACCCTCAGGAAGATAGTGCAAGGGTTAAAGCAGGTCATGATAAGTGGCTTATAACAATTGGCATCTGTACACATCTTGGATGCGTACCACTTGCAAATAAAGGTGATTACCTTGGTTGGTTTTGCCCGTGCCATGGGTCTCATTATGATACTTCAGGAAGAATAAGAAAGGGACCAGCACCATTAAACCTTGTAATTCCTCCCTATGAGTTTATTTCAGATACTAAAGTTAGGATCGGATAGTTATGAAGGACAATGAAGTTCAAGATGCAGCTAAAACTGATGGGGTTATTGCCTGGATAAATTACAGATTGCCAATTTTCTCATTTTTATCCCATTTTGCTGTTTATAAAACTCCCAAGAACCTAAATTATATGTGGAATTTAGGTTCGATTGCCGGTATTGCTCTTGTTATCCAAATAATAACTGGCTTAGTCTTGTCTATGCACTACACTCCCCATGTAGACTACGCATTTGATAGTGTAGAAAAAATCATGCGTAATGTTAATTACGGGTGGTTGATTAGATACATGCACGCTGTTGGGGCATCAATGTTCTTTGTTGCAGTTTATTTGCATATATTCCGCGGCTTATATTACGGCTCCTATAAAACCCCAAGGGAATTGCTATGGCAAATAGGCTTAGTTATTTTCCTTACTATGATGGCTACAGCTTTCATGGGATATGTTTTACCCTGGGGGCAAATGAGCTATTGGGGAGCAACGGTGATCACTAACCTGTTCTCTGCTATACCGCTTATCGGTGAAAGCATTGTTACATGGCTATGGGGTGGTTTTTCAGTTGCTAACCCGACTTTAAACCGGTTTTACTCACTACATTTCTTATTACCTTTTATTATTGTTGCTCTTGTTATTCTTCATCTTTGGTCACTACATACCCATGGGTCTAATAACCCTAAAGGAGTGAAGCTAAAAGAAAAAGATATGATTCCTTTTCACCCTTATTATACAGTAAAGGATTTTGTGGGTTTTGGAATTTACCTGTTGATATTTGCCTATTTTATATTCTACAAACCAAATTTACTGGGCCATCCGGATAATTACATACCCGCTAATCCTTTAGTTACTCCTGCTCATATTGTCCCTGAATGGTATTTCCTGCCATTTTATGCAATACTTAGAGCTGTACCATCAAAACTCGGAGGCGTAGTATTAATGTTTGGTAGCATTCTGATTTTATTCTTTCTGCCGTGGATAGATAAATCACCAGTAAGGAGCGCTAACTATAGACCGCTTTATAAATGGGCATTTTGGATATTTGTAATTAATTGTTTAGTACTTGGTTATGTGGGAGGCAAACCTGCCGAAGAGCCGTACCTAACAGTTAGCAGAATTGCAGCCAGTTATTATTTTTTTCATTTTCTTGTTTTAGTACCTTTAATTGCTAGAATTGAAAAACCTTTGCCATTACCAAAGGAATCAGCAGAATAATAATGTTATTTAGGTAAAGATAAAAAAGTAACAGATTATGTATAATAGAGTTATTATTGCTTTGTTAATATCCTTTAGCAGCTTTGGTGCACTTGCTGACACTACTGCAAAACAGCCCTTGCAATTAGTTTGGCCATTTGAAGGAATATTTGGAACATTTGATAGGCAAGCCGCTCAGCGTGGCGCTCAAGTTTATTTTGAAGTCTGCTCAGCCTGCCATAGCAATCATAATCTATACTATAGAAACTTAAAAGATATAGGTTTTTCAGAAGCTGAAATCAAGCAACTTGCTCAAAAATACACAGTTAAAGATGGTCCAAATGCAGAAGGTGAAATGTTTGATAGACCTGCTCTACCGTCAGATAGATTTGTTTCCCCCTATCCAAATGAAGAAGCAGCAAGAGCTGCTAACAATGGGGCATATCCGGTAGATTTATCCCTTATAATAAAAGCAAGGCATGATGGTCCAAATTATGTATTTTCGCTATTGTCAGGTTACCAAGAAGCACCCGCTGACATTAAATTGATGCCAGGTCTATATTATAACCCGTATTTTGAGGGTGGGCAAATAGCTATGCCACCACCGCTAACTCAAGGTCAGGTAACTTTTTCTGATGACACCCCAGCAACTGTAGAACAAATGGCAAAAGACGTGGTTGTGTTTCTACAATGGGCAGCAGAACCGGAGATGGAGCATAGAAAATCCATGGGTCTAAAGGTTATGATTTTCCTTTTAGTTTTTACTGTATTTTTCTATATGGCAAAAAAGAAAATCTGGAAAAATTTATCAAAATAAGCTGCTAAACCAGATATAAAAATTTAAGTATCCGTACCACAGAACTAAATATTAACAAACTGCAACTTTGCCTGTTAATGGCATTTAGCATTAGCAATGGTGGGTATTTATATTAGATGAGCAACAAATTACAATGTCCTGGCAGGCTAAAATTTAATTGGTTATAATTGATATAAGGTTTTTTAATTAGTTTCTTAGCCTAAAGGTACTGTAATATCCTGTAAGAAGATTAAAGCCATAACCGGCATATATATAAGTACAAAAACCAAAGAAAGCAAAACCGCAGTGGCAACTTTTTCTGGATATATTTTATAAAGCGAAGCAAGAACAATTGTGTTAGTAGCAAGAGGAGCAACACAAAGTAATTGCAACGCATTATAGTATTCATTGTTATACCATCCCAAAAAAAATCTATCACAGATAATAAAAATATTGAATACAACCGGATAAAATAAAAACTTACTGGCAAAAGCCGCTGCCGTAAATTTTAAATCTAGTTCAAATTTTTTGACTTGAGAAAGCGCAAGACCAATCATAACCATACCAAGAATTGAGTAAGCTCCTTTCATATTAGACACAAATTCCTGGAAAAAACTTGGCAATTGAAACCCCAAAAGGCTAAGAGAGCACCCTAAAAAGAAGGCATTAAGTAAGGGTAACTTAGCAATCTTTAACATACTTTCTTTAAAAGTACTTACACTTCGTGCACAAAAATAACAACCAATAGAAGCATCATAAATTGCAATCCCAATTAGTCCAAGGACATATATACTAAGGGTATTATCATTAAATATACTAGTAGCTACAGGTAAAACTACATATCCACTATTACCTGTCCCTGCAGAAAAAGCTAAAATATTTCTATGACTATCCTGCCATATTTTTCCATATAACCAATAACTGAAAAAACCCAAAAAACTGCATATGACAAAAGTAACACCAGTAATTCCTAGAGAGCTAAAGGTAAGTTTTGTACTGGCAGGAATTGCAAAAAAAACTATTGGCGCTACAAAATAAAATAATAACGAAGCTATACTATCTTTTTCGACGTTCGAAAACCTACCTGACAAATATCCTATAACTACACTTAGCAGAGATGAAAGGACTTTAAAAAATACTAGACTAAATATTGCCATTTTGAAATTATGCGAGCTTTAATAAACTCAAAAAGGAATAATTATAACATTAACCAAATATTATATCTAGTTTAAATTACAACTATTCCCCTTGGGCTAAAGAGTAACCTGGCTTACCGTCAAAATTATATAAATTTTCTACTTTGATAAAATCAATTTTGGCACTCGCTAATTTACTCAATAAATTAGTAATATCTTGATGGGTTATCTCTCCTGAATCTGGCATAAACCTGCAGCACCAATGATCGGAGTTCATAAAGAAACTATCATCACGTGGCCAAAGCTTTAACCCTTTAGAAGAAATAGTTCTAAGTACCATCGGGCCTGCATCTATGGGGTTGATCTTGGCAGCTACATCATGAGCTGAATTTACATTCATATCAATAAAAACATCAAGACCTACCAGAGATTTTTTCTCCTTCATATTAATCTCATAAACAACGCTTTTAGTTTCTTTTTCGGTAGATGAGTTGTAAGCAGCAACCATCAATTTCGCAGGTTTCTGCCCTAGCCTCTTTACCACTTCCTCAGCAAATTCCTTAGTTCCAACTTTTTTAGCAGATGTTTCTGTGTTATAAATATCAGCTGTATGGACTCCATCCTCAAGGGTTCTTTTCCATGCATTTTCGATTAAAGCTGCTACCTCTCCCTGTCCGATATGGACTAGCATCATAATTGCTCCGTTAAGTAAACCGGACGGATTGGCAATATTTTTTCCTGCTATATCAGGAGCTGACCCATGGATTGCTTCAAATAAAGCAAAATCCTTACCGATATTTGCCGATCCTGCAAGACCGACGGACCCTGAAATTTCAGCTGTAACGTCAGAAATAATATCACCAAAAAGGTTAGAAGTTACTATTACGTCAAAAATTTCTGGTTTAGTAGCAAGCCTCGCCGTTCCTATATCAACTATATAATGCTCATTGGCAATAGATGGGTATTCCTTAGCTATTTCATTAAAAACCTGATGAAAAATACCATCAGAGAATTTCATAATGTTATCTTTGCTAAAACAAGTAACTTTCTTACGATTATTTTTTACAGCATATTCAAAAGCATACCGGACTATTTTTTCACAACCGGTTCTGCTAATTAATTTTACTGATTCCCTAACATTATGAGTATGCCTATATTCAATACCGGCATATAGATCTTCTTCATTTTCTCGTATTATGACCAGGTCAAGCTTGGGATGCAAAGTACTAACAAACGGGTAATAAGATATTGAAGGTCTAACATTAGCATACAGCCCTAGGGTTTTTCTCATAGTTACATTAAGACTCTTATACCCTCCCCCTTGCGGAGTGGTAATTGGAGCTTTAAGTAAAATTTTTGTCCGCTCTATGGATTCCCATGTATCGGGCGCAATCCCCGATGTATAGTTTTTGTTATATAATTTCTCACCTACTTCAACGACTTCGACACGAATTTTTGCCTCGGCTTTCATTAAGATATGCAATACAGCCTGCATGATTTCAGGGCCTATTCCATCGCCATATGCAACTGTAATTGGCGTAATTTCTGACATTATATACCTCTCCTACTGTTAACCATTTTCTGCAATTTTAGCATAAATGGAAGTAACGTAGCTATAATATCATTAAATGCAAACAGCAGTTTTTATATGGCTGATGCTTTTAGAACTTTTTTGTAATCCCTATTTAGTAATACCACGCCATAAACCCACACTAAGCAGACAATAACGAATATAGCAGCTAAAAACCCTGCTATATCTTCGTGGTGGGCAGCTGGAAAAATAGAAAAAGTGACAAATTGTACTGATGCTCCGATCGATTTGCCAAGCTTTGCTCCAAGGATGTCCACTGCTGCTTTACCTTTAGTTTTCATTTCTTTATCGAGTGGTATATAAACCATCTCCTTAGTAGCATCAAAAAGAGAATATTTGATACCTTTACCAAGCACATTTTGTAATCCACCAATAAATACGATAATGACTAAAGGCGATAAATGTAATAAAGTCGCAAATATTTGATTTAAATGCTCTTCTAATAGCACAAATCCAAAAAACATTCCGCCTGCAATTAGCGTTACCAAAGGCGTAAGCACTGCTCTCCAAAACCAACCAAAAAGCCTAACTATGGTATTACCGATAAAAGCAAAAACTAATGTACATACTCCGGTCCAAAATAGCACATTGCCTTGATAAACCATAAAATCTTTGGTTTCCGGATATAAAGCTTTTGTTCTCGACATCCATAACCCCTCAATTAAGTTTATCGAAGTGCTGTAAGATACCATTAATATGCAAATAATAGCCAAATATTTCGAGGTAAAAACCATTTTAGCACTGTGCCGAAGCCCTAATTTTAATATATCCGTTCTTTGATTTTTAAAAATTATACCCTTGATAGTTTCAATATTTTTTATCTCAATGTAGCGATGCAATAACAAACAGATTACTCCGGATATCAATAGGAGTATCGTTATTGATTTTAAAATCACTTCTGAGGAATTGGTAATGCCTGTAAATAACGGCAATAAGAAATGCTGACCTTTAGAAAAATAAATTATAATACTACCGGAAATTAACAAATTTGTCTGCCCAAACAAACCAAAAAATACATAATACCTGGTGGCTTCCTCAGTTTTAGTTATTTTATTAGCAAGCTGCCAAAAAAATAGCCAAAAAATTATTAGCGGCCACAGCTCACCCATTATATAAAATAAAACATAACTCCATTTTCCCCACATAACGATAAACCATTTAAAATGCGGAAAAAGCCCAATATAAGTCTTGATTCGTTCGGGATCAGGGTGAAAAAACTCAGTATTAGGAAAAATAATGTAAGCAAAACAGGCAAAAAAAACAAGAAATCCTGTAACTACTATACGAAAAACCTGCTCAGTAGTCATCACATTACACATACGTACATATAATATTACGAACAATATACCCATAGGTGCTTCACCCCAGAGTTTTATAAAGCTAAGAATTTCTGTACCAATCATGGTAACAATAAAACTATCTTTTATACTGCGTACTAAATTTTGATTTAGCAGTATAAAAAACATCAGCAGAGCCATTGGCAAAAACTTATGCAGCTCAGTTGACCGAATCGGCCATATTACGTACCTTACCCTACTATGCCTAATCTTTGACCACAAAATAGCTATTTGTGACATTAAAACTCCACTAAAATTCATCTACCACTACATTTGGAAGCTGAAGCTAAACCATCTGCTTAGAACTGTCAACGGATCAATAATAATAAATATTTCAAAATATTTAGAAAAATAATTTGCAAAAGAAAAAACTTCTTGCTATAGGTAAAATTTATACAACTTTAAGTTAGATTTAATATTATAACTTTAATTATAGATTAAGTCATTAAGGCTGTATTTCGTTAAATTAACAATTTTAATATGAGGAGTTGTTTATGGCTAAAGGAAAAGAAGAAGGTAAAGAAAAGGAAAAAGTGAAAGAAAAGAATATTGCTGAGTCTCTAAATTCTTCTGAGTTAAATTTATTGGAAAAAATTTATGGGAATTTGTTAGTAAAAGCAGGAGAATCTTTACCCGATAAAGAAGTTATAAAATTAGGTGATAAATACCTAACTTCAGAGAGTATGTTGGAGCTATTTTCTAAAAAGCCCGAAGAAGCTTATAAAGCACTGAGCGCCGCTAAGGAATTCAATGATGGTATGTTTATTAAATTAATAGTTTATGAAGAAATATGTTCTAAAGGAAAATTTACTTTTAAGCATCCCGAGTATCTACTGAAATTAGTACAAGAAGGTAGTTTTAATCTACAAGACCCAATGCTCCTTGCATATGCGGTACGTCTTAGTAATGAAAAGCTCGCCCTATCTGTTACCAAAGAACTTGTTAAAAAAGGAGCTGTAATAGCTGATAATATTTTGTTTCATTCTTACAATAACCCTGATATTACCAAGTTCTTACTAATAGAAAAACCATCAATAATTACCTGCCAAAATAATTTAATGGGAACTGATGCAGTAATCAAAAAAGTACAAACAAAAATTTTACAATCAACATCAAAAACAGAACAGCATAAATTCAAAACAACTTTAGAATTATTAAAAGCTGCTAAAACCGGAGGTGAAGATTTAAATATAAAACTGGATATAATTTGCCCTCCTATTTTTGATAACGAATATAGTAAAAATTTTTTTGAAAAATATTCTGAGCTTTATAAAGCATTTGGTAAGTATGGTTTCTCTCTCCTTAATAATAAACAGATTGCACAAACATACCAGGTTATAGAAGAGATCATTAAAGCTGGAGGTAACCTTAAGGGCGTAAGTAAAGAATTTGAAAATTATGTTTGTGGTACTTCATCACCCGAAATTGTTAAATTGTTATTTAAAGAACCAATCCCTCAGGATGTATCCAGTACCACTTCTACTACCACTACGAGCGTTAGCACAACTTCTAGCCTTGAAAAACCTTCTTCTAGCTCAGGCTCTAGTAGTACTTCGGAGTCTTATACTACTACCGCTTATGATAGCACTCATGATAAAGCCAGGATAACTATTGATGAAATTAGCTATAATACCAAAATTACCGAAAATAAAGTCGAATTAAGAGATGCTACTAGCGATGAACTTGTCTGTACCGTTCAAATCGAAAATGGCCGGGTAAAATTAATTTACAGTTCACATGAAATTTATACAATTGAAGAAGATGGATGGTTATTTCACAATATATGTGGAAGATTCTCAGGCTTTTTTGATAAGGGGTCACTACATAAAAGAGAGATTATCCATGTTTGTGAAAACCTACTTAAACAACAAGCAGGAGGAGCTACAGGGAACTCAGATTCCACTACTTTAAGTAGTTCAAGCTCGAGTAGTACTTCAGAACCTAAAACTGCAATTACTTCGGTATCTGCTACTACCTTACCTTTAGGAGGTGACTATATTGATGGAGAGAACATGAGTACTACCGTAACTACTTCAAGCCTCATTACTCTGTCATCAAGTACTACTATAGAAAGTATCAGTGATGTATCTCTAGCGGGGGGAGACAGTAGTTCTACTGATGCAGCTTAAACAAGCGCACTAAAAACATATAACAATGTTTACCAGAGTTTAGGGTACACCAATATTGCTGGACTAAAAGTACCTTAAACTCTGGCGCAGCATATAATCAAGTAATTTAATTTAGGCCTAATATTATGTCAAAAGAAAAAGAAGAAGGAGAGTATTTTATATCACTTTACGAAACCTTATACAAATTTAATATCAATCCGATAGAAGCTGCAGGATTCAAAGGGGGAAAATACGGGCAGGCCATTATTGATGCTGTAGGTTCAGGACAAACCTTAGCTGGCTTAACCAAAGATCAGCAAATTTATATGATAGAAGTAATGAAAAATATATTGTACCCTAAAAGCAGAGAGCAAGAGGAAGAAGGTGGTTCAATTCCAAATTTAAAATTTTTAAAAAATCTACCCAAGAGTTTTACAGATTCACTAAATGAATCTGCCCATTCCGTATTAGAATACTACATCCAAGGCCAAGATTCCAGCAGCAATTCTAGTACCACTTCGACTACTACTACTAGCGTTAGCACAACTTCTAGCCTTGAAAAACCTTCTTCTAGCTCAGGCTCTAGTAGTACTTCAGAACTTCAAACTACTACTGCAGTATCCACTGCTGTTTTACCTTTAGGCGGTGACTATATTGATGGAGAGAGCATGAACCCTACCGTAACTACTTCACGTACTGTTACAACCATAGCTACTTTGCACTCCAGTACTATATTATTTTCTCCATTAGATCCAATAGTCGCTGCTACACAAGATACCAGTACAGAGCTAACCGGGCAAAACCCAACAGCTGCTACAGAGTAATCGAAATGACCAAAAGAAAATTATCTGAAGAAGCAAATAATTTAAAACTACCAGATTTGAATACATTTAACATATCTTTGGAAATCTCTGAATCTTCCGATTACATACTTTTTGTGCGCAATCAACAGGATGATGAAAAAAGCAAAACATTAGAAAAACTTTGGCAAGAAGGAAAAAGAGCAACAGATAAGCTCCTTGAATTGTTAAAATCCCCAATTATAGATGATGTAGCCGTTACTGCCCAGCCAATTGGTGAAAGCAGTGAAACTCACATAGCAGATGACGACCAAACACAGTAATTAAAAAAACTAATAGTAGAAAATTATGACTAAAACAAAAGAAGATAGTTGGAAAATTATTTTGAAAAAACGCTTTGAGGATGACATTTATAAAAAATTTCGTAAGTCCTGCATAGATGATTTTCTAGAAAAAGAATATAATCATTGGAAAAAAGATTTTAGCTTAAGTAAACAAACATTTATTAAATGCTACACTTCTCAATCAGGTGAATGGCTATATGCCCCGGATTTGCCTAATTATATGAGTAAAAATTTTGTTTGTGATAAAAATTTTGATCCATTAGCAGATGGCAGCACTATATTTCCAGGTACTGGAAAACCCTTCCAAATTTTTAGAGCTCAGAAGCCTACAAATGAATGGGAAAAGCTTTTTCCTAATTTTATTGTTAAGGATTCTGATACTCGTTCTATAATCAGTGATTATGATGTTATTAAAAGCACTATGTCAAAAATTGTTGGATCTCTGATTCCCGGGATACTTAAAAATATAAAAAACTTCATTGAAAAAGGGGTTACTATGAAAGGTGTATCCCCAGACTTACAGAAACAAACTGTAAATTTAATAATTTATTCAGCAGATCATGAAAAAAATAAGGAAGCTGCTGATTTGTTAAAGCTGTTTCTTGGTAATCAAACGTTTAAAGAGGCCCTAGAACCATCATGCCTTACAAAGTTAATTGCTAGAGAATCAGCTATTACAGGACTCGATTTATCATCTGCTGAGATAGTAATTATCGGTGAACATTCATCAGAAACAAACGATAGCGTATGATTTTTACTATTACCGGGCTATCCCTTTAAGATAGCCTAGGGAGTATAGATAAAGCGTTATCAATAATCCTGTTAGCATCATAATAATAAGAGCTATACCAATAACAAAGAAATTACCGTAATATAACTTGCTAACTATACTAAGGGAAACAGAAGTAAATATCAATCTAACAGAATGGATTACTACCGACGCTTTACCCATATGATTTGTTATGGCAGTTAAGGCATTAGCGTATAAAAAATTAATCAAAAATGCCGTCCCGACTGTTAAAATAGCCATAGCCGCAGTAATGATTTTCGGCTCATCTATTCCCGTTAATACAATTATAAACTGGCATATTATACTAATAAAGCACATCACTATGCTAAACAAGAAACAATTTTTACAGCCAAATTTATCAACTATTAACCCATTCATCAAACTTATGATCCCAAATATTATGGCTAATATATTTTTATACCACATATATTCAATAAGAGGCACTCCTAAATCATTAACATAATAAATAGGCGACATGCTAATAAATACCCAATAAGGGGCTATAATAAAGCATAAAGCCCCTGTAAATATCATTAATTTACGGGACTTAATTAAGGTAAAATATTCTTTAAATGGTAAGAAAACCGTGATTTTACCATTTACTTTGTTACTAGCCTCTACAACCTTGTAACTCAAAACCCAGGCAATAAGGGCCATAACAAAAACTGCTAAAAAATTAAAGCGCCAACTAGTATACATACCTAGATAACTACCAATAGTTGGTGCCATAGTCATAATTAAGGTAATAGAACCATTAATTAATCCTAGCCTTGTTAGCTGATCTCGGAATTTACTAGTCTCAATTAGAATTACATAACTTAGTACCGTTGGACCGGCAATAGTAAGCCCTTGAACAAACCGGCCAAATAATACCAAACCATAATTACCGGCTAACGCACAGAGTAAAGTCGCAGCCGCAAATATAGCTAAACTGCTTATAATTATTATGCGGTAATTGAATTTATCACCCAAAAAGCCTGCTATTAATCCACCAAGACAATATCCTATAAAGTTTAAACTTAAAGATAGTTGCACTTCAAAGGGAGATAAGCCAAAATGTTTTTGTAATACAGGAATACAAGGAATAAAAAAATCTGCTTCTGACCTGGAAATAATACAGATAGTCAGGACAGTAATAAATAATAACATTTACCTATATTTTATTGATTTTAGGAGTTTTTCATCCTGTTTTTTGCAATAATTATTTAGCTCTCGTAATCGCTTCTTCAATTAAGTCTAAAGCTTTCTTAGCATTTTCCCAACCGACGATCCTCACCCATTTACCTTTTTCAAGTTTTTTATAATTTTCAAAGAAATGGTTTATCCTATCTTTAGTTATTTGCGGGACATCATCAATATCCTTGATACTTTCAAACGTTACATCTATTTTATTAATAGGTACAGCAAGAATTTTTTCATCTATACCGGATTCATCTTCCATAATTAAAACACCAACCGGCCTTACTCTAATAATAGCCCCCGGAATAATAGGATATTGGCTCATCACAAGCACGTCTGCCGGATCTCCATCTTGGGAAAGAGTATGAGGAATAAATCCGTAATTACAAGGATAAAACATAGGCGTTTGCATAAACCTATCGACCATGATTGCTCCAATCTCCTTATCAAATTCGTATTTCACAGGATTATCATTCATCGGTATTTCAATGATAACATTAAAGGCATTATCTTTGGTTTTTGCTGGGATTTTATCTATAAACATAATTATTCACGTAAGCAATTTACTATCTGGTTTTTTATTTAATAGATATCTATTAACCCACCAATTAAATACCCGACATAACTATTGCCAAGAAGGAAGGAATTTGTATAATGCAATAATGTCAAAAAGTGAAGATTTTAGGAAATTATCAATAAGCGCACAAGCGTCGATGAGAAAGATTGCTCTAAAACTAGTAAAAAGAGGAGAGAGTCAATCGTCGGTAGGTGAATTAATAGGAGTGAGTCGCCAGACAGTAAATGAATGGGTAAGGAGGGAAAAGAGAGGCGACAAGTACGCAATTAGTGGGAAGTTAAGAGGTAGAAAGATAGGAGAGAAAAGGCTTATAACCGAAGATCAAAGTAAAATAATACAAGGGTACGTAAATATCTCTAGACCAGAAGATCACAATATCAAATCAGCATTATGGTCAAGAAAATCAGTTAATGCACTCATCAAAAAACATTGTGGATTTTTTCTTCCCCTAAGTACAATAGGCGAATATTTAAGAAGATGGGGGTATACTGCACAAAAGCCAAAGAAGTTAGCATATGAGCAGCAACCCAAAAGGGTTCAATTTTGGTTAGATGAAGAATATCCGTCAATAGCCAAGCAAGCAGAATATGAAAAGGCAGAAATACATTGGTGCGACGAAGTAGGGATAAAACAAGAGTGTCAGGTATTACAAAGCTATTCTTTAAAAGGAAAAACCCCTGTTGTGATTCATAAATCGAAGAGATTTAGTATAAACATGATATCCACTGTTACAAATAACGGTAAGCTAAGGTTTATGCTGTACGAAGAGACACTAAAAACAAATGTATTTATAGAATTTTTACGGAGGTTGGTAAAATACTCCAAGAAAAAAATCTTCTTAATCCTAGATAATCTCAAGGTTCATCATAGCAAAAAAGTACAAATATGGACTCGGAAACATAAAAAGAAAATTTCTTTATTTTTTCTGCCTCCGTATACTCCGCAACATAATCCGGATGAATATTTAAACAACGATTTAAAAAGAAATGTAAATAGGAAACATATACCTCTTACAAAATCTGAACTCCAAGGGAATTTAAAATCTTACCTAAGGACTCTGCAAAATAACCCAGAACATATCAAAAGATTATTTCAGGCGAAATATAATGGTACCCAAAAACTGGACTGCTAAAAATGAAGAATGAGATATAATTTCACAACAAGGAAATGGAAATTATATGTCTAAAAAAGCGAAGCAATATAGTGCGACGGAAAAAACAAAAATTGTTATAGAAGCAATAAAAGCTGAAATGACAATAGCACAAATAAGCAGTAAGTACGGGGTTCATGCAACTCAAATACAAGCATGGAAAAAAAGAGGTATAGAAAATTTAGTTAGTGGTTTTCAAGTTAAGCCGGCAACAAAAGATCCAGACAATCAAGATTTGATAAAACAATTATATGAACAAATAGGACAGTTAAGCGTTGAGCGTGACTGGCTGAAAAAAAAATCTACATTGTTTGGACTTGGAAACTAGGAAAAGTATGATTGATAATAATTGTATAAATCTAAGCATTGTTAGGCAATGCGATCTACTTTTAATTAATAAATCTACTTATTATTACAAGGCAAAAGGAATAACTACAAGAGACTTAGAAATAATGAAAGTAATTGATGAAATCTATACAGAGCATCCGTATTTCGGGGCCAGAAGAATGTCCAAGCATCTTGTACCGTTTGGAATTGTTATTGGTCGCAAAGCGGTAAGTCGTTATTACGGAATAATGTCAATAGAAGCCATTTATCCTAAAATGAATTTAAGCAAGCGCAACCAAGCTCATAAGGTATATCCTTATCTTTTAAAAGGCGTTGAAATTACTAAGACAAATCAGGTATGGAGCACCGATATAACTTATATTAGAATGGCACAAGGATTTGTATATCTATTAACCCACCAATTAAATACCCGACATAACTATTGCCAAGAAGGAAGGAATTTGTATAATGCAATAATGTCAAAAAGTGAAGATTTTAGGAAATTATCAATAAGCGCACAAGCGTCGATGAGAAAGATTGCTCTAAAACTAGTAAAAAGAGGAGAGAGTCAATCGTCGGTAGGTGAATTAATAGGAGTGAGTCGCCAGACAGTAAATGAATGGGTAAGGAGGGAAAAGAGAGGCGACAAGTACGCAATTAGTGGGAAGTTAAGAGGTAGAAAGATAGGAGAGAAAAGGCTTATAACCGAAGATCAAAGTAAAATAATACAAGGGTACGTAAATATCTCTAGACCAGAAGATCACAATATCAAATCAGCATTATGGTCAAGAAAATCAGTTAATGCACTCATCAAAAAACATTGTGGATTTTTTCTTCCCTAAGTACAATAGGCGAATATTTAAGAAGATGGGGGTATACTGCACAAAAGCCAAAGAAGTTAGCATATGAGCAGCAACCCAAAAGGGTTCAATTTTGGTTAGATGAAGAATATCCGTCAATAGCCAAGCAAGCAGAATATGAAAGGCAGAAATACATTGGTGCGACGAAGTAGGGATAAAACAAGAGTGTCAGGTATTACAAAGCTATTCTTTAAAAGGAAAAACCCCTGTTGTGATTCATAAATCGAAGAGATTTAGTATAAACATGATATCCACTGTTACAAATAACGGTAAGCTAAGGTTTATGCTGTACGAAGAGACACTAAAAACAAATGTATTTATAGAATTTTTACGGAGGTTGGTAAAATACTCCAAGAAAAAAATCTTCTTAATCCTAGATAATCTCAAGGTTCATCATAGCAAAAAAGTACAAATATGGACTCGGAAACATAAAAAGAAAATTTCTTTATTTTTTCTGCCTCCGTATACTCCGCAACATAATCCGGATGAATATTTAAACAACGATTTAAAAAGAAATGTAAATAGGAAACATATACCTCTTACAAAATCTGAACTCCAAGGGAATTTAAAATCTTACCTAAGGACTCTGCAAAATAACCCAGAACATATCAAAAGATTATTTCAGGCGAAAGAAGTAAAATATGCCGCCTAAGTCGGGTATTTAGTTGGTGGGTTAATACATTAAAAGAAACCGTAGATTTTGCCGATGCTAAACGTAGAATGGAAATAACTTTACAAAAAGATTTAACAAACGAAATATTAAAGAACAATTATCTTTACCAACAAAAGGGCAACAAGATAAGCCACCTATCGGTGGCAGCTTAAAAGAAGATACTCTTGACCGATAAATATTTATGGAGGATTATAATACTGGTATTTGATTTGTTTTAACTTGAGTTATAAAGACTGAATGTTAGACATACATAAGATAATATATAATTGAGTTATGAGTAACTTGCACTCTGAGCAGCATTTGGTCAATGAATTAGCGGTAAAAACTCTTAAGGCCATTTCTAAAGAGCAAGCAATTCCTTACAGCAGGATCAAAAGATTTTTTCCGAAGGAGATAAGGAAATAGCCAAGGCTTTCTGGATAATGTTGCGAAAAATATCTCCCAATCATAAGTTAATTCTGTTTACTATTGCCCTGATTGTAAAGAATTTGATTTAGAACGCAAAGGAAGAAAGATTCCTTGGTAAGAAAACATTAACTATAAGTAATTTATGGAAATAGTCGGTAAAGGAATATCTATAAAACATATTTTTCTAGACCGTGGTAATTGGTCTCGATTTCGCTAAAAAATACGGCAAGCTAAGATACGGCATTATTTTCAACGTCACTAAAGTTATATCGTGTGGAACGAAATATTTAGGATTTAAACGTTATAGCTGCCGTGATTGTAACCGCAATAAATCGGTAGCATTCAGCTGTAAAGGTAGGTTTTGTTCTCGTTGTGGTAAGAAACAAACGGATCAATGGGTGAGTAAGGCTAGCAATGTTCTACCAAAAACACGATGGCAGCACATTACATTTACAATGCCGGACTCTTTATGGCCGATATTTTGGCTCAATCGTGATCTGTTTGGATTGATTTCCGGTATTGCAGCAGGAATTATTAAGGAGATAGCTACAAAGAAAAATCTTGTGGTTGGTATATTTACTGCCTTACACACTTTCGGTAGAGATTTAAAACGCAATGTTCATATCCATTTATCGGTTACTTGCGGCGGTATAAATAGCAAAGGCAAGTGGCAAAAATTATTTTTTCCTGCCGAACCTATTAAAAAAATGTGGAGACATAGAGTCCTTGAGTTATTTCGCTTTCAATATATCTCAAGTAATTTGAAGTTGCCGTCCGCATATCAAAATGCTGAGAATTTTAATAACTGGATGAGTAGTTTATACGAAATCAGTTGGTATGTTTATTTACAAAAACCATCGGATGATCATAAACGCAACATAGAATATTTAGGGCGGTATATAAAACGCCCCCTATTTCCGAGACAAGAATAGAAAATTACGACGGAAAGCAGGTAACGTTTAAATTTCTTGATCACTATAATAATACAATTGATCGCATAACTATGCCCGTGATGCAGTTCATAGCTAGTCTGATTATGCATATACCAGATCGTTATTTTCGAATGATTAGGTATTACGGTTTTTTATCTAATAGAACTAGGGGCGTACAATTACCTATCGTATATAAGGCAATTAATCAAATCGTTCATAAGAAAACTAAGCTCATTAGTTGGAGATTAATGATTTGGTTGAATTTTAAAATAGATCCTCTGTTTTGCTATAATTGCAATAAATGTATGAATCTGCGGCAAGTTTATTACGGTTTATCTCCGCCATTGTTATTAATAAGAATCAATGAATTATTATCAACGCCTAGATAACATCATTATGGCGAACACTTCTTTCACGTCTTAGCCACATAATTTACCTCAGTTCGGGATAAGCGCGTAGTTTAGAGATAAATCAAAACTATAATTTATTGAAGGTTTATTTTTTTTAAAGCAATATGATATAAACGTGGATAGTATATGCACAAAGGCATTGATTGGTGATCTATGTCTCGTGTGTTCAAGGTTCATTTTATTTTTTAAATAATCAAATACAGTTTCAATTATATTTCGTTTGCGTAGTAAGATTTTTTCGTTTAAATCCATTAATTTATTTGGCATATTCTTTTTAATTCCATGCACCATTTTCAATCCTCTTTCATATAAATTAATGAATAGATTTTGCTTAATATAACCTTTGTCGGCGTATATAAAACCAGTTAAATCCGTTGTTAGATCAAGCACAGGAACTCTATCATCTACGTTTCCCTTAGTCATTTTTAGCGCGATAAATTCACCTTTTTCGTTGATCACTAAATGTAATTTAAACCCATAAAAAAAGCCCATAGATGATTTGCCTTGCTTGGCAAGCCCAGCAAATGTTTTATTCCTATAGCGTCTTTTATTGTGGCAGATTTTGATTGCGGTAGTATCCATAAAATATGTGCCAGTTTCTTCGCCAAATAACATATGCAAAAGTATATTAAACGGTAAAAATAATCTAGACATTAGTTCTACAAAACGGTTATAACTTAAGGCATTCGGAAAATCGTTTTGGATATACTCTATACAAGTTTTGTAAAAATATTTAAAGTTCTTTGCATGAGACGTATGATACATTACCATGATCGTCATAATCTCGCTCAAGCTCATACTACATAAGCGATTTCGCTGTTTATTGCCAGGTAATAATTGCTTTTTTTCGTAACCAGAGTAAATTTGGCAAAAATCATCTATAAAGCTGTACAATTCCGTGATATCTTTTTTCATGCCTGTGGTTGCCATTTTTTGTTAAAAAAGAGCTTTATCACAGGCATCACCATCTTGCAACCCTTGTATCTACTATATATTTATGCAATCCTTATCCCGAACTGGGGTAATTTGTAAAACTGAACCTATTTTTAGATAGATTCTGGCAGAGATTTTTATAAAAGTGTTGATAATTTCTAATATTGTGGCTTGTAACTACATTTTATTAAACGAATTTTCAAAGTTTTGATTAACAATTTTTCTGGTTACAAATTTTGAAATTCCTATACTATAAAATAATCCCGTATAAACTATTAATATTTAAGATATACTCAAAAACACTTCCGGCTATTTTTAATTGTACTGCTATTAATCCACTAACAAATATAAACCCTGATATACTAGTGACAATTCTAACTTTTTGCCCGTATATATCATTCATTGCCTCAGCAATGGAAAGTTTCCCCAAAAATTCGCTCATACGGGGAATAAAAAAATAACCTACTATAAAGAAACACACCACTTCAAATAAAACAGGAATAAAATAATATAACCCTGTTTTATAGGTTTCTATCAGTATGTTAGCAAAAAATGAGCCAGAAACCCACGTAGCAACGAGAGTTGAAACTAATACAGCAGTAGAAAAGTTTCTATCACCTATGGCATACTGGGTTATTGAGGTAATGCCTTTACTTGATTTTAGACCAAGAATTACATTAAGAATTAAAAATGAAAAAAATATTATATGATCGATAGTCCAAGCCATAAAACAAACAGAATTTGATAATTTCTTTTTTTACTTAACCCATTAAGAGTATTGCTTTATCTTATAATATTCTCAATCGGCATAAATTTATGCTACCTACAGTAGCATTTCTTTATCAGCTTTACAACCTATTTTCTTAAGCCAGTTTGAAATAGACCTAAAATACCCCAGTTCGGGATAAGGATTGCATAAATATATAGTAGATACAAGGGTTGCAAGATGGTGATGCCTGTGATAAAGCTCTTTTTTAACAAAAAATGGCAACCACAGGCATGAAAAAAGATATCACGGAATTGTACAGCTTTATAGATGATTTTTGCCAAATTTACTCTGGTTACGAAAAAAAGCAATTATTACCTGGCAATAAACAGCGAAATCGCTTATGTAGTATGAGCTTGAGCGAGATTATGACGATCATGGTAATGTATCATACGTCTCATGCAAAGAACTTTAAATATTTTTACAAAACTTGTATAGAGTATATCCACAAAAACGATTTTCCGAATGCCTTAAGTTATAACCGTTTTGTAGAACTAATGTCTAGATTATTTTTACCGTTTAATATACTTTTGCATATGTTATTTGGCGAAGAAACTGGCACATATTTTATGGATACTACCGCAATCAAAATCTGCCACAATAAAAGACGCTATAGGAATAAAACATTTGCTGGGCTTGCCAAGCAAGGCAAATCATCTATGGGCTTTTTTTATGGGTTTAAATTACATTTAGTGATCAACGAAAAAGGTGAATTTATCGCGCTAAAAATGACTAAGGGAAACGTAGATGATAGAGTTCCTGTGCTTGATCTAACAACGGATTTAACTGGTTTTATATACGCCGACAAAGGTTATATTAAGCAAAATCTATTCATTAATTTATATGAAAGAGGATTGAAAATGGTGCATGGAATTAAAAAGAATATGCCAAATAAATTAATGGATTTAAACGAAAAAATCTTACTACGCAAACGAAATATAATTGAAACTGTATTTGATTATTTAAAAAATAAAATGAACCTTGAACACACGAGACATAGATCACCAATCAATGCCTTTGTGCATATACTATCCACGTTTATATCATATTGCTTTAAAAAAAATAAACCTTCAATAAATTATAGTTTTGATTTATCTCTAAACTACGCGCTTATCCCGAACTGAGGTAAAATACTATCTTCTAATTTAATATATTTATTGGTATCTCCGTATATGTTATTGATTACTATAACAAAACTGTGTAATTCTCCTTTAGTATTATAAAAATATCCTAAGAGACTTACCACACCTGTTAAACGACCGGTTTTTGCATATAGCTTAAGATCTTTTGAATATCTATTTTTTAAAGTACCTTCCTCCCCCGGAGTAGCAAGCATTGATAAAATTTCAGGAAAATTTGGTTTTTTAGCTATCACCTGCAGTATTTCATCTATTTGAGAAACAGTTAAAACATTAACTCTTGAAATACCAGAGCCATCTTCAATCAAAGAATCAGTTATATCTACTCCAGTATGTTTTTGCACCAGCTTTTTAAGTAACCTCCCGGCATCACGCCACTCCATTTGCCTATCACCTATTTCATTTATCATTTCTTTACTTGTACTACTTGCTTCAGCTAATAGATAGTCAGTAACAAAATTATCCGATTTTTTCATAGCTTGACTTGCAATTGCAAAAAAATGGTTCTTCTTCATTGCTATTACTTCAGAAGTTTTAACAGGTATAGATGGCAATATCTTGCCCTTTAAATTGATACCATGTTTTTGTAAAAGAAGTTTTAATACCAACCTTACATTATTCAAATTATCATTAGTAACAGCTCCTATTGTTAATAACTTAGTTGACTTATTTAATGTCCCAGAAATTATATATTTATTAGTATCAATACTGGTATATATTAAATCTATATTACTATCGGAAGTAGTAACTAACTTATTTTCTATTTTATAAGGTACAAGCTGAGTATCTGATACCTCGACTTTTTGGCCAATTTCCGTAGGTAAAACATTAACCTTTGCGCAATTTTTGTTAATATGCAATCTAGTAATCGGGCCAGTATTACAATAAACTGTATCACTTACGGTTTTCGTACGTATTAATGGAGGAAGTAGAAATTCTTTATTAATAATATAAAAATTACCTTTTATAGAGCTTATATTTTTACTTTTTAAAGACAAAACTAATACATCCAAATCATCAGTGGTAAACTCTGGATCATGAATATCTAAATAATAATCATTACCAATCTTTGAAATTGCACTATCAAATTTGTAATCACCGCCCAATTCTTCAAGAAGTGTGGTTAGAGTAATAAATTTTAAACCACTGGCAAAAGTAAAATAACGATTAACATTTTTCTCATGAATAATATTATTCTTATCAAGATTCCTTATTCTAAAACCGATATTTATATTCGAATCAGTTTCATTAATTAAATTTTCTACCTTTTCAGCAATATTGTCGGCAAAAACGGGAAATAAAAATGATAATATTATTATTAATAATGCTGTTTTTGAATTGATCATGAAATTAAGTTATAAAATGTATGAAAACGCTTGCTGGATCTAAATATAATATTTAGTATATACCATTAATAAGTCTCATTTTAAAGATTACATGAAGTTTGGATATACAATTATTTACGTTAAAGACATTAAACAAACAGTAGATTTCTACCAAAGAGCTTTTGGTTTATCTTTGAAATTTTATGCAGAAAGTGGTAAATATGCTGAACTATCTACGGGAGAAACAATTCTATCCTTTGTAGCGGAAGATTTTATCCAGGAACATGACGTGGAATTTGTCACCAATCGAGCAGACAATGTTTCGCCAGGTTTTCAAATTAGCTTTATTACCGAAAATGTTGCGGAAGCTTATGAAAAAGCCATCAAAGAAGGGGCTTCTAAAATTTCACCACCTAAACAAGTACCATGGGGACAAATAGTTTCTCAGGTCAAAGATAATAATGGCATTGTAGTGGAGATAGGCAGTCCTATAGGGGGTTATTAGCACCATATACGTCCTTACACCGAGCTTCTTTCGGTATTACTATCATACCTCTTTAGTGTTAAGTCCATGTTACCTTCAGGAAAAACATTTTAAAATAATTTTTCTCATTATTGTACACACTCTAATTTTAATATTTCTTTGCCTCTATAATTTCGGCCGCCTTAATGGCTATTTCTTTTCCACAAATTTTATCGCCGGTTTCTGTGTGGAATTCTAAGCAATTCCCCTCAAAATCCCCATACATATATCGTGCTTTAATTATTGATTCATCAATATATTCCGCATGGGCAGCAATCGGAGTTTTACAGCTCGCATCAAAGTACACAAGAAATTCTCTTTCCGCCTGACTCAAATACCAGCTAGGCAAGTGATTAATTTCTTTGCAAATATCAGCCATTTTCTGATCATCAGACCTTTTTTCAATAGCAATAGTTCCTTGTCCAGCAGATGGAATCATCGTATCAACAGTCAAAGGAAAACAATGTTTTTCATCAAATATCCCTAACCTCTTAAGCCCTCCACACGCAAGTATTATTGCATCCGGAGCATTATCACTGGAAAGCTTATCAAGCCTAGTCTGGATGTTACCTCTACACGGGATAATCTTAAGGTCAGGGCGGATTTTTTGGAGAATTACTTTCCTCCTCACAGAAGAAGTACCAATTATAGCTCCGTTAGGTAATTCATTTAATGATTTATATTTGTATGAAACCAGGCAATCTCTGGGATCTTCTCTCTCTAAAACTGCAGCTATCTCTAGCCCTACAGGTAATATTCCTGGAACATCTTTAAGCGAATGAATTGCTAAATCCACCTCTCCTGTAAGTAATTTTTCTTCTAATTCCTTTAAAAATAAAGCCTTCCCCCCGATATCGTATAAATTTTTATCAGTTATTCTATCGCCTGTAGTTATTACTGGCACTATTTCGCAGTTTATATGAGGAAAAAAATTTTTTAATTTTTTGATAACTAAATCTGTTTGAATCACAGCTAATCTACTTCTTCTTGTTGCGATTCTTATTAACATCTAAATTAATCCAAACGGGCTTTTGACTGTCAAATTACGATTCCTTATTTCTGCATCACCACCAATAATTATCGGATAATTACTCTCTAGATGCCCTATTCCTTGCGTTGTAAAAGCTGGGATGGTTAAATGTTCACTACAAAAATTTTTTATTGAAGGGATAATCTTATCATCAGAGTTAGCAAAATCGCCAAAAATCAAAGCTTTTGCACCGGAAAAAAGCCCTGCATTTTTCATTTGTAATAAATAACGATGAACATGATAGCCTTTTTCATTGACGTCTTCTAGAAAAACTATTTTATCATTTGTATCGATAGTAAGTGTAGAGCCTATCAAATGACAAATAACCGCAAGATTCCCGCCGGTAATTTTAGAAGTAATAACGGCATTATTTGCTTGCTCATTTAAAGGATCAAGGACAAATTTTATCTCATGAGAGGATAATACCGAAATAATAGAATTAAGCATGTTAGCTTGTTTATCGATAAGAGCAGTTAAAACAGACCCGTGAATTGCTGGCATTTTAAATTTTTGCCAAAATAACAATAGCAAAACTGTTATATCACTAAATCCAATGATAATTTTAGGTCGGATTTCATCCGCTTTTAAAGCTAAAACATCAAAAACTATTTCTGACGCACCATATCCTCCACGAAAAGCCCAAATAATCTTGACCTTAGGATCAAATAGCGCACTTCTAAACTCATGAATGCGCTGTTTTTTAGAAGAGGAAAAATAATCTAGGCTTGCATTTCTCGATAAAATATTCTTATCATATTTACATTTAAACCCGTGAGATTCAAGTAAATTGACCCCTACCATCAGTTTTTCTTTGCCATTTGGGCAACCTGAAGAAGGAGCAATAATTGCTACTTCATCCTCTTTTCTATTAAATATTATCTCTTTCATTTAAAATGGAAGTTAAAACGAATCTACCCAGGAAATATTACCGTCTTTGCGATAATAAACTACATTAATCCTATCAGTTTTAACGTTTCTAAACATTAAAGCTGGTAAATCCTCGAGATCCATTTTCATCACCGCTTGGCCTACTGATAATTTTAAAATGTTTGTTGCCTTTTCAGCGACAATGACTGGATTATCAAAATCTATTTCTTTTGTTTCATCATCCTCATCATCAATTTTAGTGGGTGAAATTACGTATTTAGTACTATCGGGACTAATTTCCGAGACTTTCATCTTACTTGAATGATCCTTTAATTTGGATTTATATTTTCTAAGCTGCTTTTCAACTTTACTGAGCGCTGCATCAAAAGCAAAATAAACATCATCGGAGGAAGCACTACTTTTAATAACCACATGCCTCCCTGTTCCGTCATTTACAACAATATCGCAGAAAAACTCATGGTTTTGCTTGTTAAAATGCACGGTTGCACTAGGCGCATGATCAAAATATTTATTTATCGAGCTGGTCACTCTCTCTTTTACATACTCCTGCAGAGATGAGCCGATAGATAGATGTTGACCAGAAACTGAAACTTGCATACTAACTCCTCCTTTATGAATTATTTTTAGTTTAGTTAGAATAGTAACTTCTTTATTATTTAACTCCCACGTAGATGTCAAGCACCGTTTTACTTGGATCTAAAGCACGCTTATCATAAACCTCAAAATCAGCCAGATATGCTCTTTTACCTCCTAATTCTCCAGATTTCATTTTCCAGATATTTTGCCACATATCAATACATACCTCTGGCATAATTCCAGGCTTGCTTGTGAACTTTGCATAATTTTGAGCCGGTATAATAATAGAAGAGAATCCTTCCATTGAATCGCCCCCAACCTTTACTTCTTCACCGATGAAATAAGTATAATCACCGGTAAAATCACTTTCATAATCCGTATAAACACAATAAGTTGTGCCTGGATTTTTTCTATTAGGAATTTCTTCTCCTACTGCTTGCCGAAAATATTTTTGTATAGTAGGAGCAATTTTAGCACTTGATATATTCATTTCTGCTGTATTGTTAGTGCGGCACAAAATACCGAGTAGCTTTATTTCCGGTAACTCGGTGACAGTTTTTTGCATATTTTGTTTTTATAATTTACGATTGTTATAAAATAAAATGTAGCAGTAATCTAATGTAAATTCAATACAGGAATTCAGGCAAAAACTCTTAATTACCCGGCCATTTTCTTTATTAATTGTTTTTTATTATAGGTTGATACCGTTTTAGGTAGTTTTTTATTAAATTCTAGCTTTTTATGGTTTAACTTTATTGCTTCCTTAGTTATTTTCACTACAAAACTAGGTTCTATTCCTGCAATATAGCATATTTTCTGAAAATAATCGCTATTGCTAAATATCCATTTTTTTGCATCGGTTTCTAGTGTTTTAGCTCTAGGAGCATCAGAAATGTTAGTGGCATCTATTATGGCCTGCGTAATTATAGCTTTATATAAAATTATTTCCGGGGATGAATTATACTCTTTTAAACGCTCAAAAGGGGCTTGGAATTTCATTACATGATACATATTAATTTACTCAATTTATTTCAATTTAAATATATTTAGGCTACTTAATTAATCTCATTCGCAAACAGATGAAATTAAATTATTAACAGAGATACTAACGTCGTTAATAATTTATTATTAATATAACAACTTTTTTGCTCTAACTAAGCTTTCTTTTAGTTTAAAAACAAAAAATAGTTTTTTTTATGAAATAGCCTCCTCCTGAGATAGCCTTTGTCCTGTCAAACAAAACATGAAGTCTTCTATTACCTCAGGACCGCAGTTAGCATACTTTTGAGTTTCTAATGTTAATTGCTTGGTATCTAATCGATATTCTCTGAATATCTGTGCTAAGGCAGATGGTATCTGCTGGTTTTCTGGATCAATATAGTAAAGCATAGTACCGCTTTCCTGCTTTGTAAACATTAACCCGGCAGCATGCTTGTTAAATAAGTTCAAAGGAGCAAGTATCACCGGTGCATTTATTGCACTTAATTCTACTAATAACTTATCCATATTATTATTACTACTATCTATAAATGAATAATTATTACTTACTACCTTGACATCGGCTATTCCGGCATCCTTTATCCGCAATTTTAATATGGAATTAATAGCATCTAGTGTATATTTACCAAAATAGTGGTGTATTCCGTTGATATTCTCATGTCCGTTTATATCATTACCGGCTAGAGCAGGTTCATCAGTAACACTCTTTAGTATTCCCTTGGGCATAATATTTCCAAGCTTTTCTGCAAAAACTTTAACATCATTGGTAATCTGCATAGTAGGTGATTCAAATAATCCGCTCTTACTTACTTTCCCACTAATACTTTCAGATACGTACTGAGCCACTTTGCGCAGGATTTTTAAACTCTTTGTCGTACTTCCAAATCCAAATGAAAGTATATCCAATAAATGATCAGATTCTTCCTGCTGCGATAAAACAACCTTCGTAATATCAAAAATACCAGTATCTATTAAATCATTTGAAGTAGGAACTGACTTCTTGGTAAAACTGAATTTTAAGGCACTGCTAGCAAATAAACCGGCAACTTGGCCTATTGCCGATCTAGTTGTTGGACTATTTACACTAACAATAGGTAATTCATCTAATCTGTAAAAAGAATCTTCACCTAAATTCCTTATTTGAGCTAGTTCCTCATCATGGATTTTGAATCCCGAGCTATTAACTCCTTTTGTTAATTCACTTAAATTACCCTTGCTGCTTATGCATATATCTGCATTCCTGGTATTATTGATAAATTCAATTAAACCATTTACATGGTGCAATTGTAATTGTAATACGGCATATTGTGATTCCATATGCTTTAACATACAATTCTTGCCGTTGTTATTTAAGTCTTTTTTAAGTAACAATATTTGATGGAAATCTTCTGAATCAATTATGCTTTCCAAGAATTTTATTCTTTGATTTAATACTCTTTGGGTATCCTCAAGATATTCTTTGGCCTTTTCTTTATATCCATTATCATAATCTTTGCTATCTATGATACCATTCGCCAATTGCTCTAGTCTGTTTCTTTGCCAGCTGCTAATCATGATTTCAAAATGTTTCATGCTTGCAAGTAATCCAGGGTCATCATTTATGCACTCCTGATTTAAAACACCTTTTGCTCTGTCATATAGTTTGTATCCTATTTCTTCTATTGATAAAATAGAATCAATATATCTAGTTGCAAAATATGGGTTAAAAAACTGATGCTCATAATCTTTAACACTAGCTGCTGCCTCCCTTAACCTATCAAATACTTGCCTAATCTTAACAGGATCTCGCTCATCAAATGCCAAGGCCCACTGTAGCCTTAAATCTTCTAGGACAAGATAAGCCACCTATCGGTGGCAGCTTAAAAGAAGATACTCTTGACCGATAAATATTTATGGAGGATTATAATACTGGTATTTGATTTGTTTTAACTTGAGTTATAAAGACTGAATGTTAGACATACATAAGATAATATATAATTGAGTTATGAGTAACTTGCACTCTGAGCAGCATTTGGTCAATGAATTAGCGGTAAAAACTCTTAAGGCCATTTCTAAAGAGCAAGCAATTCCTTACAGCAGGATCAAAAGATTTTTTCCGAAGGAGATAAGGAAATAGCCAAGGCTTTCTGGATAATGTTGCGAAAAATATCTCCCAATCATAAGTATAATTCTGTTTACTATTGCCCTGATTGTAAAGAATTTGATTTAGAACGCAAAGGAAGAAAGATTCCTTGGTAAGAAAACATTAACTATAAGTAATTTATGGAAATAGTCGGTAAAGGAATATCTATAAAACATATTTTTCTAGACCGTGGTAATTGGTCTCGATTTCGCTAAAAAATACGGCAAGCTAAGATACGGCATTATTTTCAACGTCACTAAAGTTATATCGTGTGGAACGAAATATTTAGGATTTAAACGTTATAGCTGCCGTGATTGTAACCGCAATAAATCGGTAGCATTCAGCTGTAAAGGTAGGTTTTGTTCTCGTTGTGGTAAGAAACAAACGGATCAATGGGTGAGTAAGGCTAGCAATGTTCTACCAAAAACACGATGGCAGCACATTACATTTACAATGCCGGACTCTTTATGGCCGATATTTTGGCTCAATCGTGATCTGTTTGGATTGATTTCCGGTATTGCAGCAGGAATTATTAAGGAGATAGCTACAAAGAAAAATCTTGTGGTTGGTATATTTACTGCCTTACACACTTTCGGTAGAGATTTAAAACGCAATGTTCATATCCATTTATCGGTTACTTGCGGCGGTATAAATAGCAAAGGCAAGTGGCAAAAATTATTTTTTCCTGCCGAACCTATTAAAAAAATGTGGAGACATAGAGTCCTTGAGTTATTTCGCTTTCAATATATCTCAAGTAATTTGAAGTTGCCGTCCGCATATCAAAATGCTGAGAATTTTAATAACTGGATGAGTAGTTTATACGAAATCAGTTGGTATGTTTATTTACAAAAACCATCGGATGATCATAAACGCAACATAGAATATTTAGGGCGGTATATAAAACGCCCCCTATTTCCGAGACAAGAATAGAAAATTACGACGGAAAGCAGGTAACGTTTAAATTTCTTGATCACTATAATAATACAATTGATCGCATAACTATGCCCGTGATGCAGTTCATAGCTAGTCTGATTATGCATATACCAGATCGTTATTTTCGAATGATTAGGTATTACGGTTTTTTATCTAATAGAACTAGGGGCGTACAATTACCTATCGTATATAAGGCAATTAATCAAATCGTTCATAAGAAAACTAAGCTCATTAGTTGGAGATTAATGATTTGGTTGAATTTTAAAATAGATCCTCTGTTTTGCTATAATTGCAATAAATGTATGAATCTGCGGCAAGTTTATTACGGTTTATCTCCGCCATTGTTATTAATAAGAATCAATGAATTATTATCAACGCCTAGATAACATCATTATGGCGAACACTTCTTTCACGTCTTAGCCACATAATTTGTAAAACTGAACCTATTTTTAGATAGATTCTGGCAGAGATTTTTATAAAAGTGTTGATAATTTCTAATATTGTGGCTTGTAACTACATTTTATTAAACGAATTTTCAAAGTTTTGATTAACAATTTTTCTGGTTACAAATTTTGAAATTCCTATACTATAAAATATTAGTAAACCCTGGGTTAATTAAAAGCAAAATCAGTAGACAAATTAAAATTAAAAAAGAATAACGCAAATCTCAAAAGACATAACTTAAGACTAATTATACCAGTTACAAACTAGATTAAACAACAATAGCGGTAACTAATATGGTATGATCAATATTTAAATGATTAATTAATAGTATAGGAATTTCAAAATTTGTAACCAGAAAAATTGTTAATCAAAACTTTGAAAATTCGTTTAATAAAATGTAGTTACAAGCCACAATATTAGAAATTATCAACACTTTTATAAAAATCTCTGCCAGAATCTATCTAAAAATAGGTTCAGTTTTACAAATTATGTGGCTAAGACGTGAAAGAAGTGTTCGCCATAATGATGTTATCTAGGCGTTGATAATAATTCATTGATTCTTATTAATAACAATGGCGGAGATAAACCGTAATAAACTTGCCGCAGATTCATACATTTATTGCAATTATAGCAAAACAGAGGATCTATTTTAAAATTCAACCAAATCATTAATCTCCAACTAATGAGCTTAGTTTTCTTATGAACGATTTGATTAATTGCCTTATATACGATAGGTAATTGTACGCCCCTAGTTCTATTAGATAAAAAACCGTAATACCTAATCATTCGAAAATAACGATCTGGTATATGCATAATCAGACTAGCTATGAACTGCATCACGGGCATAGTTATGCGATCAATTGTATTATTATAGTGATCAAGAAATTTAAACGTTACCTGCTTTCCGTCGTAATTTTCTATTCTTGTCTCGGAAATAGGGGGCGTTTTATATACCGCCCTAAATATTCTATGTTGCGTTTATGATCATCCGATGGTTTTTGTAAATAAACATACCAACTGATTTCGTATAAACTACTCATCCAGTTATTAAAATTCTCAGCATTTTGATATGCGGACGGCAACTTCAAATTACTTGAGATATATTGAAAGCGAAATAACTCAAGGACTCTATGTCTCCACATTTTTTTAATAGGTTCGGCAGGAAAAAATAATTTTTGCCACTTGCCTTTGCTATTTATACCGCCGCAAGTAACCGATAAATGGATATGAACATTGCGTTTTAAATCTCTACCGAAAGTGTGTAAGGCAGTAAATATACCAACCACAAGATTTTTCTTTGTAGCTATCTCCTTAATAATTCCTGCTGCAATACCGGAAATCAATCCAAACAGATCACGATTGAGCCAAAATATCGGCCATAAAGAGTCCGGCATTGTAAATGTAATGTGCTGCCATCGTGTTTTTGGTAGAACATTGCTAGCCTTACTCACCCATTGATCCGTTTGTTTCTTACCACAACGAGAACAAAACCTACCTTTACAGCTGAATGCTACCGATTTATTGCGGTTACAATCACGGCAGCTATAACGTTTAAATCCTAAATATTTCGTTCCACACGATATAACTTTAGTGACGTTGAAAATAATGCCGTATCTTAGCTTGCCGTATTTTTTAGCGAAATCGAGACCAATTACCACGGTCTAGAAAAATATGTTTTATAGATATTCCTTTACCGACTATTTCCATAAATTACTTATAGTTAATGTTTTCTTACCAAGGAATCTTTCTTCCTTTGCGTTCTAAATCAAATTCTTTACAATCAGGGCAATAGTAAACAGAATTATACTTATGATTGGGAGATATTTTTCGCAACATTATCCAGAAAGCCTTGGCTATTTCCTTATCTCCTTCGGAAAAAATCTTTTGATCCTGCTGTAAGGAATTGCTTGCTCTTTAGAAATGGCCTTAAGAGTTTTTACCGCTAATTCATTGACCAAATGCTGCTCAGAGTGCAAGTTACTCATAACTCAATTATATATTATCTTATGTATGTCTAACATTCAGTCTTTATAACTCAAGTTAAAACAAATCAAATACCAGTATTATAATCCTCCATAAATATTTATCGGTCAAGAGTATCTTCTTTTAAGCTGCCACCGATAGGTGGCTTATCTTGTTCTTTAAGAGGCCTGTTATGCATTTTTTTTCACCCGACTCAAGTGATTTATACAGTTTTATTGAAGCCGCAAAAATGAATTTCTCCCCTATTCGCTCGTCGTTAATATCGATCCAAAACTTATTTGAGGATTCTTGCAACCCTGCTTATCATAACTATTTCAGTTTGGTAACGAGAGCAAGTCTGGAAATGGCAGAGAGAATAACCCGAGATTACAAAAAACCACAATTTGGTATTACTGACTGTGAGATTGATGGTAAAACTCAACCCATCAAAAAAAATATTGTACTAAAAGGTTCATTTTGCCATTTACTACATTTTGAAAAAACAAACTATAACAAGCAGCAGCCAAAACTGCTTATTGTAGCACCTATGTCCGGTCATCATTCCACTTTACTTCGTGAAACTGTTCAGGATACACTACCGTATTTTGATGTATACATTACCGACTGGATTGATGCCAAGCAAATACCTATAACAGACGGCAGTTTCGATCTGGATGATTTTATAGATTATATAATAAATTATATTAAGTTTTTGGGGTATAACATCCATGTTATGGCTGTTTGCCAGCCAACTGTTCCTGTTTTGGCAGCAACAGCCATGATGTCCGAAGATAATCCGTCCAGAGTCCCTAAATCCATGATTTTAATTGGAGGGCCAATAGATGCAAGAAAAAACCCTACTCAACCAAATAGTTTTGCAACAGACAAAAGCCTGGTTTGGTTTGATAGGGTATTAGTTACTAACGTACCAGAAAACTATCCAGGGTATAGAAGAAGAGTTTATCCAGGGTTCTTCCAACTTGCCAGCTTTATTAGCATGAATCTTGAAAGGCACACAAATTCTCACATAGAGCTATTTAATGATTTAGTAAACCAGAATACTGAAAAAGCTGAAAAGAATAAAAAATTCTATAATGAATATTTATCAGTTATGGATTTACCGGCTGAGTTTTACCTGCAGACTATTAAGGAAGTATTTCATGATTTTTCTCTAGCAAAAGGAAAGCTCGTTTCACGCGGAAGAAAGGTAAATTTAGATTTTATAACCAACTCCGCTCTTATGGGTATAGAAGGAGAAAACGACGACATAGCGGCAGTAGGTCAAACAAAAGCAGCTCTTAGCCTCTGTAAAAATATCCCAGACAGTAAAAAATCCTATCATTTGCAAAAAGGGGTTGGGCATTATGGGTCATTTAGTGGCAGCAAGTTTAAAGCTGGTATAGTTCCAAAAATAAAAGAATTTGTTTACGCCAACGACTAAAAAGTATATGCTGTGCATTAGTTTTAATAAGATTTAAGATAGGTATTATTACATAAAATGAATGCATCATCTACAGCCGAAAACCTAGACCATGTTGTCTCAACCGCAAATAATGCAGATTTGTCTATAATTAACTTGATTCTTTCTGCAGACCTAGTCGGTAAGTTAGTAATAATTATATTAGTACTTGCTTCAATTTGGTCGTGGGGAATTATTGTGAATAAACTTAAAAGTTTTTCCGGTATAAGATCAAAAATGTCCGATTTTGAAAATTTATTTTGGTCAGGGCAAGTGCTAGATGATCTTTATGAACAAGTAAAAAAATCTATGGATAATCCATTATCCTGCGTATTTGTAAACGCTTTAAATGAGTGCAAAAAACATAAATCTATAAGCTCAGTTAAATCAGATTCTTTAAAAATCGGTTATAAAGAAAGAGTCATCCAGGCAATGTACTTAGCCAAAAACAGGGAAATGGAACGTCTAGAAAGCAAGCTAAATTTTCTTGCGACAGTCGGCTCTGCAGCTCCTTTTATTGGATTATTCGGTACTGTATGGGGTATAATGCATAGTTTCCAGTCAATTGCTGCCTCAAAAAATACTACCTTAGCAGTAGTAGCCCCAGGTATAGCAGAAGCACTCCTAGCTACTGCTATCGGCCTTTTTGCTGCTATTCCCGCCGTTATATTTTATAATTTTCTAGCCTCCTCAGTAGATAATATCCATAACAGGGTAGATGATTTCATAGGCGAATTAACAGCACTACTTACCAGAGCAATTGATGAAGAAAAAATGTAATTATGGCAATAAATATTTCTAAAAACAATAGCAGACGGGGAAGAGGCAGGTTAATGAGTGAAATAAACGTTACCCCCATGGTAGACGTTATGCTTGTTCTTCTAATTATTTTTATGGTTACTTCCCCTATGCTCGTAGCAGGGGTAGAAGTAGATTTACCTGAGACTAAATCGAGTCCGATATCCGGTC
This sequence comes from Candidatus Megaera polyxenophila, assembly GCF_029982035.1. Taxonomy (NCBI): domain Bacteria; kingdom Pseudomonadati; phylum Pseudomonadota; class Alphaproteobacteria; order Rickettsiales; family Rickettsiaceae; genus Candidatus Megaera; species Candidatus Megaera polyxenophila. Next base: position 96,675 of record NZ_CP104166.1, read on the forward strand.
AGGACACACCTTTGGTTATAACCGTTAACAAAGAAGGAGATATATTTATTACGGAAACAAAAACCCCATTTTCGGAACTTGTGACCAAACTTAAAAATATTACTAAAGAAAAAAAAGACACAAGAATCTTTGTTAAGGGAGATAGAAACGTTTCTTACGGTAAGATTGTTGAAACGATGGCTGAAATACATAATGCAGGCTTTACCAAAGTTGCATTAATCTCGGATATAAAACACAAGTAAATGAAGAATCAAGAGCAAAAAGCTTTTCAAAAGGATCTGATCATTTCTCTGGTATTACACTTAATTTTTATTGGAGTATTTATTTACGGCCTACCTTCAATATTTAAGAAAGTACCGGACCAACAGAACGTTATAACTTTTGAAATGTTGACGGTATCGGATATCACTAACGTAAGAGACCAAGGCGTTAAAACACCTGAACCGAAAGAAATTAAAAAATCTCAGAAAATTGAGAAATCTGCTGCCTCACCAAAAGAAAATTTAGAGCAAAAAGAAGAAACTCCAAAACAGGAAGAGCCAAAACCGGTAGAAAAGAAGCCGGAAACTCCAAAAGAAGAGAAAACCACACCTTTAAAAGAAGCTGAAATCGTGCCGGAGAAAAAAAAGGAAGAAGAAGCCCCGAAAAAAGAAGAGCCAAAACCGGTAGAAAAGAAGCCGGAAACTCCAAAAGAAGAAGATAAAAAGAAGCCAGCACCGATAATAAAAAAAGAGGTTAAGCAACCGCAAGCCAAAAAAGAAGAAACTGCTAAAAAAGCGCCTAAAAAACAAGAAGACGTAATTGATTCATTACTAGCAAACCTTGAAAAAGAATCGGAGGGTACTGAACGAAGGTCTCCGAATAGAACTCCTCCAAGCCCACCAAATGAAGGTAAGTTTGCAAAAGGTAATAACGCTGATGAAGAATCACCTTTGTCAATTACAGAAGAAATGCTTATAAAACAGCAAATTATCAAGCATTGGGATAAACCTGCCGGAATTGAGGGTATAGAAGTAATATTTCATGTAAGGTTAGATATAGAAGGCAACGTAACCATAATCCAAGTAAGTGGATTAACAGGAGACAAACAGCTACAAGTTCTTGTTGAAGAAACTGGTCGAAGAGCAGTAAAAAAAGCTAGCCCGATAAAGAATTTGCGTCCCGAGCGTTATAATGTTTGGAAAGAATTTAAGTTACGTTTTAACCCAAGTAGCATGATGTGATAAAGATGTTATGAGTACTTATATTTACTTATCTGGCTATAATATAAGGCCTTTGCATAAAGGTTTACTTAAGCAAAATCTTATAGTAAGTTATACAGCAAAATTTTATTATCTTTAGGAGATAAAATATGATCAAAACTTTTCGGAATTTAATTTGTTTGGCTATATTTTTCGCCATCCCTAATATTTTTGCTATAACAACCATAGACATAACAGAGGGCAATATTGACCCTATACCAATTGCCATAAATGAATTTTCTGGTCATAATCACGCTGATGTAAAAAGCGCCGAGAATATAGTAAAAGTTATTAAAAACGATCTACATAATTGCGGGGTATTTCGCCCTATTTCTAATGCCGCATTTATAGAAAATAAAATAGGTGTAAGTCATAAACCTTTATTTGCCGCCTGGCAGCAAATAAATGCGAACTTACTAGTTAACGGTGAGGTTCAAAGGCTTGACTCCGGTAAGATAAAGGTAAAATTTATTCTCTGGGATACCATACTTGAAACTCAATTAGTATCTGAAACGTTAGAGCTTTCTGAAGCAATTTGGCGCAGAGGTGCTCATAAAATTGCTGATAAAATATATAAAAAAATAACTGGCTATGATGGTTATTTTGATACCAGAATTGTTTATGTATCGGAAAAAGGTGCTTATACTAAAAGAATAAAAAGAATAGCGATAATGGATCAGGATGGCGAGAATCATCGATATCTTACTGATGGTTCAACTCTTGTTTTAACACCTCGATTCTCTCCGGACGGCAGGAAAATATTATATTTATCGTACAAAAATAGAATTCCTCAGGTCTTTATGCTTGACTTAGCAAGTGGTAAAAGTTCTTTGCTTGGTAATTTTCCAGGAATGTCATTTGCTCCCCATTTTGCACCTGATGGGAGAACTGCTCTGATTTCAATTGCTCAAAATGGTAGAACTCATATATATGAAATTGATTTAGCTACTAAAAAGAAGACTCAGCTAACCCAAGGTGCTAGTATTTTTACTTCTCCTAACTATTCTCCTGACGGGAAAGAAATATTATTCCAGTCTGATAAAGACGGATCGCGGCAATTATATATTATGGATAGGAACGGTTCAAATATCAGAAGGATCAGTAGCAGCGGATCTTATGCAGAACCGACATGGTCTATTAATGATTATATAGCTTTTACCAAGGTAAGTAGAGATTTTGGCTTTACTATAGGAGTCATGAAGTATAGCCCAACATCTACCTATAGTAATGAGCGTTTGATTGCCAGCGGTTATCTCGTAGAAAGCCCAAGCTGGGCGCCAAACGGCCGGGTAATATTATTTACAAAAGGAAGTAAACCAAGCGCTCATAAAACAAGTGGTTTAAGTAGGTTACATACAATTGATTTTACCGGTTATAATGAAAGGGTGTTACCAACACCTTATGACGCTTCTGATCCTGATTGGTCAAAACCAAGATCATAGGAGCTGCTTTTAACTGGCAATTATTTGGCTATATTTTAGAGTGGGGGATATGCTATTACTATAAAACGTAGAAAGGTATATTTATAAATAATGCTAATTAAATACACTTTCTCTAGAATATGATGGTTTTAGCGCAATCCATACTATCTGTTTCGTAAATTACCTTCACTAACAATAATTTGCTTAAACTTTGCAATAAATTAATTATAATAGATTAATTTATTGCCCATTTTCGCCCGTATGAAAAATTTTCTATTTTTAACCCTACTGTTATTAGTATTTCAGCAAAGCACGTTAGCTAGCTCACATCCACAGCATAAGATTAATATTATACCGGAAAAAATAGCTGTAGCTGAATTCTACGAAAAATATACGGCAATCGGACAAGCTAGACTTACAAACAGTAAGGATTACTTTGCAAAAGTAAAGGGAAAAGTGGATTTCATATCTAGTATTCAAGGTAATAAAATAGCAAAAGGCGATGTAGTAATAATTATAGATAAAGAAATTGCAGAAAAATTAAAATCACAAGCTGAAGCAAATTTATACCTTGCAGAATCAACTCATAACCGCAACTTATCACTTTTGAAAAAAAGCATTATCAATGTAGAGGAAATCAACAAGTCAAAAGCATCGCTGGAGCAAGCTAGAAGTGAATACGCAAAAGCTCTAAAAACCTATGATGACATGGTAATTAAAACCATGGAAGATGGTTATATAGGAGTAATCAGAACAAATATAGCAGATGAAGTAAAGGAAGGTGATTATTTGTTTAGCCTCACAACAAAAAGTAATTTTTATGTATTTGTGGAACTTCCAGAGATATTACGCGGCAAAATATTAACTTCGGACGCAGTTAGTGCTCATGGAGAAAATGATGAAGCTATATCTGGAAAAATTCTAGCTATATCAGATTATTTATCTAATAACGGCACTGTTACTGCCAAATTTGAATTTCCTTATAACGATAATTTGCTGCACGGAGCGTTTGTAGAAACTGACATAATTTTCAATAAGCACCAAGCTCTTGCATTGCCTGAAAAAGCTGTCTTAAAAAACAATCAGGGAGATTTTGTTTATGTAATTACTTCAGAAAACAAAGTTAAACAAGTATTTGTAACTTTAGGAGTAAGGACAAACAACATGATAGAATTATTATCAGATGAATTAAAAGAAGGAGATATGATAGTTCTTGATGGCTTAACCAAAGTATATGATGGTGCAGAAGTAGTAGTTAATAGCAATATTGAACATTCTGGCACTTAAATACCTAATTTGTTGTATAAAAAATAATGACCCTCCCCGCCCTCTGTATAAAAAGACCTGTTTTTACCATCGTACTTAGTCTTATAGTTATGACTTTGGGAGGGGTATTCTACACTAAACTACAAATAAGGGGTACGCCGAACATTGCTCCTCCCATAATTTCAATAAACGCTCAGTACTCTGGAGCTGATGCGCTTTATATGGAAAAACAAATTACTACAAGAATGGAAAAGGAACTTAAAACTCTAAAAAATCTAGATTTTATGTCTTCCGAAAGTAAAGTTGGACAAAGCAATATAACTCTTTCGTTTAAATTAGATACTGATATTGAAATTGCTCTAAATGACGTAAGATCTAAAATTTCTGATCTAAACTATATTTTTCCCGATGATATGAAACAGCCATCGGTAGCTAAGCTTGATTCAGATAGCTGGCCGAGCATTTGGATAAGTATTAATAGCGATAGGCACGATAATCTTGAACTCACAAAAATCGCTGATGATCAGATTAAATCAGAACTTGAGAAATTACCTACCGTGGGTAATTCAATTATCTTTGGCGGCCGATATTACACTATGCGGATAGAACCTTATAATACCAAGTTATTCGCCCATAAAATATCACCTTTTGAAATAGAACAGGCTATTACAAACCAAAACAAAGATTACCCAGCCGGTACTATTAAATCGGAGGTAAGAAATTTCACACTACGATTAAACGCATCACTAAATAATCCAAAGGAATTTGAAAATATAATTATAAAGAAATATGCGGATGGAACGATAATCAAACTGGGAGATATAGCAAGAATCGGCTTAGAGCCCCTAGAAGATGATGTAATTTTAAGATATAACGGCAAAAGGTCAATGGCCGTAGGGTTAATTAAACAATCAACAGCTAATATCATAGAATTATCAGATAGTGTTAGAAAAGAGCTTATTAAAATACAAGCTAATTTGCCAGCTGGAGTACAAGCAGAAATAGCCCATGATGCGGCAATTCCTGTTAAAGAATCAATCAGAGAAGTATTTTTTACAATATTTGAAGCAATTGCCTTGGTCGGTTTTGTAACTTATATTTTTCTAGCTTCCGCCAAAATAACTCTTATTCCACTTGTTACTATTCCTATTTCTTTAGTTGGAACTTTTACGGCAATGTATTTTCTAGGGTTTTCCATTAATACCTTTACATTACTTGCTATGATTTTAGCAATAGGCCTTGTAGTTGATGATGCCATTGTAATGCTCGAGAATATTTTCCGGCATAGTCATGAACTTGGTAAACCCCCAATACAAGCGGCATATGATGCTTCCAGTGAGATTGGTTTTGCCGTCATTGCTATGACTATTACCCTTGCTTCAGTTTTTTTACCAATAGGTTTTATTGAAGGGTTTCTTGGTAAATTATTTATAGAATTTGCATGGACACTAGCATTTTGTGTGTTATTTTCGGGTTTTGTAGCCCTTACCCTAACACCGATGATGACCAGCAGAATGATTGCAAGGTCCGAAGTCCCTAAACCAAAAATATTACAAACGTTTGATCTTTATTTAAATAAGGCTCAAAATTTTTATATAGACTATCTAATATTAGCAATACAAAATAAAAAGAAATTTTTTGCCATTTGCCTTGCCTCCACCGTAGTTTTAATAATCAGCTTCAAATATGTTGGCAAAACTTTTGTACCTGAAGAAGATCAAGCTTTCTTACAAGTTATATTTTTAGGACCAGAAGGATCAAGCGTTGCCGAATCGGAAAAAGCTGTTCTCCAAGCCGAAGAAATAATGAAAAAAGACAAGGATATATTTGGTTTTTTTGACGTTATCGGTTGGGGAGGCGGTGAAAATGCCATGGCTTTTGTCCCTTTGCAAGAATGGAGCAAAAGAAAAAGGTCACACCTTGATATCAAGGAAGATTTAAATAAAAAATTCTCTGAAATAGCCGGAATGTCAATATTTGCTATTAGCCCTAGATCACTCGGTACTGGAGGATCAGATAAAATGATTGAATTTAACTTACAAAGTTCTCTTGAGTATGAAGAATTTGACGTGTTATCAAATCAATTTATCGATAAAATGAAAAAAAATCCTTTATTCCAAAATGTAGAGAGAGATTTTAAATCTTCTACTCCGACACTAGATATTACAGTTAATCGTGAAAAAGCTTATAGATACGGAACAAGTCTTGAAACGATTGGTAAAACCGTCCAATACTTAATAGCCGGTAGAACCGTCGGAGATTTTAGAATGGGTAATGATATATATGATGTAATTCTTAAATACTCTGATTCTGAAAGAAGTAGCCCCGAAGATTTAAATAGAATTCTCATTAAAACCGATAATAATAATACTCTCCCTCTCCAGTCCGTAGCAGATATAGTAGAAAAAATCACCGTTAAGGAGTATAAACATTATAATACGGCAAAATCTATTACTATTACCTCCGACTTATCACCTAATAAAACTTTAGCCGATGCCGTCAAGGCTATAGAATCGATCGCAGCAGAATTGCTAAATAAAAATAATACTAAGCTAGAATACCTTGGTGAAATAAAGCAAATGAACGAATCTTCTGGTGGCATTCTCGTAACGTTCCTTTTTGCTTTAGTCTTCATATTTTTAGTTCTATCTGCACAATTTGAAAGCTTTGCTGATTCACTATTAATTTTAATGGCTGTCCCATTTTCAATGACTGGCGGTGTTCTTGCCTTACTATTATTTAATAACACTATTAACATGTATAGTAATATTGGCTTAGTTACTCTTATTGGTTTAGTTACTAAAAACGCCATAATGCTTGTTGAATTTACCAATCAATTGCGCCATCAAGGGATGAAAATTACTGAGGCCGTAGTACACTCAGCAAAGCTTCGTCTTCGCCCAATATTAATGACGAGTATAGCAACTATTTTTGGAGCTTTACCTTTAGTTTTAGCAAATGGTGCAGGAGCAGAATCACGCAACTCTATCGGGCTTGTGGTTGTCGGAGGAATGTTAATCGGCACTTTATTTACAATATTTGTAATACCTGTATTATATCAAACCTTTAAAAAAGAAAAATCTTTAGTAGATTAAATCAAGTTATGAAAATATTAGGTATCGATCCGGCTCTTTCTTCTCTTGGATGGGGCATAATAAAGCTAAACCATCCCAAAATTAACTATATAGCAAGTGGTTTGGTAAAAACTCATCCTACCGAATTAATGTATAAAAGGCTTTCTTACATTGCAAACGCAGTACAGAACATTATTGAACTTCATGATCCAGATTTAATAGCTATGGAAGAAACATTTATCAATATGAATGCAAGCTCCTCGTTAAAACTCGGTTACGTCAGAGGTGCTCTTATGTCTTTAATAGGAAGGTTCAATAAGCCTTATTTTGAGTATAAACCTAATTTAATAAAGAAAACAGTAGTTGGAGTCGGTCATGCCGAAAAGGATCAAGTAACACATATGATCAAGCTCATAATATCAGGCACTCCCGATCTTAAAAATTCTGATGAAACAGATGCCCTAGCAGTAGCTTATACGTGCTCCGTTTTTGCTAGGTAAATTTAAAGCACCCTTTATTTACCCCCCTTGTATCTGACTTTTAGGTTTTATTAAACTTAAAAAATGCAAAGAGAAAGGTATGCAAAATCCTATAAATAGCCATTTTAACTGCGATAAAAACAACGAATCTATGTGTAAAACAAGAAAGATTTGATTAACTAATAGAAATGTAGAAACACAAAAAATTGTTGCTATTACTTTAATATTATTTCTAATTGAAGTCTTTTTATTTCTAAAACAGTATTCGGAAGATATAACACCTACTAGGGCATAATAGGCTAGCCATGAATATTCTTTAATTTCATATAATAAACCAATATATGCCATTAATAATGTACTAAAAAGCAATATGATCACGGATAAAGAGCTTTCTTTAAAAGTTTTTAAACACCAATTATAGGTAAAAATCAACAATATCCCAACAAATACTGCTCCAAAAATATCAAAATAATTGTGGTAACCTAAATGTACTAAACCCCAGCCAATACCAATTAATAAAATGGCTATTAATACCTTAATGATAAGCTTATTTATTGATTTTAATAACCACCCATATAAAACTATAGAAGATTGCATGTGCCCGCTTGGAAAAGCAAACCCCTCTTTACCTAAGCTAGGAGCTAACGGTATCTGAAAAGTAATTTTTAGAGCTAAATTAAGTAACATACTTGTTAACAATAAACAAATTCCATGAAAAAACACTTTTCTATCAATCCATATATAACCTATGATAATTAAAGGAATAATTATGGTATCATGGCTAAACGTTAGAAAGAAGCGAGAGATATTATCCAACATTATAATTTCCTTATAAATTCTTATATTCAGAAAAAACTGCTTAAATTAAAACTATTTCAGCAAAATAACTCAATCAAGCAAAAATTTTTCCTAAGCTATCTTAATTTATTATGTTGTTCAAGCAGTACTTTTAAGCTTATAACACGGTAACATTATTACTGAAGGATTTAACATACGTTAATTTCTACAAATATTTGTTGATTATAAAAAAGAAAAATATTACACATTAGCAAAATTTAAGTTATTACCAACAAATATGGCAAAAATTCATTACAATCAAGGTCACTTAGAAGTTATTAAAATATATGAAAAATTACTTCAGGAAAATATTGCCTCCTCAAAACAACTAGCCTCCTCACAGTGTAAGTGTTTTAGGAGAAGAATTAGTTGAAGAAGCAGCTTTCTAAAGCTGCTTCAAACTTTCAAACATTAGAAATGTACTTTATATATTGACACCTTTTATTACTCAAGCTGTATTTTTGAGCTTAAAGCTTAGGCGATGATGTACAGAAGAACCATATTTCTCTATGGCAGATATATGCTCTTTTGTCCCGTAACCAGAATTTTTTGCCCAGAAATAATATGGAAAATCCTGGTGCAGTAATTCCATTATTCTATCTCTAGTAACCTTAGCTATTATTGAAGCTGCAGCTATAGAGATAGACCTATCATCGCCTTTTACATAGCTTACAAAACGTTTATCACTAAATTTCATATTACCGTCTACAATTACTGCCGAAGGTTGCTTTATTAACCCTTCTACCGCAAGGACACAAGCTTTCTTCGTTGCTTCTAGGATGTTTATTTCATCAATTTCTTTTGGCCCTACCAGACCAATTGACCAGGCATAATTTTGAGTAATTTTTACGTATAATTCTTCTCTTTTATTTTTAGATAATTTTTTGGAATCCTTGATACCTTCAATTAAATTCTTTTGATCAATAATAACTGCAGCAGCTACTACAGGGCCAGCTAGTGGACCTCTGCCCGCTTCGTCTACGCCAGCTACTACCCCTGGGTAATTTGATTCAATAGATAAATCCACTTTCTTACTCCCTCATTAAATTTACGCACGCAACCATATTAATTGTTGCTACCTCGCTTCTAAGCACCCTATTACCAAGGCTTACAGAAATAACCTTAGGATTAGATATAAGTTTTTCCTTTTCACTTGGAGAAAAACCACCTTCAGGCCCTACAAGAATAGCAATATTTTCTTCAAAATTTTTTATGGAGCTAATTTTTACTCCACCGCTCTCCTCCTCATTTGCAAAAATAATCTGATCTACCCCATTAATATTACAAAACTCTTTAAGATTAACGGGTAAACGCAATACAGGTATTAGAAAACCCTCGCTCTGCTCTACCGACTCTATTATACATTTAGTAAACCTTTGTTGGTTTATATTCTTGAATTGCGTCCTTTCTGAAATCACCGGAATAATTTCTGTAACCCCCTGCTGTACAGCTGCTTTAAGTGCTTCTGTAAATCTATCTGGTTTAATAATGCACATAGCCAAAACGAGAGGTTTCTGATACTCGACTTCTCGTAATTTTTGCCCTATAACTACTTGTAAATCACGCTTATTAATTGCTATAATTTCAGCTTTAAATTCTCCATCAATGCTATTAAACAACCTAAATTCCTCAGAAATTTTCATCCGTAAAACGGCATTGCAATAATGAAAAATATCATCTCTTAAGGTTATGATTTGATTTTTAGCAATTCTAGAAGTAGTATAAATTCTGCTTAAGCTAGAAAATTTCATATTTAAATAATTTAAAATGTTAAAAGAGCGATCTCCAAAACAGTTATCGGATAATACTCTAACCAATAAAAACAAGGCAAGTAAAAAGGACAATAAACTTTTTTCAGAAGGAAGTAAAGATGAGGAATTTGGTGGTCCTAAAGGACCAGAACCAACTAGATACGGTGACTGGGAAGTTAACGGAAGGGTTTCGGACTTTTAAATACCATGCAACCTTTAAATTCACCTCAAAAAGAAGCTGTTGAAACTACCGAAGGTCCTCTACTCGTACTAGCTGGAGCTGGAACCGGTAAAACCAAGGTTTTAACTAGTAGAATAGCTTATATAATTAGCAATAATCTCGCCTATCCAAGCCAAATACTAGCTGTTACTTTTTCAAATAAAGCAGCGAAAGAAATGCAAAACCGAATTAATGACATTACTGCTTCTGATGGTTTAAATATAGGTACATTTCACTCTATCTCTACGAGAATATTGAGATCTCATATTCATCTACTTGATAACGGTATGAATCGAAATTTTAATATTATTGACCAGGATGAGCAAATAAAATTAGTCAAAAACATTGCGCTTGAAAATAATATTGATATTAAGAAATATCCTCCTAAATTACTGCATGTTATTATCTCTAAATGGAAAGATCAAGGGGTTATACCTGAAAAGGTTAGCAGCTCTGATACTACCACCCATGAATCACAACTTGCCTATCTTATCTATCAAAAATATCAAAAAATCCTACAGGAATCCAATGTTGCCGACTTTGGTGATCTGTTATTATATTGCAATCAATTACTTATCAATAATCCTGAAGTACTTAAATATTACCAAAATAAATTTAAATATATTTTAATTGACGAATACCAGGACACTAATGCTGTTCAATACGTGTGGGCGAGAATGCTTGCAAGTGATCATAAAAATATTTGCTGCGTTGGGGACGATGATCAATCCATATATAGTTGGCGAGGGGCTGAGGTAAAAAACATCCTCCGTTTTGAAAAAGATTTTCCAAATGCAAAAGTCATTAAACTAGAACAAAATTATCGCTCCTCTTCTCATATTCTGGAAGCAGCATCTAGTATCATAAGAAATAACAAGAACAGACATCACAAGAATCTTTGGACTGAAACACAATCACAGGAAAAAATAAAAGTAATTTCCTGCTGGAATGAAAAAGAAGAAGCCAGATTCGTAGCGAACCAAATAGGAAAATATATTAATTCTAAACAATATAGTGCCGGTCAGATTGCCATTCTTGTCAGAGCTGGGTTTCAAACCAGAGCTTTTGAAGAAGTGTTTATCAGTAACGCCATGCCTTACCAGATAATTGGCGGATTAAGATTTTATGAAAGAATGGAGATTAGGGATTTACTTGCTTATATCCGTCTTGCGATCAATAAAAATGACAATCTAGCTTTTGAAAGAGTAATTAATGTTCCAAAAAGATCAATCGGCAATGCTACCCTAAAAAAGATTAAGGATAAAGCCACCGATTACTCTGTTTCAGCATTTAGCGCTTTAGAAAAAATGATTAAAAATGATGAGGTTAAAGGAAAAACCAAAGAAAATCTTCAGCTTTTTGTTACACTAATTAATCAAGCATCTTTAAGATATGAAAGTGAATCCGCATTTGACGTAACAAAATTTATCCTTGAAAAATCCGGTTATTTAGCGGCTCTAAAAGAAGAAAAAACTGAAGAATCAAGAAACAGAATCGAAAATATCAATGAAATGCTAAAAGCCATAGACGAAGCCGGGAATATTAACGAATTCGTTGAACATGCAAGTTTAGTCATGGATAATGAGATACTTGAATCTGATTATGGCGGCACGGTAAAAATTATGACCTTCCACGCCTCAAAAGGCCTTGAATTTGATGTAGTATTTCTACCAGGATGGGAAGAAGGAATATTTCCCCACCAAAAATCTATGTTAGAACAAGGAGATAAAGGATTAGAAGAAGAAAGACGCATTGCTTACGTAGGGGTTACCAGGGCTAAAAAGGAGTTATTTATTACCTATGCCGAAAGCAGAAGAATATTTGCTGAAATATTAAACTCAATACCTTCCCGCTTCTTAGCCGAAATTCCAGCTGAAATATGCCATAAAATTTCCAGTTCAAACCAACTAAATTATTTAGGCTCAAAACATAGTTTTTATTTTGAAAATAATAATACCGCTGCTACTTCTCCACCCACTTCTAGTAAACTTATCCCTGAAAGCCAATCGAATGAGAAACGTCCCGGGAACAAGATCAACCACGAAAAATTCGGCGATGGAATAATTATTCGAAAAAACGGCGATAGCCTAGATATAGTTTTTGAAAAATGCGGGTTAAAAACTATAAAGGAAAGTTATATTAAATTAATTTAAAACATAATGTATAAATTAATAATTTGACAATTTTTCTTTAAACCTCTTGAAATATATTTTTTTATTATAAAATATATATTGTAAATACAAATATTATAAGGAGGAAATCATGGCATATTTACCAAAACTAAGATCCAAATCAGAATCTATAAGAACAAGGGATAGTGTATTTGATGACTTGTTTAATGAACTTTATTCTTTACCAACCTCTTTTTTATCTAAAAGTGGAGTGGACTTATCTCCTAGAATTGATATATCTGAAACAGATGCTGCGTATAAGATAGAAGCGGAACTGCCGGGAATAAACCAAAAAGAAATAGATGTAAAAATAGATAACAACATTCTTACTATAAAAGGAAAAAAAGAAGATATAAAAGAAGAAAAAGAGAAGAACTACCATTTAAGAGAAAGGTATTATGGAGCATTCCAAAGATCAATTTCTCTCCCTAATAACATTGAACCAGAAAAAATTAAAGCGAGTTTCGAAAACGGAGTTCTAAATATATCAGTACCGAAAAATGATAAAAGAACCCCTAAAAAAATAGAAATAAGTTAAATAAACTAAATAAGAATAATTGAGGTTAGTATATGAATGTAACTGATCAAAAATCACTTGATTGTAAATGGAGCAATTACAAGGTTATATTAGCTGTATTAGGGTTTAGTACCTGCCTATTTTTGGCAGGTACTATATATTTCTTAGTAAAATGTTATAACCAGAATCAAATCATTTCGGAACAATTATTAGAGTACAAGAATCAGTTTAATTATAATAACCCCCAGCAGCCATTGCTTATGGATGATAATTTTGAGCGTAGAATGAAAAAATTGTTTGATGAAATGAATTTAATTCCCAGACAATCATTATTCAACCTTATTGATCGTAATTTTTTTAATTCCCACATTCGCGGGGTAAATTTATTAAATGATAATTATTTAAATCACTCTACAATTGAGGTATTAGATAAAGAATATCTAATTACGCTGACAATACCAGGATTTACAAAAGAACAAATAAAATTAGAATTAAATGGCAATATCCTGACAATTTCTGCGGAAAATAAAGAACAATCAGATAAAAATAATACTAAAAAAAATATAAGTAGTAAATTCAAACAGGTAATTAGCTTAAATAATGATATTGAACGGGATTCCATCAAGTCATCATTAAAAGACGGAATATTAACCATCAGTATTCCACGTACCCAGCAAGAAGGAGAACCTCAAACCATAAACATTGAGTAACATAACTTAAAACCCAATATTTATTGGGCTTACTGGCGGATTGCCTAGGAAATAATAAATAATTTTGAATAAACATCAAATAACTATGGCTTAAATCAAAATAACTCTTATTTATTTCCGCAAAGCTTTTTATATTCCTTATTCAGTTCTACTACGGTCCACACCCAAACTATACAGATAATTAGAAATATAACCATTAAGAAAGTAGAAATTGAATGATAAGTAGCAGTGGGAATTATAATAAAAATCATTGACTGCACAAACGCACTTGCCGATTTACCAAGTTTCGTACCGATCATATCTGCCGCTGCCTTACCCTTGGTTTTTAATTCATCCTCAAGTGGTACGTATGCCATTTCTTTTGTACTATCAAAAAAAGTGTATTTACTTGACTTGCTGAAAACATTTTGAATTGCTCCGATCAAGACTGCAAGCATTAAAGGATCAGTCATAACGAAAAAGGTAACTAACAAGCTCCCTACAGCATCAAAATTAGATATCATAAAGAAGAGGCTTCCGGTAATTAAAACCATAAGCGGGGTAATAATAGCCGCAGAAAACCAACCAAGCCTTCTAACAAGATTTGACCCCACAATAACAAAGAAAATAGTTAATAATCCTGTATAACTAAGATAACTGCCAACAAAAACAGCAAAGTCCGTAGGATTAGTGTAGAGTTTATTTGCTTCTGCTTTCCAAGGGCCTTCAACTAAATTTATAGCCAGTCCGTAACAAAATAATAAAACCGTTATAAGCCTTATGTATCTTGATTCAACAATCATTTTGAAACTGTCTTTTAGAGAAAGGTGATTTTTTTTAACCTTAAATTTTAGATTATTTATAGTTTCCTCATCAAGGATTTTAGCATTAATTAACCAAAATGCTACCAGTGCTAAGAGTCCCAATACCAGCACAACCGATATTACTATTTGTATAGAAACAACGCTTTTGTCAGCATTAGCAGCAAAATTACCGATAATATAATTACTTATATTTGATAAATTCATTAAAAAAGTACCGGCTATATAAAGCCCTGTTTGCCCTAGTAATCCAAATAAAGGATAAAATCTTTTTGATTCTTCAACCGTAGTAATTTTATTTACAAATTGCCAAAATAGTAAAGCAAATACGGCATTTGGCCATAATTCCGCAATGATATAAAATAAAGAAAAGCTCCAATTAGAAAGTAGTAATATGAACCATTTCAAATTCGGGTACAAAGAGCCAAGATACTTAGCATAGGCCGGATCCAGATGGAAATATTGGTAATTTGGAAATAAAACAAAAGCAAATAAACAGAAAAAACTTAAAAAAACAGACATAATAAGGTAAAAAATCGTCTCACCTTTCATTATACTAACTAACTTTACATAAATTATTGTTACAAGAAAAGCAGCAGGCAAAACTCCCCAAAATTTTAAAAAAGCAATTGTTTCAGCACCAATCATGGTATTAACAACACTATCTTTCATTGCCCTGATTAAATTCTGGATCAAAAGAATAGAAAACATAAGTAAGGTTATAAGCAAAAACTTGGGTAGTTCATGTCTCTGAACCGGCCATAAATAATCAATTATTTTGCTAAATTTTGAGGAAGATAAGTCGTTATTAAAGAAATTGCTGTTAGAGGTATCATTCTGAGGTTCTGACGCCATAATCTATATCTACCTGATAAATTGTTACTGGTCAGAGCCGCATAGTATATACTTTAAACTCTTCTGTCAACAGATATTTAAAACAAATTGCTTCTGCAATACAAAAACTTTTATTTACTATATCTTCAAAATTATTAACTGAAGTAAAAAACTGGTTTTAATATTTTAATTTTACCTTTTTATTCTTGCAAAACAAGATGTAGCTACATAATCTTTCTTCGGCCCATTAACCCTGAATTTTTGTATAAATTGGTTAGAACTAATAATTTCATAAGTTGTAGAATAAAAATCCTGAACACATTTGTAATTGCCGCTAACTATACTAGGTAAACTCGAATCAAATAATAAATTGAACATAAAACGTCTACTATTACGTTCATAGCTATATAACCCTAAATTTCCCATATTATCCAAAATATAATCATATTTTTTTTTTGCTTTGGATACAAAACCGTTAGACCATTTCACTTCTAAGGATTCCTGGTAATTTAAAATATGTGTATTTTTCTTACTGATATATACTACCCCCTTAGCCACAGCATTAGATAAAGAAGCCGATTTATCAAGAACCTCTCTTTCAATAACCCACTCCCCTGGTAGATAGCAAAAAAATAATAGATTAGTCATAATTATTGGTTTGTTCTTTAAGAAACTCTGCTTTATAATTTAGCACTGTTAAGCACGAAAATATCTAAATAAAAAAATTATTCATCACAAAAAGCTAAAGAATATGACATTTATCGAAGAATTTAAAAAGAGAGGCTATTTTTATCAATGTACTGACCTTACAACTTTAGAGCAGAAGACGACTCGAGGAAAAATAGCAGCTTATATAGGATTTGATTGCACCGCTGAATCTTTGCACGTAGGCAATCTAATGCAGATTATGATATTGCGTCTTTTGCAGAAATATGGTCATAAGCCGATTGTGTTAGTGGGAGGCGGAACCACAAAAATCGGTGATCCAACTGGTAAAGAAGAACTCAGAAAATATCTTAGTGATGAAGACATCTCTCGAAATATGGCTGGAATTAAGAAATCTTTATCTAAATTCATTAAGTTTGGCGACGGTCCAAGTGATGCCGTTATGGTAAATAACGCTGATTGGCTTGATAACCTTGGTTATATTGAATTTTTACGTAAATACGGGAGGAATTTTTCAATAAATCGAATGCTAACAATGGACTCAGTTAAAACTAGACTTGAGAGAGAACAATCTTTAACTTTTTTGGAATTCAATTATATGCTTTTACAAGCCTATGATTTTTATTACCTTAATAAAACATACAATTGCTCGTTACAGCTCGGCGGTAGCGACCAATGGGGTAATATTGTTACCGGTGTAGAGCTTATCCGGAAAATGAGCAAAAACGAATCATTTGGGCTTACTACTCCCCTACTTACTACTTCCTCAGGGGCAAAAATGGGTAAATCAGTAAGCGGTGCTGTATGGATAAATGAAGAGCATCTATCTCCTTATGACTATTATCAATACTGGCGTAATACAGAAGATGCAGATGTGGGTAAATTTGCTAAATTATACTGCGAATTTTCACAATCGGAAGAAAAAGAGTTTGAAACTTTAATTAGTGAAAATATCAACGAAGCAAAGAAAAAATTAGCTTACAGGGTTACAGAGCTTTGCCATGGTAAAGAAAAAGCCCAAGAAGCCTTTGATACTGCCATTAAAGTTTTTGAGCAGAAAACAGTAAGCCATAATTTACCTTCTATTTTACTAGATAAAAAGATTTTATCGCAAGGAATAATGTGTATTGATCTATTATGCCACACAGGTCTTACTGCTTCTAAAGGAGAAGGAAGAAGGTTAATTAGGGGTATGGGTATTAAAATTAACGATAACCTGGTTGTAGATGAGAATTTGATAATAAACTCAAACCATCTAAAAGACAAAGCAATCAAAATCTCTTCTGGTAAAAAGAAACATGTGTTAATTAAAATAGAAGAATAATATTTTCTCTTAGAAAGTCTCTCCGTCAAAACTCTCTACCCCTGAATTAGAAGGGGTTTCATGTTATAAATGGCTTACGAAATCCATAAGAAAATGTTATAATTAGCGCATAAAGCTTATGGATTTTAAAGTATATGCCTATAGAAAATATTAGTTTTTCTCAAAAACAAGAAAGATTATTTGGTGAAAAATTATCTATACAACTAAATCGCAAAAACAAATTATATAAACTGAGAGATTTGGTAAATTGGTCTGAACTTGAAGCGCTGGCATTAGCTAAGGTTGAAATCAAGCAATTCGGTAGAAATAAGAAGGATCATAGAGTAATGCTAGGACTATCAATGCTGCAAGCTATGTATAACGGTTCTGATTCGTTTACGGAGGAAGAATTAAAGGAAAATATATATTGGCAATATTTTTGCGGCTATGAGTATATGCAACAAGATATTGACGTATCGGAGGCGACTATACGTAGATTCCGCAATGCTCTGGGAGAGGAAGGATATAAAGAGATTCTAAAAGAGCTTTTGCGTATAGGACTGAAGGTCGGAGCACTCAAAAAAAAAGACTTGGAATCGGCGATTATAGATACGACTGTACAGATTAAGAATATCAAACATCCACATGACGTACATTTAATGGAGACCGCAAGAGCAAAAGTAGTAGATCTCTGTAAACGACTTGGTATTTCGCTTAACGAGACATACGCCAAGAGTTTTAAATATAAGACGATCAAGCTTTGGAAGTACAAGGAAGATAGTAAAGCAAGGCAACGTAGAAAAATAATGATAAGCTTAAAAGTCCGCTTAGGTAGGTTGATCCGTATATGCTGGAGAGGTATAGAAAAATCAAAATTAGAACTATCTGCTGAGGATAGCGCCATTTTTACGAGAGTTAAAAATATTCATGCCCAGTCTGTGCTTAAGAAAAAGGACAAGGATATTTATAAAAAAGAGCATAAGATAGTCTATAGCTTTCATGCTCCGGAGGTAGAGTGTATCGGCAAGGGTAAAATGAATAAACCTTACGAATTTGGTAACAAAGTCGGGATTGCAGTAAGCGGCCGAGGCAACTTTATTCTTGGGGTTAAATCTTTTCACGGTAACCCCTACGACGGACATACTTTAGATCAAACGGTATCGGAGCTGCGCAAGCTAAGTCCGGAGACTAGCAAAATTTTTGTAGATCTTGGTTACACCGGCCATAACTTCAAAGAAAAAGGCAAGGTTTTTACCGCCAAGACCAAGAAAGCTTTATCAACCGATGACAAAAAGATGCAAAAGCGGAGAAGTGCAATTGAACCGATAATAGGTCATCTAAAGAATTTTGGTCGTATGGGTAGAAACTACCTTAAGGGAATAATTGGAGATATCGTTAATCCGCTTATCTCTGCCGTTGGCTTGAATTTGCGTAGAATCACTAATATTCTCAAAGAATCCACCGCATAATAATTTTCCGAAAATCTTAATAATTTAAGCAATTAGCATTGCTCAAGAGAGAATCATGAGTAAATTGTGAATTTTTGCCATCATAGCACCTAAATTTTATATTTTTGGTAAAAAAATACCCCAAAAAAATAAAAATGCGATGATTGACTTTTAAAATTATTAAAACTACATCAAAAATTTAGAATTTTGACGGAAAGACTAGAAACAAGCGAATTTTACAGCGGCTAAAGCTAGCTTAAATTAGAAATTAACTCATGAGGAGCGCAAAATGTGAAGAAGGTTCACTTTACGAATCAACTTTATATCCATATTTCAGGTTCACAAGTTTAACATGACAGTTAACGCTGCATTTCCTATTAGGCAGTGGTCTCTTGGAAATAAAACCTTCTTTATCGGCAAGACCAAAAGTTTTTAACATTTTTTGCGTTTCAGAATGCAGATACTGTACCTTTACTTGAGCTGTTCCTCGATGTTTAAAACCAAGTAATTTAGCAGCCTTTTCTGATACATCGATTTCCCTATCACGTGCAAAAGGCCCTCTATCGTTGACAAGTACTATAACAGATTTGCCGTTCTCTAGATTCTTGACTTTAACCAGAGAGGGCATATGAAGGGTTTTATGCGCAGCTGTTAATAATTCCTTATTATACGTATCCCCATTAGCGGTTTTTTTACCATGAGAACCGTCCTTATGACCGTACCATGAAGCTTTACCAACTTTAGCATACTTATTGTACTTTTTAGGTTTATAGGACTTACCTTTAATACTATATTTATTCCCGACTTTAAAATGTCCTTTATATTTTGTATTGTGTCTATCTTCCTTAGACAAAGTTTGGAAAGACTTCGGATTGCTTTGACAGGATGATAATATCACTGCAATAAGACATAACATTACTAGCGAGCTAGCGTTATAAATATATTTAAGTAACCTTTTACTAAACATACTCCCAAACATTACCAACTATCTACCGATTCCTGCTCGTTTTTAAAATCAGAAGATTCCCCTTCATCAATCAGTAATGTCTCTTCTTCTTCGTGTTTTTCCCCTGAAGATTTGGTTTTAGGGGTATAATCCCCTACCTTAACATGACTTACAACTTTTTGAACTCCATTAGTATTAGAAGCAATGGTTGCTACTTTCTGCAGCTCTTCTTCTGACCTTGCCATACCAAACAAATAAACCACATCGTTTACTGTAATGACAGTATAATTAACAAATTTTATACTTCTATCCAGAAAAGTTTTTGATTTAATCTGACTTGTAATCATAGTATCCCTAGTATATTGGACAATATCAAATTTACCGCTATTTTTATCTACCTTAAGCTCATTTACTACTTCTGTTACCCCTTCTTGATCCCATGCAATTTGAACAGCATTAATCATATCTTCTTCTTTATCAACTAACCCTGTATATAAAACCCTACCTTGAACTACTTCTACTTTAATTTTAGTATATAATTCCCTAAAATTATTTTTTATAAACGAAGCTTTTATTGCAGATGCTATACGAAAATCCTTAAGAGCCTCATCTGCAGGCCTATCTTTGGCCAGTTCTGTTACCGAAGCTGTGGCACCGGTAAAAATAACAGGTAAACAACCACTTACCAGGAAAGATAATAATACAACGGTAATAAAAGGAACTTTTTGCATAAAAATAATTATTAAATCAATGACTACAAGAGCATTATACAAAAGAAATATTTTCAATCAATAGATTTAGTATAAGCTTCCAAAGCTCTAAAATTAACTTTAAGCCATAAAAACAAGAAATATCACACGCTAATGCAGATAAACCCACTAATTAAAAATCTAAGAAGAAGCACTAACCTCTTTAGTCCAGGTTAGATCCTTACCTTCTATTATCTCCATTGAAGAACCTGGAAAATTACCGTCGTGGCCTAAATACCTTCCTTTAAGGATATTTGCTAAAAATACCTCAGCGTGGGCATAAAATGACATCCTGTTTTCAGGTCTGGCAAGCCCATGTCCTTCATCTTTATAAAGTAAATACACTACTGGTATTCCATGCTTTTTCATAGCTGATACTATTTGATCTGACTCAAGCTTTTTAACACGGGGATCATGAGCTCCTTGTACAATTAACAAAGGTTTTTTGATATTTTTTACATAATTAAGAGGTGAACGCTCAAATAGAAATTTTTTTCCGCCTTCATTATCAGGGGAAGCTCCTATAATTTTCTTTAAATGCGCAAAAACTGGCTTCCAGTAAGGAGGAATCGAATTCATTAAAGTCTCTAGATTAGATGGGCCAACGATATCTATTCCTGCAGCGTATAGATCAGGTGTCATACTCATACCCACAAGGGTGGCATAACCACCGTAGCTACCTCCCATAATCACTATTTTACTCCTATCAGCAATGTTATTGTCTATTGCCCATTTTACCGCATCTTCTAGATCATCTTGCATTTTTCTAGCCCATTGCCCATCACCGGCATTGATAAAGCTTTTGCCAAAGCCGGTAGAGCCACGATAATTAACACTAAGTACTGCATAACCTCTATTAGCAAGCCATTGGTGAGTAGCATTATAACCTTTATTGTCTCTGCTATTTGGTCCACCGTGGACATACAGGATCAGCGGAATTGGATTTTCTAACCGTGCACCCTTATCTAACCACCGAGGTAATGTTAAATAGCTAACCAATTCTAAACCATCCCGAGAAGTAATTTGCACCGGATGCATTTTAGCAAAAGAATATTCTTCTTGTTTTGAATTAGAAACAAATAAAAATCTAGCTTCTCCAGTAGCCCGATCATATAAATAATATTTATATGGACCATCATCTTGCATATAAACAACTATCCATTTACTGTCATTTTCTACTCTCGAGGTAATTTCAATTGTGCCATCATTAAGCTCCGATAATTTTTTTATATCCTCCTTTATTTGCGGATCAAGAATTATCCATTCTTTTTGCAAATAATCAATCGATACAGCTTGAATCTTTTTAGTAATAGGTTCTACTAAACAAGAGTCTATATCGGCTCTTGCATCTTCATAAAGAAGATCTCTTTTTAGAGTTGATAAATCTATTTCAAAAAGAGCTGATTTATCCCTTTGGCTACTATCAACCGCATAGAGAATTTTACCATCGGCAGTTATATGCAAAAGTGAAGTAGTGAGCATATCCTCTGCTTTTATTTTTTGGAATAACTGGGAACTGGCAAGGTTACCATTCTTAAAACTGTAAATTTCCCCTTCACCAGTTGGCAGCATCTTATAAGCAAAGAGAATTTTAAAATTATCGTCAATTATAAAGCTGAGATACTTTTCTTTATTTTCAAAAATAATTTCTGCTTTTCCTGATTTAACATTAATTTTATAAATATCGAAATATTCAGGAACTCTTTTGTTCATCTGAACTAAAATCTCATCTGGAAAGCTTTTACTCTTTTTGATCACCGAAGCTCTAACCCCTTCTTTTGGAGTAAGAAGGATATTTTCTTTAGTATTTATATCAATCGAATAAAGCCTAAAATTTTCGTCTCCTTTATTATCTATAGAATAAATAATGTTATTGCTATTTTTAGCCCAAGAATAACTTCTAATGCCTCTTTCCTTATCAGACGTAACCGCCTTTCCTGCTAAAAGATTATCAACTGGCGCAACGAAAACGTTTAGCACCCCCTTTAATGGCGCAAGGTAACTAATATATTTCCCATCTTCGCTCATCCGTACTGCAATTTTATCCGGATTACCAAACAATACTTCCCGTGGTATTAAACGATCTTCTTTCATAATTCCTTCCCTATTATTACCTTTAGCCACAGCTAATTCATAATGGATATTTATAATAATTAGTATAAATATTATAGTTAATTTTAACATGAGCCTGTGTTTCTAATATTGTACTTTAGTTAATTAGCGATAATACTTACTTGGTGGAATTTCTTGAACTCCTAAATTTTAACTTTTTGGTAAACCAATAAGCGAGAACTTTTGGATTATATAAACACTTTTGCTAAAAGCTGCTATAACCGCAAAGTTTCAACTATAGGCCGCTTCGCAAAAAGCTGATCAAAATCCCTGAACTTTCAAATTCACTTTTAAATAGTTTTTGATATTTAATAGCCAAACTCCTCTTTAGCGGTTTTTAATTACTTTTGGCAAGGTAAAGCAGATTGTAGTGCCCATTCTTTTACTTTCGGCCTTGATCTTCCCGCCGTGTACTTCAATAACCTTTTTGCACACCGCAAGGCCTACTCCTCTTCCACCGGCAAAACTTTCTGTCCTTGAACTAACCGTAAACTCCTCAAATACTTCATCTAATTCATCAGGGGGGATGCCTATCCCCTCATCACTAATGCTGAAAATTATCGTTTCATTATCATTATCCCGTTTGATGCTAATTGCAATAGTTCCGCTTTTGGCGTAATTGATACTATTGATAATTAAATTATCTATTGCCTGGCTTAGGTAGTATTTATCAATATTTAAGATGATCCCCTCTTCAATATCCAGCTGCCAGTTCCTTCTGCTGGTCTCTGGCCCTTCTTGCCAGTGAATAGTACTTTCTTCCTCATTCTCGTATAGCTTGCGGCAAAGTGTAACCCTATCCTCTACTAGCTGACTAAAGTCCGTTTCTACCAGTTTTAAGTCATAACTTGGTTTATTCAGTTTTGAGAGGCTTGATATATTCGAATCAAATACCTCAAGACGAAGCGAGCTATCTAGTATCGTTTTAGCTGCTACTTTTCGCTGCTCATCATTTAACTTATCATAATCCTGCACCAGTACCTGAGCCATGCTCGATATCCCCGTCATCGGAGCGTGATATTCATGCGTTATATTGCGAATAAAACGTCCTTTTAATGCTTCTGCTTCCCTGGTCTGCTCCTTGTACATGTTTATCCGGCCACTTAGATGCTCGTTCTTTTCTTCAGTTAGCTCCTGATGCTCTTGTTTGGGTTTCAGGAAAAGAATTAAGGTACTAATAAGTAATAACAGTAAACAAGATAAGCCACCTATCGGTGGCAGCTTAAAAGAAGATACCCTTGACCGATAAATATTTATGGAGGATTATAATACTGGTATTTGATTTGTTTTAACTTGAGTTATAAAGACTGAATGTTAGACATACATAAGATAATATATAATTGAGTTATGAGTAACTTGCACTCTGAGCAGCATTTGGTCAATGAATTAGCGGTAAAAACTCTTAAGGCCATTTCTAAAGAGCAAGCAATTCCTTACAGCAGGATCAAAAAGATTTTTTCCGAAGGAGATAAGGAAATAGCCAAGGCTTTCTGGATAATGTTGCGAAAAATATCTCCCAATCATAAGTATAATTCTGTTTACTATTGCCCTGATTGTAAAGAATTTGATTTAGAACGCAAAGGAAGAAAGATTCCTTGGTAAGAAAACATTAACTATAAGTAATTTATGGAAATAGTCGGTAAAGGAATATCTATAAAACATATTTTTCTAGACCGTGGTAATTGGTCTCGATTTCGCTAAAAAATACGGCAAGCTAAGATACGGCATTATTTTCAACGTCACTAAAGTTATATCGTGTGGAACGAAATATTTAGGATTTAAACGTTATAGCTGCCGTGATTGTAACCGCAATAAATCGGTAGCATTCAGCTGTAAAGGTAGGTTTTGTTCTCGTTGTGGTAAGAAACAAACGGATCAATGGGTGAGTAAGGCTAGCAATGTTCTACCAAAAACACGATGGCAGCACATTACATTTACAATGCCGGACTCTTTATGGCCGATATTTTGGCTCAATCGTGATCTGTTTGGATTGATTTCCGGTATTGCAGCAGGAATTATTAAGGAGATAGCTACAAAGAAAAATCTTGTGGTTGGTATATTTACTGCCTTACACACTTTCGGTAGAGATTTAAAACGCAATGTTCATATCCATTTATCGGTTACTTGCGGCGGTATAAATAGCAAAGGCAAGTGGCAAAAATTATTTTTTCCTGCCGAACCTATTAAAAAAATGTGGAGACATAGAGTCCTTGAGTTATTTCGCTTTCAATATATCTCAAGTAATTTGAAGTTGCCGTCCGCATATCAAAATGCTGAGAATTTTAATAACTGGATGAGTAGTTTATACGAAATCAGTTGGTATGTTTATTTACAAAAACCATCGGATGATCATAAACGCAACATAGAATATTTAGGGCGGTATATAAAACGCCCCCTATTTCCGAGACAAGAATAGAAAATTACGACGGAAAGCAGGTAACGTTTAAATTTCTTGATCACTATAATAATACAATTGATCGCATAACTATGCCCGTGATGCAGTTCATAGCTAGTCTGATTATGCATATACCAGATCGTTATTTTCGAATGATTAGGTATTACGGTTTTTTATCTAATAGAACTAGGGGCGTACAATTACCTATCGTATATAAGGCAATTAATCAAATCGTTCATAAGAAAACTAAGCTCATTAGTTGGAGATTAATGATTTGGTTGAATTTTAAAATAGATCCTCTGTTTTGCTATAATTGCAATAAATGTATGAATCTGCGGCAAGTTTATTACGGTTTATCTCCGCCATTGTTATTAATAAGAACCAATGAATTATTATCAACGCCTAGATAACATCATTATGGCGAACACTTCTTTCACGTCTTGGCCACATAATTTGTAAAACTGAACCTATTTTTAGATAGATTCTGGCAGAGATTTTTGTAAAAGTGTTGATAATTTCTAATATTGTGGCTGGTAACTACATATTTATTAAACGAATTTTTAAAAAGCTGATTGATGATTTTTCTGGTTGCAAATTTTGAATTTCCTATACTATAAAATATCTTGAATTGCGATGAGGCGAACTCAACATTATCTAAATTACCCGGGTAATAATTATTATAAAACACAGTAACCAAGACAATCCCGGACACGAAATTAAATAACGACCATTGCCATTTACCTAAAGAGGAAATGATAACAACATTCATCATAAACACCATTAGCTGTACTTCGGAAAATCCACCAACTAACACCGTTAAAAAGGTAAAGCAGATTAATACCCAGAACATAATCAGATTCCAGAATATCCCTACGAATTTACTTTCTTTCCAGTTCCAAAGCCATAACGGATAACTAATTAAAATTGCTGAACTGCTAACAGCTATCGGATAAAGCACATCAAGTATATCCAGATGCTGAAGTCTATATTCTTCAGGTAATAAATTCGTGGCGGCAAATACAGAAAGCATCACATAAAAGCCGAGTATGGAAATTAACCCATCACCTTGAGGATAATTATTCTTATAAACCTCTATCAGGTTAAAGGACTTAATATCCGACCATAACTGCTGTAATCTCCTATTTCTCTCTTTACGAGCTTTAATTAACCCGCTCTCATCCTTAATCCCCACCCAGCCTCCAGGTTGTCTAAGCAAATAATGACTTCCCATAAGCACTACCAAATTTGATAACATTGCAAAAGGGATGGAATTTGCAATTTTAATTTTCAGGACATAATCCCATACTAAAACTGTTGAAAGCCCAGCTACCATCCCTAGTATGACTGATTTCCCACTACTTCTAAATCCAAAAATTGCCATAATAAACGGAACAGTCACTATTGGCATATATAGAGAAGAGGTCATAATCATAAGTGTCAAAAAATTTCCTTGTCGTAGCGATAACAATAATGAAACGAGACCAATTACAATTGATATAATACGAGCAGATAATAGCTCATTTCGATTAAATTCTATTTTTAATGGTTTTAAAAAATCATGTACTACAAGAACTGCAGTAGAGTTTATGAATGAATCAACTGTAGACATAATCATTGCCATAATACCTATAATGGCCATTCCTTTTAAACCTAAATAAGCTTGGCTAAAAATAATTTCTTTTACTACTTCATCAGGATTAAGAAACGGATTAATAGACAAAGTTAATATAGTAATCCAATCAAGTATAAGTAACAGTAGAAAACAAATAACAGCAGAGATAACAAAAGATTTTCTTACTTGTATGATATCCTTTGCCATAGCAATCCTTTTGAAAAATTGCAGGATTAAACGCTGGAGTAATAAAATATTAACCCACCAATTAAATACCCGACATAACTATTGCCAAGAAGGAAGGAATTTGTATAATGCAATAATGTCAAAAAGTGAAGATTTTAGGAAATTATCAATAAGCGCACAAGCGTCGATGAGAAAGATTGCTCTAAAACTAGTAAAAAGAGGAGAGAGTCAATCGTCGGTAGGTGAATTAATAGGAGTGAGTCGCCAGACAGTAAATGAATGGGTAAGGAGGGAAAAGAGAGGCGACAAGTACGCAATTAGTGGGAAGTTAAGAGGTAGAAAGATAGGAGAGAAAAGGCTTATAACCGAAGATCAAAGTAAAATAATACAAGGGTACGTAAATATCTCTAGACCAGAAGATCACAATATCAAATCAGCATTATGGTCAAGAAAATCAGTTAATGCACTCATCAAAAAACATTGTGGATTTTTTCTTCCCCTAAGTACAATAGGCGAATATTTAAGAAGATGGGGGTATACTGCACAAAAGCCAAAGAAGTTAGCATATGAGCAGCAACCCAAAAGGGTTCAATTTTGGTTAGATGAAGAATATCCGTCAATAGCCAAGCAAGCAGAATATGAAAAGGCAGAAATACATTGGTGCGACGAAGTAGGGATAAAACAAGAGTGTCAGGTATTACAAAGCTATTCTTTAAAAGGAAAAACCCCTGTTGTGATTCATAAATCGAAGAGATTTAGTATAAACATGATATCCACTGTTACAAATAACGGTAAGCTAAGGTTTATGCTGTACGAAGAGACACTAAAAACAAATGTATTTATAGAATTTTTACGGAGGTTGGTAAAATACTCCAAGAAAAAAATCTTCTTAATCCTAGATAATCTCAAGGTTCATCATAGCAAAAAAGTACAAATATGGACTCGGAAACATAAAAAGAAAATTTCTTTATTTTTTCTGCCTCCGTATACTCCGCAACATAATCCGGATGAATATTTAAACAACGATTTAAAAAGAAATGTAAATAGGAAACATATACCTCTTACAAAATCTGAACTCCAAGGGAATTTAAAATCTTACCTAAGGACTCTGCAAAATAACCCAGAACATATCAAAAGATTATTTCAGGCGAAAGAAGTAAAATATGCCGCCTAAGTCGGGTATTTAATTGGTGGGTTAATATAAAAAGACAAATAACTTATCCAAAGATAATGCGTTAGAAAAATTAAAAACTTCTTTGTAATCAAATACTGGATGAGTAGTTAAAGTATTAATAATAATATTAGTATTATCAATACTGTTCAAAAGAGCATAAGCTATAACCGGTATAACAACTATAAAAGTCAAAAACTGTATTATATCTGTAAAAGTGACCGACTTTATCCCACCTAAAGATGAATATAAAGTTATTATAAATGCAGCAATAATAGTACCATAACCGCTTGAAATATCAAGTACATAGCTAAATAATAGACCAGCGAGTTTTAGCTGTATTGCTATTTTTCCTGTTATGCCTATAAAGCCAGCAATTGCTGTAATTATTCTTACCTTTTGACCAAACAAATCACCCATAGCTTCTGCTATTGATAATTTGCCTAAAAACTCACCCATACGCACAGCAAATATCATACCAATAAGTAACAAACAGATAGGATCTCCTATATCGGACCACATAGAATAAAGACCTTTAGAGTAACCTTCAGAAATAATATTATAGAAAAAACTTCCACTAACCCAAGTAGCTACCAATGTAGCTACAATAGTGGCGGTACTAAAATCTCTATTACCTACGGCATATTCTTTAATATTCCTAATACCATGGCTAGAAGCAAGCCCTAGAATTATAGTAGCTATTAAAAACCCAATAAAAATTCCTGAATCTATGTCAAATTCCATGTTTGAAGTGTATTTTTAAATTACGTAACCCATAGTTGATTAATATATAAGCTTTTTAGGCAAAAATAAACAGGAATTTTTGCTCTAACATTTATTTGCCTTCCTTATTATATTTAGTTAATTAGCGATAATACTTCTTGGTGAATCTTCTCTATTTCTTTGTTCCTACAATTGATTGTCTTGATCCGGTCTATATACATACTTGCAATAAGTTTGAACCTTTCGTAAACTGCTTGGTGAAAATTCATATTTTTATCTTCAAACTTATTTACGTCTCCCGTTTGGAAGCTTCTTTTTATGCCGATTTGCGGTTCTAGATCCATAAAAAATGTAACATCAGGCATAACAACTCTGTGATCATCACTTGCTCTCATTAATTTGTTATGAAGGTCAAAGATATCTTCTATTGTAAGATTGTCTCCTGCTTGATAACAGGCAGTAGAATCAACAAATCTATCACAAATAACTGTATATCCATCCCGCAAAGCGGGTACGATTAACTTGTTAATATGCTCATATCTAGCAGCCATAACCAGCATTAACTCAGAAACATGATACAAATGCTGATGAATCAGAAGTGTGCGAATTTCTTCAGCCTCCTTAGTGCCGCCTACCTCACGTGTATGGATAACCTTAATACCTTTTAAAACTAAATACTCATAAAGTTTCCTACTCTGGGTAGACTTACCACTTCCCTCTCCCCCTTCAAAAGTAATAAATTTAGGGTTGTTCCAATTTTTCATCACTACTATTCATCTCATTTAACCTTGAAACAGCCCTTTGAAATTCAGCTAATCTCTTACCGGAGGTATATATTAAAGACGGCTCAGCTTCAAGTAAAGCAAATAATAACACCTTATAGAAATAAGCATTATCAATAAAATTAATAACTCGGATAATAATATTTGTTTCGTCTTCAGCAACTCGCCTTACACCTTCGAGTACTATTATTCCAAATCTCTGACAAAGTTTTACATAATCTGCATAACCAAAATCCTGCATAAATAGTTCATCAAAGTTAGTAAATAAAATGTTTTGATGAGTATTAGCAAAAATCACTTCCCGGCCAAACACTGCAAATTTACCTGGATAAAGCTCTTCACTGGAACATAAGCTATTCTTAATTCTATTAAAGGCAGTATTATTTTCTTCATTAATAGGAAAAAGTATTTTATTCCTGGTACTTGCTACTTTCTCTAAACGATAATCTTTTTCATTATCTAGATTCAAAACCATAAAATTTTTCTTTATGTTTTCAATAAAAGGTAAAAATAATTCTCGCTGCAGACCATCTTTATATAAATCATCGGGAGCTGCATTAGTAGTTAGAAAAATAAAAACCCCGTTTTGAGATAAAAACGAAAATAACCTCATTATAAGCATTGCATCCGTAATATCCTTTATCTCAAATTCATCAATACACAAAACTATGGCCCCACTTGCAATTTCATGGGCAAGGTTTTGAACTGTTTTATCATCTCCGTTAGCTGACTGTAAACTATGGACTTTGTAGTGTAGCTCCTGCATAAAATTTTGAAAATGAATAAACTTTTTTCCAGCTAAAATCGTTGCAAAAAACATTTGCATAAGCATCGTTTTTCCGCACCCTACACCACCATAAAGATAAACGCCTTTAGGGCTTTTTGAATTTTTGAATTTGGCTAGAATATTTTCTACAAAAGATCTTTTATTTATGGACTCAGCTAATCTCTTCAAGCCCTCATATAAGAGATGTTGCCTTTTATCTAGAATTATATTCGGAAAACTGAAGCTAAAATCCATTTTAGCTTTTAGGTTCATAGTTAAGAAGCTTTGGTTCTCTTATTTCCGCAACTTTATCATACAGACCTAAATATGCAGCTATTGCGAGGAACAAAGCATTATTTTCTGACGGTTTAACAAGACCAGCCAAAGTCCCATAAATGGCATTTACGGAACTTCTTGAGCATTTGATATACATCTGGGCAATTTCAAAACACGGATTGCTGATAAAAGCTGATTTCAGTATTTTAAGTAACGAAGCAGAATTATTGATATTTACGTTTAATTCAGTATACAAATTTAATGCATCTAAATAGCCCGGTTTAAGCTCTAAAGACGATTCTAAAAATTTTACTGCTTCATTATCATTACCCGCAGAAACAGCATCTCTAGACGCTAAGTAGTAATAACCTGATATTTCTTCTGAGTAATGCTCCAATAACTTCATGTCGGCTCTTTGTAATTTAGAAATAACAAATATCATTTTGTTCCAAGCCGCAGTTTTTGCGTAAATCCTAATTAGCATAATCATAAGGGAAGGCTGGGTATCATTTTCATTGAATGCCTTATTGGCATATTCTTCTGATTCTGCATATCGTCCATTATCAAAAAAGATTTGTGCCAGCCTTTTTGCAGCATATATACTATAATTCTTTTTACCTACTAAATTACGAAGCCTTTGAATTTGCACGTCCAAACTGCTTGACGATTCTGCGAGAACAAGATTTGAAAACTCCATGCAGTTTTCGCCCAAATCTGGTAAAAGCTTATTTGCTACCTCTAATGATTTCTCCTTATTACCCATGATAAGTTCTGAGATTATTTTTAATAAACACTCGTTTATTTTTTTTAGCTTTCTCTTATGCCAGCTACGGCTTATGATAAAAGGTAAATCAAATATCGAAAAGATAGTTTTTAGCCCTATCATTAATAACAACTGAGCAATTAAAAAGACGGCAATTAAAGTAAAGGTGGTTGTTTGAATCTGATAATCTAAAACTGATATATTAACAGCTGAGTCAAATTCACTAATGGTATTAAAACCAAAATAAAGAAGGAAGAAAATCGTACATAAAATCAGAAATCTAATCATGTTTTTACTTAAATAATTTTATATCCCAAAGAATAACTTCTTGATTGTTGATATAACGCATACGAAAAATACGCCTATTATAAGCGGCAATTCTTAGTTACTATTCCAAAAATTCCTGCTGCAAATCAATAGAGAACGCATACTCAATAAACGAACCAATTTTATTTTCAATTTTTGCTTTTAATTGTTTCCTTTCCTTATAAAAATCAGTTTCTTTTTTAATTTTTAAAAATTTACTAAAAATATCTGTATCAAATAAGAAAACCTGCTCATAAGACGGAACATTCTGAGCTAACATACTATCATAACGTTTGCACAACACCATTAGTTCTTCAAATTCTTTTGGAAGTTCAATCTGCATTATAATATCCAAATTCTCGGAATACGATTGATCTTTATAAAATTTTTGCAGGAACTCATTAACATTGGCAAGATAAATTCGGTAATCATTCAAGTCATTAATCAGGTTAGCATTAGCAATTTCTTGGCTGTTATCAGTAGCAGTATCTGCTGTATTATCATACGGATTTAAATCCTCCGTATCGTTTAGCGCATCTGGTTCTCCCTCATCCAAATCTGGTGCAAATCGAGGTAATTCTTCGCTATTCTCAAGACAACAACCATTAATATCTTTTGCCGTTTCATCATGCCTGGCTTCTTGCTGTTGGTTTTTGTGGGAAGGGAATAGATTCAAACGATCAAGTGTACTAAGCCATAATTCTTTATAAGCAATAACAAAATACAGAACTAATCCGAAAGCCACAAGGAAAGCTAAACCAGCTATTCTAAAATTAGTTTTTTGCAGAGCGGGTTTAGGTTTTATATTTACTGCTGAATGATCATCATTTTCAAACTTTTTCTTTTTGTTGTTTTCTGTTGAGGTCATAATTCTCTAATTTTTCCAGGATTTGATCTGCATAATCGCAAGTCACAATTTGTCTAAAATAATCCATTAGCAGCTTCTCTACTTTCGAACTTATAGCAATAATTACTGAATTTTCTATATATTTCAATAAATCATTTACTAATATTAATTTTATCAGGGTTTTTGCGCAATTTTCTGAATATAGGGGAATATAATCCACACCACTTTTTAGGATTTGAATCTCCCGCTCCGATAAATTATCTTTATATCTCACTTTGTAAACATTTATCATTTTAATTCCATGCGGCATCCTGGTGCTAATCATATTACTGGAAAGATAAATAGCATGGTTATAGATATTGTGAGGTAATTTGTCTGTAAGTTCGGTTGCCGAGTAAGCAACATATTGAACATTATAACCTTTTTGCCTAGCTATTTCTGCACTGGTCGCTCCTACTACCCATACATTTTTTGTACCTTCATCAACAGGCAGAAGGTGTGCAGCTCTTTTACTTGTAACAATTATATCTGTAAAATCTTCGAGGACCGTTATGTTAAAAGGTAGGTTGACATGTTCAATTAAACTTAAATCTAAACAGGTATACCCCTTGGGAACAAGAATATGCCTTAAATAATTATTATCTTCTTCAGATCTTGTAAGTAATATTTTTTTTGCCATAATGCTCTTAGTAATACCATTCTACTAATGCTTAATGCTATCACGTAGGCTTCTCTTGTCAACAGTACAAGCAATAGCCAAGTAGTTATTTCTTTGTACTATAAGGATTATCAGTTTTAGAAAAATACATTCTTATCGGCACACCAGGCATGGAAAAATTCTCTCGCAAGGAATTGAGCAAATATTTAGTATAAGCTTCGGTAATACTATCAGGATCATTCGAAAAGAATTTAAAAGTCGGGGGACGTGTTTTAATCTGTGTAACATATTTAAGCCTAACTCTTCTTCCCAATTTTTTCTGAAGAGGTAATTGATGAGTTTCAGTAGCAAACGCAAGCCAATCATTAAGTTTACTTGTTGTTATTTTTTTATTCCATAAATCATACATTTCTACAGCTCTATCTAATACTTCATTCGTTTTATGCTGATTTATCGCAGAAATGAAAACCACTGGAATGCCTTTTACCTGAGGAAGAAATTTTTCTAGCTTATAGGTAAATTCTTCTTCATAATTTCGCCTTAATGTTATTAGATCCCATTTATTGACTGCAATTACTAGGCTTCTACCCTCTTCAATTACGTAGTTAGCAATAGATAAGTCTTGTTGTTCTAAAGCAATTGTAGCATCTAGCATTAAAATAACAGTATTGGCAAATTTGATACTACCTATAGTATCACCCGTAGATAATTTTTCTAAGCTCTTAGTAACATTTGCTTTTTTCCTAAGACCCGCTGTATCTATAAGCTTTAAATTATGATTTTTATACTTCCACTCTATTTCTATCGATTCTCTAGTAATACCCGCTTCTGGGCCAGTAATTAGCCTTTCTTCTCCCAAAATGGCATTAATAAATGTTGATTTTCCGGCATTTGGTCTACCTACTATAACTATCTGGACTGAATCAGAAGTTTGTGGATTAGAAATTTTTACAACATCTTCTGTGTCTATTTTAGCTGCAATTGCCTCATATAAATCAGCAAGACCCTGACCATGTTCGGCAGAAATAGGTACTGGCACACCAAAACCTAAGCTATAAAATTCTTTATCATGAGTAAATTTTTTTTCTGATTTATTAGCTATAACTATATAATTTTTACTATATTTTCTAATAAAATTAGCAAAAAATTTATCAGCAGGTGTTACTCCAGATATGTTATCAACAATTAGACAAACTAGATCCGCATCGATTATGGCTTGCATAGTTTGTTGCATCATTCGATATTCTAACTGCCCTTCTTCTGATTCTTCAAGACCAGGGGTATCAACTACCCTAAATAACATCGGCCCAATCTTGGCATCTGCATATTTTCTGTCTCTTGTTACCCCTGGAAGATCATGAACTATTGCTTTTTTCCTAATACTAAGCCTATTAAATAAAGTAGACTTCCCAACATTTGGCCTTCCAACCAACGCAACTAATTTTTTATCCATAATTATTTTAAATGCTAAAGGACCATTTTTATCGTTTTAAAAACGATTTTATATTACTTAATTATTGCTTCGTGCCTTATGGTTATGCACTCTATTTCTTTGATCAAAATTTTTATGAAAAACTTTATTTTTATATCTTTTATCAGACTGAAAAAAAGATATACCACCAATCGTAGCGAAAGCAGACAAGAAAAAGACAGAAGCGATCATATAATGCCCACCGAATGCTAAAATGAGAACTGTCATGGCAATAATCCCTATTAAAGCAACTCCGCATATCTTCCCAAATTTAACTGCTCTATCGTATTTTTCAACATTAAGTAGTTCAATAGAATGGCGATAATTCTGTTCTTTCTGCGCCATTTCAATAATTTTTTTTATAGTCCCAGGACTAATTTCTTCATATGCAGCCATGACATCTAATGGCGGCATAATATGTTTATACTGGCTACTGCTACTTACAGCTAAATTAGACGTCTTGCTAAATAATGCCTTACTATAGCCCTTGTTCAGACCGTTAGCATCAAAAAATTTTTTAGTTTCTTTCATGGTTATTTCTTAAGCTTTTATAAGCAATATCAATATAATCTTCAACTTTGAAAACATAAGTAACAATATCTCGAGGTTTCGATAACACCGATTTAGTATATACAAATCTAAAAACACTAAAAAAGCCAGAAAAA
This sequence comes from Candidatus Megaera polyxenophila, assembly GCF_029982035.1. Classification (NCBI taxonomy): domain Bacteria; kingdom Pseudomonadati; phylum Pseudomonadota; class Alphaproteobacteria; order Rickettsiales; family Rickettsiaceae; genus Candidatus Megaera; species Candidatus Megaera polyxenophila. The sequence continues at coordinate 131,841 of NZ_CP104166.1, forward strand.
AAACACCTTATCGTTTGTTTATCGCACATTATTCTTAAAAAAACTATGTTCAGTTATTGTTGGTTCTCCCCTGAAATTTACTGCATTATTGAACTTATTGCAACAAGTTCTAAAGTTTTTATCACAACTTGGCCCTAAGCTCACTTCTTTATGTTTTAATAAATCCTCATAAACTTCTTCCTCTAATGTAATTTGGTTATTATAATGAGCAATTATCCTGAAATTAATATTTTCCCCTGTTTTAGTAATAAATAGAGCACTCCCCAAGTTATAATATCCGTTGTTTAGTTCCATACCTGAGACGCTAATAATGCGGGATTTGATAGATTGAATTCCGTATGACTTCCTATACCTGCTAATATCGATGCCACATTTACTATCACCCAAATTTGCTCGACATGTTTTGCTATAAAGCAGAAGTAATGACTGATTGTATTTAACTGTTTCCGGTTCACATTTTAAAGTAAAATCTAAATCATTTTTTACAAATTCTGTAATGAAATAAGTTATTAATGGAAATAGAACTTTATCATAATAATAGGAGATTTTTATTTTACATCCTACCAAATTCATTTTTCTGGTAATACCATTTATTTCAAAAATTCCTGTTAAATTAATTACGTTTTCAGCAGAATCGTTAAATTCCCCTTTGGTTAAGATGATTGATGAAAATGGTAAAAATTTTTTGTTATTGGCTACAATTTCTTGGCCTGAAGAATTTAATTTTAGAACTGCTCCTGAGAATAAATATATTTCGTATAAATAGGTAAAACTAACCTCATATCTAGAATTTACCAATTTGTCATGCCTCGTGGAAAAGTTATGATTATTTCCTCTCATTCAAATACCTCTATTAGTGAAAGGTTTAATATTTCTATAGTTCCATCTGATTTTGGTTGATAATCAAAACTATCTTCGGAGAACCTAACAACTAAGTAGAACTCAAAACTAGCATATAAAGTTCTATCTTTTACCAATGCATCAGGAAGGAGCACTATTCCGTTGTTTTCATTAAGTTGGTATTCCTGAATCTCATCTTCTCCTGCATATAATTTTAAGCTATCTCTTTTAATTTTAGTAATTTTTCTGATATATGGGTATTTCTCATCCTGATAAATTTTACAAAGTTGAAAATCCTTCTTAATCCCATCACTTACACCAAGTGATTGCTTTTGAACGGTAAAATCAGCAATATCCCTTAATAGAAAAGCAAATCGGCTACCTCTTCTTGCTTTAAAAAAATTGTTAAACAGCCAAAATTCATTTTTGGATAAAAAGCAATCTTTCAAAAAATATTGCCCTCTATGGTACTCCTGATCAAGGTTTCTAATTTCTCTACCGGAAGCACAAATAACTTTTGAAGTAAAAAATAACGACCTACCTACTAAAAATACCTCGCAGCATGATGGAAATAAAACTTCATGAAAACTCATTCCATTAATTCTCTTTTTATCATCGTTTTATAGAACATAGTTAGCTTATTATGGACAAGGTCGCGGGCTTCGCTAAAGACAAGCTGATTTAGTTTTATCCCCGCAACTATGTAACTTGGAATTTTAAGTTTATCTGGCAGTAGAAGCTGCTCAACTAGTTTACTGATATTAATCAAGCTCTTTTTATTCTGGTCTCTTACAAAAATACAAATTTCAAATTCTAATAAATATATAAATTGTGAGGTCCTTGAATAATTTTCAAGCTTTACGAGATTAATCGAAATAAAAGGATAATTACCATCCTCTATGACCGATATATATACTTGATTTACATGTTCCCTAATCAAGGTTTCCAGAGTATGAAGGATCTTTAGCTGGAATATATGAATAAAATCTAATGACATTTGTCCTCCTTATAAAATTTCAAGACCTATGATATTTAGAAACCTGTTTTTTTCGCCAATATTAATTATACGTTTAATCGAGTATAATTTACGACGAAAAGAGATTCGTAAAGCTTTGGATAAACCATCCATATATCTGATTTTAAATAAATAATACTCTTCAGTAATTAAATTACCGAAATTCATTCCCTCAAGTGACATATATTTACATTCACTAAGGGGTATAATTTCCGCGAAACAATTGTATTTTTCCTGCCAGACCGGATCAGCAGAAGGGGAGTCCGCAACATTTTCTAGAAAATTAATATTATGAGCTAATTTAGCTATGAATGTTTTTTTATTCTTGGTCATATAAAGCTAAATATTTAAATTTTAAGAGACCGGTACGGCATGTATATATTTTTTATTTCGGACAAAATATTTGCTGAATTCTCGCCAAAATCATACATCATACCTATATGCGTTAGAACTCCTTGCAAGATAGGCTGGGGAATTTTATCCCCGAGACCTGCTTCATAACTTATTTCAAGTTTCTGAGATAGATATTTCTGATTAAATAATATTTTCTGCTTGTTGTCCTCAAGGTAGCCAAAATTTTCGGTAATATCTTTTTTATCTTCCCCATTAAGAAGAAAAACCTTTGTTATTGAGGCAACCGGTATATGTTTTAGCCTTAGATAACTAGGGGCTTTATCTATTAAACACGTAACTTTTTTTATACAAAAACTTAGTGCTAAAAACTGCTCAGCAGTAATTACTGCTGAGCTAATAAGGTTAGCAATTAATTTATCGTCGTTTTTATGAGGAACTCGTAAATAATTTTTTACTTCTTCAAGAGGCCATACTTCTCTTTCTTCAACTGATAAAATTTTATAAGTGACGTTATTTTGCATAAAAAATGTTTTAACTGGAAAATTTGGCAAATTTTAAAGCAGACGGTACAATTACGTCACCCCCTACCCTTTTTACGGCATAAAATTTTATAAATGGCTTATCGGTATAAGGGTCTCGCATTATCCCAACACCTGCTCTATCTACTATTTTATAAGCTACTTTAAAATCACCGATAGCTATTGCTAGCTTATTTTCTCCAACATTTGGCATATGGGAAATACAAAAAACAGGAATACCAAAAATAGTTTGTTTTAAAGGTTCTGATAAAGATTGCTGCCAAATAAATCTGCCGGTTTCATCTTTTAAGCCTTGGATCGAGGCAAGTGTTGACCTATTCATCAAAAAACTGGCATTAGCTATATGCTCTTCATCAAGAGCATTAATTAATTTAAGCAATATGTCAGGCGTTACCGCATTACCTGTATCTATTCTTGTAATGTCTTCATTAGTTAGTATCCCAAATGGCTTCTTATTTCCATCTCCGGTAATAAATGCCTCATTCTCAGCTTTGATAAAACTATCTGCTAACCTCTCTGCCAACCATGAATTAATGTCTATAGCTGAATCGTCAATTAATTTCTGAGTAGCCTTTGGCTGAGCATATAACTCGTGGACAGCAATTGTTTTTTTCTTAAGTTTTGGAGTCTCAGTAACTTCTCTTGCTTCAGCCTCTCCTATCCAACCGGAAATAAACTTACCATCTTCAATTATAAAATCTAAAGCACTAGTAGAAATTGTTTCAATCGAAGCTAGTTGCCGCATAACTGATTTTGCATTCACCGTACTAACTATTTTGTTATTTAAATTATTAACTATTACCACTCCGGCTTCACCTGTCGTAGTACTTAAAGATTTAGTAACAAATTCTGAAACTATACCTTTTCTTAAATAGTCACCGAAAGCTTTTTCTTCTTCCGGTCTACAGGAAGAAATATTAAAAGGATTAAATATAGCATTCTGCAAATTATTAAATTTATTTTCAAGGTCCTTATACTTGCTTATTGATTGTAATTCATTATTTAAAACAGTTTGCACATTATCGGCAATTGCTTCTATTTGTTTATGTTTAAGTTCCATATTCTCCTCTATTCCAAATTAACTAGCTTTTCTAATAATTTCTCAATTCTCTCTAGGGAACGATTAATTGGATGTTCAGTTAGTTTTTTAACATTTATTATTCCAGCATTTCTATTTGCCGGAAAGGTTACGACGCTTATCTCCATAAGATCTACTTTCTTGAGCAACCTAACTCCCTGATTATCATATTCAAAATCCTTAGCACAAAAACCAATGCTCAAACCATCTATTGCTTTTTGCCTTACAAGTTCGGTAGTCTCTTTACCAAGTAAAATTCTGTTATTTATTTCAGCTTGAATTTTAAGCCCATAATCATCCTCATATAATGACTTTATTATGCCAATTGGTTTTAGAGTATCATGTTGCCAAAGTAATTTAATATTTTCCGGCTTTGTATCTTCGAAAGCTCCTTTTTGAACTATATCGTTCTGACTATCAACGATATTAAATACACTTGCATACCCAGAAATTATGGTATTTTCTAATCCAACAGCCTTTATTAAAAAATTTTCAGAGATGTTTCCTCTTTCCAATCAAAACCTCCTAGAGTTGATTAATTAACCTATAGTTATATTTATAGCTCTTTAGTCGACAGCCACTAAGCATAAAATTAAAAAAATAATATAAAAATTATAGAGTTCTTGTTCTTGAAAAAAAAATAATGTAGTTTTTACGGATATTCATAATTATTGGTGTGAAGATAAATATGGTATATATTGGTTTTATACTTATAGTTATAGGCTTGGGATTTATTGCTTCCGGTATTGTAGGTTTAATAAGATTCCGTGATTTTTATACTAAGATTCATGCAAGCGGTGTAACTGAGTGCTGCGGCATACCATTTTGCCTTGTAGGGCTTAGCTTTCTGCAATCAGATTTCAGCTCAGCTTTTAAGCTAATAATAATAGCCCTAATAATTTTGCTGTTAAACCCCGTGTCTACCCACGCACTAGCGAGGGCTTCTGTCCTCTATAAAATAGATAAAGATGGGAGAATAGAGTGACTGCATTTTTTTCTATTCCTTCAATACTAGAGCCGGAATTAAATCTTATACTTCTTATCATCAGTTCTTTCGTATTAATAGGAATTTGCTTTAGATTAATAGTATCTAAAAATTTAATTGAATCTATCCTATTAATGTCAGCTTTTAGCTTGATAATTGCAATATGTTATCTATTTATGGATGCACCCGACGTAGCGATGACAGAAACCGCTCTTGGCGCTTGTCTATCTACGTGTGTTTTGCTTAATCTGGTAAAAATAATTGGTGATGAGAATTATAAGTTAGTAAGTAAAACTAGAATATTTCTTGCGCTAACCTTGTGTGTAATTTTTATTGTTTTATTAATTATTGCAAGTTTCGACTTGCCTTTATACGGACAACAAAACACCGAAGTACAGTCACATTTGACAAAATACTATATAGAAAATACAAAAAATGATATTGGCATACCATCAATTGTTGCAGCAATACTTGCTAGTTACAGAGGTTATGATACTTTAGGCGAAACTAGCGTTATTCTAATTGCCGGCATTGCTGTCGTTTTGATACTTGCACGCAGGAGGGAATAATGCTGAAATATTTTTCCGTTTTAAAAACAGTAGTCTCATTTATAATCCCTTATCTGATTCTATACGCTATTTACATCCAGTTAAACGGGGAAGTTTCTCCGGGAGGGGGATTCCAAGCGGGAGTAATTTTTGCTTCAGGAATAATTGCTTTTGACCTTCTCAACGGCAGTAAAAAAACTCATGAATTTTTTTCAGAAAAAGCTCTCATTATTTGCGGGATATTTGGAGTGCTAATTTATGCATCTACAGGGCTTGTTTCATTTTTGTTTGATGATAATTACTTAAATTATAATTCAATTGCTAAAACTCCTTGGGTAAATCACCCTCTTACCGGTCAACATATAGGTATATTTTTTATTGAAATTGGAGTCGGTTTAACCGTTTCATCAATTATGTGTTTAATTTATTTAGTTTTAAAGGAGGATTAGTTCTCTACCATGCAAAATATTATTTACTTTTTTGCAGCACTAGTACTTGTTACTGGTCTTTTTATAATGCTAACTAGCGATAATTACTTACGTAAAATCATCGGCCTTGGAATATTTCAAAGTTCAGTTCTCCTTTTTTACATAGCTCTTGGTAAAGTAAGCGGGGCTATTCTTCCAATTGATATTTGCTCGAATTTGGTTAATTGCCCGTACAATTTCTCCAGTCCCCTACCGCATGTACTGATGCTAACTGCTATTGTAGTTGGATTTTCTACCATGTCCGTAGGACTTGCTTTAATATACAAAATATATAAAGAGTACGGCACTATCTCGGAAAGTGCAATAACTCAGCAAGAGGATAATTAATGACTTTAATTAATCATATCCCGGCATTACAAGTGTTAATTCCTTTTTTTTCAGCGTTGTTTTGTGCTTTAACTTTCCATAAATTCACTTCCTGGCTTATTGCTACTATTGCTATTATAACAAATCTAGTAATTACGCTTTACGGAATATCTACATCAGGCAATTTCCAATCCTATTCTTTCGGTAATTGGCAAGCACCGATTGGTATAGAGTATAGTTTAGATTATCTAAATCAGCCGATAATAATATACATAAACGGTGTCTTATTATTTTTCTTACTCTTTGGCAAACAACTTATTAATAAAACAATTACTAAATATATTGATAATAAAAAACACCATATGTTCTACAGCTTGCTCCTATTTGCTCATGCGGGATATCTTGGAGTACTTAGCACTAATGATTTATTTAATTTTTATGTATTTATTGAAATTTCCTCTCTAGCAACTTACGTTTTAGTTTCAAAAGGAAAAGAAGCAAAAGCTTTAATCGGAGCATTTGATTATCTTATACTAGGTACAATTGGCGCAACATTAATACTAATATCTATTGGCTTCTTTTTTGCTATCACCGGTAGCCTCAATATTGCTGATATCTCTAATATTCTACAAGTGAATTACGGATCAAGCGTGGCAGGATCAACAAAATTACATCTGTTAATAATTGCCATAGTGTTTTTCTTAACCGGAGCAATCTTGAAGATGGCATTTTTCCCATTACATTTTTGGATGATCAGATCTTACTCTGCTACTGCACCATTTATTCTCACTTATATCGCGGCTATCTCTAGTCTACTTGGAATATATATGATAATGCGCTTCTTGTATTTTACTATCGAAGTTAATCTAATCTATATACCATTTTCCTTAATGCTGCGGGCTATGGCAATTACGACCCTTATTATCTGCTCTTATTTAGCCTTAAAATCAAAAAATATTAAAAAAATTATTATTTATTCTACAGCCCTGCAAATCGGTTATGCTTTTCTTCTTTTATCAATTTGGCCAGCAAAAGCCTTGTTATTTCAGTTGCTGATTATTGATAGTGTTAATAAAATTGGTTTATTTACCCTACTTGCCCATATTGAAAATAAAACAAACAATTTAGATATATACTCAATAAAACACATAAAAGATTCACATTGGTTCAAAATCCTAGCAGCTTTAATCCTTCTTTTTAGTGCTTCTTTACCGCTAACTAGTATGTTTATAATAAAAATTAAGATATTTGAGCTTTTAATTCAGCAAAGCTTGTTGTTAGAATTTATTATCGTAGTAATTGCTTCAGTTTTCGGAATATTATACCATCTTAAACTTGCAAAAGCTCTTTTCTTTGCCAAAGAAGAAAACGGGGTAATCCAAATAGATACAAATCTACTAGGATTATTTGCTATTGTAACCATACATGTTTTCACATTATTATATATGCACGAAATAGCAGAAATGATTGGTTACCATACTTCCATGACCATAGGTTAGGTTAAGAATAAAAAGAGAGTAAATAATGACCAGCCCAATGCCTTTAAATTTTTTAATTATTTCTACTATGCTTCTTGGTATGATTAACCTGGTTGCACCTTTTTTTACAAAAGAAGACAGCAAAATCAGAAGCTTTTTTCTGCTTAGCATCAGCATATTTTTTCTATTTAACGTGATAATAATTGACGATTTATTTATAAACGGCACTGTAATAAAATTCACTTTATTAGATATCGGTAAATACTCTATAGCGTTTAGCCTTGAACCACTTGGGCTCATTTTCCTAACTATGCTTGCGGCACTTTGGATTCCGGCTCTCCTATATACAATAAAATTTTTAACCATTAATCACATTACAAATTCCAGTAAATATTTATTTTTTGTTAATTGTTGTATTTTACTAGGTTGCATAGTTGCTTTATCTGCAAACTTAATTACCATGTTTATAGCTTACGAATTACTAACGTTATGTACAATTCCGTTAATAGTTCATCACTTTGATAAAAAAACGCTTGCCGGTTTAAATAAATATCTAAAAATCCTATTGCTAAGTGGTATAATATTATTTCTACCAGCAATAATAGTTATTTATTCGAAAATAGGTACTGGCACATTTATTGGAGGCGGGTTCATAAAAGATTATTTTTCAGACTCAGCTGCTGTTTTTCTATTACTCTTTTTTATATTTGGCATAAGTAAAGCAGCGCTTTATCCATTACACGGTTGGTTACCTGCTGCTATGGTTGCATCCTACCCTGTCAGCGCCCTACTCCATGCTGTGGTTGTAGTTAAAACCGGTTTGTTTTGTATATATAAAGTTCTTTTTTATGTGTTTGGACTCGACTACCTACAATATTTATTCAGCGATTATAACTGGCTGGTAATTCTACCGGCTATAACCATATTATACAGTTCACTCCAGGCATTAAAATGCAATGAAATTAAAATGATATTGGCATATTCTACTATTAACCAGTTAAGCATTGCTCTAATTAGCGCTTTCTTATTTACTCCCAAAGGCTTAGCGGCAGCACTTATCCATATGATTTCCCATTCATTTAGTAAAATTTGTCTATTTTATTCTGCTGGTAATTTTTATAGCTTACATAAAACTTATTATATAAATGATCTTACGGGAGTAAACAAAACCATGCCCAAAACTAGTGCAATTTTCCTTATAGCTACTCTCTCTTTGATAGGTATCCCACCATTTGCAGGATTTATCAGTAAATTTTATATTATGGTAGCAGCAGCTAATCAACAAAACTTATTGGTAATGATAGTTATTGCAGTTAGCAGCTTATTTTCAGCGTTTTATATGCTTAAGGTATTAGGTTTTATATACGAACCGGTAAAGATAAAAAATAATAATACAGAAAAAACCGTTCCTATTTTTATGTTTATTAGTCTGGTTTTATGTATAATTTTTGTTATTTGTTTCTTTTTTATTCAGCAAATCATCAATATTTTTCTAACTTTTATGTAAAATAGGAATATATAAAAATGTTTTTTCACCCAGCAACCATAATGATGTTTTTTATATTGCTATTACTAGTAATTAATAGGCATAGCACATTATTTAAATTTGTTGCACTTGTTAGTCCTATTATTAGCTCTATAGGGTTATTCTTGGGTCAAGGTAGATACTCTTTTGAGTTATATAATTTAAAATTAATTTGGGAATTCGACGATTTTAATAAATTAATTGGGGCGGCATTTTTGCTAGTATTATTAACTGCTAATTCTTACGCTCTTGGTCAAAAAAAATATAATGAATTAATAATAGGTTGTGCTTATGGCGCTGCTGTATTTATTAGCCTTTTGGCTCAAGATTTTATTTCAATGTTTGCCGGCCTTGAAATAATGATGGTTATGTCCTCGATGATTATATTCAGTGGGAATAAAACAGGTTTTATATCAATTAACTATGCAAAAAAATATTTTTTAACTCACCTAGTAACCAGTAATATGATCCTAATTGGCATTGCTCATATTATGTCTACAAGCAATTCTTCCGAAATTATTTTGGTTACTAATCTAATGGAAAATCCGGAATATTCGCATGCCATACTTTATGTAATGTTTACAGCTATGGTAATTAACATTGCAGCCTTTCCATTTTCCGGCTGGATGGTTAATTATTATAAAGCAGCTTCTGCTTCTGGATTTTTATATTTAATCAATTTTACTACCAAGCTGGGGTTAATGTTGTTAATCAAAGTATTTTATGGATTTGAACCCTTGAAATATATAGGGCTAACTATGATCCTATATTCCGGATTTAAAGCAATTTTTGAAGACAATATATTTGCTCTACTATGTTATTTATCAATAGTTGCCATGGGAATGATGGCAATTGGCATTAGCTCTGGGAACAAATCAGCTCTTATTGGGGTAACGTGTTATTTATTTATCCATATTATTTACAAATGCCTACTTAGCGTTGTTTGTGCTACCCTTCGGGATAGGAAAGGAATTACCCTTTGCTTAGAACTGGGGAAATTTAAAAATACTATCCTATTAATATCGGCAAGCATTGGAATCTCATTAATGACCAATATTCCTTTTAGTTTAAGTTTTTACAATAAAGCAGGATTATCTCACCTATTTTCTGGGAATTTCTTTTATATAGCAATATTACTCTCCGGTGTGTTTACTATAATTTCTTTTCCGTGGAAAGAAGTTATAAATCATAAGAAAGTCATTCCTTTAGAGATGAATATTTACAATAAATTTAGCCTTATTTTTATAAGCTTAGCTTGCTTTGTTACAGGATTTTTATGGGTATTTACGCCAGTTAGTAATATTTTTTATCCGCTATATGAAATAAATAACTATTCTTATGAAGTGCTGAAACAACTAGCTATTTATGGCGTTTCTATAATTATCGTTATAAGCTTAAATATAACACGAAAAGAGAGCACCAGCCTCAATATTCTTGAAATAATTGGTTATGGTTTTGCTTATTTATATCATTACTGGAAAAAAGATAATCCACCTGAATCACCAAAAGAAAATTGGCGTTTAGATGTTTTAGAAGAGCAATTAATAAAGAAACTGTCTATTTTGCATAACCAGCAAACTGCAATTTTTATGGTAATATCTTTATTAATTGTTATGCTAGCTACCTTGCTTATTAGTTTATATTAGCTATAAGATGAAAGATTTAAATACCAACCAAAATTACTACCTAACTCTGTGGTTAAGAGTAATGTGCGGTGCAATTATTTGTATGATTTTTATTGGCGGGCTAACTCGTTTAACTAATTCCGGCTTGTCTATTACAGAATGGAAACCCGTAACGGGAATCCTTCCTCCTTTAACTGAAGCATCATGGATAAGCGAGTTCGATAAATACAAGCAGACTCCCGAATATATCAAGGTAAATAGCAGCATGAATTTAGCAGAATTTAAATCCATTTTCTGGCTTGAATTTATTCACCGAATTGCCGGACGCATTACCGGTATATTATACATCATCCCTTTGATGTATTTTTTATTTAATAAAACCATTAGCAGCGCAAAAATTTATATATATCTTATAGGGTTAATTCTGCTGATTAGCCAAGGGATTGCTGGGTGGTATATGGTAAAAAGCGGTCTTATATCTGCTCCTTGTGTAAGCCACTTTAGGTTAGCAATCCATTTGTTACTGGCAATTGCCTTATATGCTCTATTATTCTGGCAATTAATGGAACAGTCTTTTTTTAAAATATCTATCGGCGCAAAAACCATTTTAATACCAATTAACAACTGGTTAAATATTTGTTTAATATTATTATTTATTCAAATAACTTTTGGCGCTTTTGTTGCAGGACTTGATGCCGGTCTTGTTTATAATCAATTTCCGCTCATGGGAGACTCAATTATACCAAATGAAATTACTTTCGGAACATTTGGTTCAAATAGCTTTTATGATCCAGTATTTGTGCAGTTTATCCATAGGATACTAGCTTATATTGTTACACTAGCTATTTTAATTACTTGTTTTATTGGTTTTAAAATACAAAACTTACTGTTATCTAAAGTACTAATTTATTTAATTATAGCTCTTATATTTCAAGTCATGCTGGGTATTTTTACTCTAATTTATTTAGTACCGATTACACTTGCGTTACTTCATCAAATAGGCGCTGTAATACTCCTTTCTACCCTGTTATGGGCTAAATATCTAGCTGTAAATTAAAATGATAGAATTGCGAGTTGAAAACATTATAGAAACAAGGTTAGATAGATTTCTAAGGCAAAAATTTACCTATTTAACTCAAGGAGTTGTGGAAAAAAATTTACGAAAAGGGCAAATCAAAGTAAATGGTAAAAAAGTAAAAGCACATACTAGAATTAACAAAGGTGATGTAGTAAATATTGCTAATTATCTTATAAATGAAAATCTTATAATTCCTCAAAAAACTTTTTTTTCTCCTGCAGCCATCTCGCTAGCTGATAAAATTCTTAATGAATATCTTATCTTTTCGTGCGATCAATTTATTGCCATTAACAAACCACATGGTATTGCAGCACAAGGCGGAAGCAAAATAACTATTAGTATCGACCATGCTTTGCAATATTTGAATAAAACTGAAAAAAGTCAGTATAAATTAGTTCACAGGTTAGATAAATATACGAGCGGGGTTTTTATTATAGCTAAAAATCTAAATAGTGCCATTTTACTTGGGGAAGCTTTTAGAGAAAAACAAATCCAAAAAACTTACATAGCCATATTAACAGGCGATGTATCTTTTATTCCGAAAGAAGGAAATATTGAAAGTTATATTGGTAAAGAAAAATCCGGAGTTCAGGAAATAGTGAAAGAAACTGAAGATGGAAAATTTGCAAAAACCATATATCAACTATTAGCAAACAACAACGATAGTGCTATAATGAAATATACCCCCCTAACCGGCCGAATGCACCAATTAAGGTATCATAGCAAACAATTAGGATTTCCAATTCTAGGTGATATAAAATATGGCGGACTGCCTTTTAAGAGGATGATGTTACATGCGCTAGAAATTACGATTCCGGCAAGAATCTTTGGTAAGGAGCAAGTAATCGTAGCCCCTATGGATAAAATTTTTGGGTCTTGTTTTTACAGCATTGATCCTTCATTAAAACTAAAAGAGTCATAAGATTATTCTTCGTCAAGTTGAAAAATAAAATATCCATCTCCAAGTGCTTTTATCCCTTGTTTTTCCTGCATAAGCCCTGGATCTAATTCTGACGATTTTTGATTAATTTCTAAATCAGTACGTTGTAAAGAAATACCTAAATCTGAATTTTTATCACTACCAGTTATTAGGAGAGAAGTATCATCAGGAAATGATTCCGATACCATTGATCCAATCGATTTTGACGAAAAAGGAATAGGGATAGGCTCAGATATAGCATGTAGTGAAATAGACGGACTTTCTTTTGTGGATTCTGAAGTTGTAACCGATACCAGGGATACTGAAGTAGTATTTTTTTCAGCCGAACCAGATAGTGGGGCTAAAGGTAGAAAAACATCTTCAGATTTGAATCGCTCTGGAGCAGAAACCTCTTCTTCCAATGGCAAGCTTTGTAAAGAGGACATAGACGTAAAGCTATTAGACACCGGCGAAGGAGATAAACTATAAATTGCATCGATTTCTATTTCTTTCTTAACTGATTTAGAGTAGATAACCGGTTTACCGACAACTAACTCAACGCTATTTTCTTCATCAGATAATATATTTTGCCCTATTCCAACAAAGCTTTTTTTACTGCCTCGCAATGGAATATCTAGAGGCTTGCTCAATTTTGACATGGTCTTTCCCTTTTTACCGCTGCCATTATACAGATTTATATTATACGTGCTACTAATTTTATTAGAAAGAGCGTGAAAAAACTAATAAGTCTCTCCGTCAAAACTCTCTACCCCTGAATTAGAAGGGGTTTCATGTTATAAATGGCTTACGAAATCCATAAGAAAATGTTATAATTAGCGCATAAAGCTTATGGATTTTAAAGTATATGCCTATAGAAAATATTAGTTTTTCTCAAAAACAAGAAAGATTATTTGGTGAAAAATTATCTATACAACTAAATCGCAAAAACAAATTATATAAACTGAGAGATTTGGTAAATTGGTCTGAACTTGAAGCGCTGGCATTAGCTAAGGTTGAAATCAAGCAATTCGGTAGAAATAAGAAGGATCATAGAGTAATGCTAGGACTATCAATGCTGCAAGCTATGTATAACGGTTCTGATTCGTTTACGGAGGAAGAATTAAAGGAAAATATATATTGGCAATATTTTTGCGGCTATGAGTATATGCAACAAGATATTGACGTATCGGAGGCGACTATACGTAGATTCCGCAATGCTCTGGGAGAGGAAGGATATAAAGAGATTCTAAAAGAGCTTTTGCGTATAGGACTGAAGGTCGGAGCACTCAAAAAAAAAGACTTGGAATCGGCGATTATAGATACGACTGTACAGATTAAGAATATCAAACATCCACATGACGTACATTTAATGGAGACCGCAAGAGCAAAAGTAGTAGATCTCTGTAAACGACTTGGTATTTCGCTTAACGAGACATACGCCAAGAGTTTTAAATATAAGACGATCAAGCTTTGGAAGTACAAGGAAGATAGTAAAGCAAGGCAACGTAGAAAAATAATGATAAGCTTAAAAGTCCGCTTAGGTAGGTTGATCCGTATATGCTGGAGAGGTATAGAAAAATCAAAATTAGAACTATCTGCTGAGGATAGCGCCATTTTTACGAGAGTTAAAAATATTCATGCCCAGTCTGTGCTTAAGAAAAAGGACAAGGATATTTATAAAAAAGAGCATAAGATAGTCTATAGCTTTCATGCTCCGGAGGTAGAGTGTATCGGCAAGGGTAAAATGAATAAACCTTACGAATTTGGTAACAAAGTCGGGATTGCAGTAAGCGGCCGAGGCAACTTTATTCTTGGGGTTAAATCTTTTCACGGTAACCCCTACGACGGACATACTTTAGATCAAACGGTATCGGAGCTGCGCAAGCTAAGTCCGGAGACTAGCAAAATTTTTGTAGATCTTGGTTACACCGGCCATAACTTCAAAGAAAAAGGCAAGGTTTTTACCGCCAAGACCAAGAAAGCTTTATCAACCGATGACAAAAAGATGCAAAAGCGGAGAAGTGCAATTGAACCGATAATAGGTCATCTAAAGAATTTTGGTCGTATGGGTAGAAACTACCTTAAGGGAATAATTGGAGATATCGTTAATCCGCTTATCTCTGCCGTTGGCTTGAATTTGCGTAGAATCACTAATATTCTCAAAGAATCCACCGCATAATAATTTTCCGAAAATCTTAATAATTTAAGCAATTAGCATTGCTCAAGAGAGAATCATGAGTAAATTGTGAATTTTTGCCATCATAGCACCTAAATTTTATATTTTTGGTAAAAAAATACCCCAAAAAAATAAAAATGCGATGATTGACTTTTAAAATTATTAAAACTACATCAAAAATTTAGAATTTTGACGGAAAGACTAATAACTCTAGGATTCTGCCGGATATAAACTTCCGCGCATATAGATTCAATTAAAATATTAAGAAAGAACCACTTTAGCCGTTGAATAAAGTCCACCATCAGAGAACTTTCGATAAGGTGGGCTTAGTAATTACACCACCACGATGATGCAAGTGACCAATCCCTTGAAAATGCTTATGTCCTGGGGGTTTTTTATCTATTCTGACGCACTACGCAGCCCTTAAGTTACTTTTATCATCTTTCTAATTTTTCTGCAACTACTTTCAGTTCATTAAATATCGAAGATAATAGTATTTTGAAGTCTTCATTAACCTCTTTTGCTATACCTTCAGCTTCTACGCTTGCTTGCTTTTGCTTATTATCCAAAAGATTAAGTGCAACCATAACAAGCAGGAGTTCAAAAGAAGCAGAAGGGTTAGCTTGTCTTACTTTATTTATTTCAACGTCCAGTTTTATAGCAAGAGAATGAAGTTCCGCATGGCTTTCTTCCGGACAGTATAATTCAAAGTCTCTATTGCTTAGAGTTATTGTTACTATCGACATAATGATTTCTTATTTGTTCTAGTTCTTTAATATACTCTTTAATTTGATTAAGAATTACTGCACTGCTATTTTTTAACTCCTGATTCTGTATTTTTAAATCTTCAATTTGCTTATCTTTCAAATTTAGTTCGAAGATAAGTTTATCCACACTGCGATTAATCTGTTTTATAAGGTATATCAGAGCTTTGTTGTCTACTTCCATCGTTTACATCATCTGATTGAGTTGTTATAAGTAAGTCTTCAGGTTGTACCTTTAAAAAATCATATAATGCTATCACCAAAGCCAGTAAAATAACAGAACAAATAATTATATATTTTGTATATTTTTTAGTAACAACAGGTATCTCAGAACTGTTTAATACTTGCGTTGTCTCTAACTCATCACCCCGCTCATTCTGGGGATTAATTCCAAGAAACTCATAATACATTTTTTTGTATCCTTCAGTATAAACTTTCCCAGGGATTATATCGTAATTCCCTTCTTCAAGAGCAAGTAAATATTGTTTGCGAATATTTAGTTTTTCTGCAACATAATCAATGCTATATCCCGCTGCTTCTCTTGCTTCTTTCAATTTAGAACTCATAGTTACCCACTAAGTTGCCTTAAGAATAATTCGAATTTTTTATTAGCTAATATAAGCATATTTAAGTTAACGGTTTCCTGGAATTTAAGTTCTGTTACAAAATTGGTAAAAATATCAGCACTTTGATTATTGTTATTAATCCAACTTAATAAATCAACTCTATTTTGTTGTTTTTTTATTATTTCCGTAACAAAACGCCTCTGTTTATCATAAAAATCATCTTTTAGGGATTGGATAGATAGTCTATTCCAATAAGAATCGTCTATCTGCGCATCGCATGATTTTCTAAGCCAATCAATATTCAATAACTCTCCACTTTCAAAGTATAAGTTTGCAACATCTTCGTCTTTAGAATTAGTAACTTTAGCAACATAAATAATATCAAAAGCTGATACTAACGATTCTAAAGAAGCTACAGCTTTTGCTAGACTTTCTTGAACTCCTGCTTGTTTATAAATATTGATTTTATTATAAAATTTTGTTTTAGTTTCTCCAACTAGAAGTTTTCCCATTAAGCTAGTTATCCGGTGTATTTGCTCTTTATAATCTTCTATAGTCTCTAAAATATTGATCGGAGATTTGGTATTTTTTATAAACCAGCTAATACCCCGGCGCATTATTTTGGCAAGGTCAGTAAACATATCCACTTTTATTTCTGTAGTAATTGTCTTATCCAGGTTCTCTACTTTTTTCCATAAACCGTCTAAATCAAACAACTCGCAAATGACACTGTGGGCTCTTGCAATATCACATAAAACTCCACCTGTTTCTTTTTCGATATCAGTAATTAATGATCCCCCCAGTTGATTAACTAATTTATTAGCTATAACAGTAATTATAATTTCTTTTTTTAAAGGATGATTTAGAATTTCGTTGCTAAACTTATCTCTCATTAAATGAGGAAAATAATTAAACAAATATTTCTGAAAGTATTTATCTTCTGCAATATTCGAGCACATCAGCTGCTTTTCCACTAACATTTTGCTATACGACAATAACACTGCAAGTTCTGGGCGTGTTATTTTTTCTCTTGCAATTGCTCTGCGTGAAAGTTCTGACAAAGCAGGCAAGAATTCAACTTCTCTGTTTAGTAAACCTTCTTGTTCTAGGTTACGTATTAACTGCCCAAAATTTTCAATATTTAAAACTGGTGTTCTTTGCGCAATAGTAATTGCTTGATTCTGATCATAATTATCAGTTAATACTAATTCCTCGACTTGCCCGGTCATTTGCTGTAACAAATAGTTACGTTCTTCTACAGGAAAGCTACCAGAAGAAGTAGACATATTCAAAGCAATTTTAATATTTACTTCGTGGTCAGAACAATCAACCCCGGCAGAATTATCAATAAAATCAGTATTTATATGTCCGCCACAAAGAGCATACTCAATTCTACCGAGCTGGGAAACTCCAAGATTTCCCCCCTCACAGATTACTTTAGTGCGTATATCTCTCGCATCACAGCGTAAATTATCATTGGATTTATCACCAATATCTGCATTATTTTCTGATAATGCTTTAATATAAGTGCCTATCCCACCATTCCATAATAAATCCACCTCAGCTTTTAGAATCGCCTTAATTAAATCATTAGGAGTAACAGAATTACTTTCTAAACCAAGAAGGCTTTGTATTTCCTTAGATATATCAATGATTTTTGCCGATCTCTCGAAAACCCCTCCACCTTTAGAAATTAATTCAGGATTATAATCCGACCATTTACTACCTGGCATATTAAACAACCGTTGCCTTTCTTTATAACTTGTCTTGAAGTCTGGATTTGGATCTATAAAAATATGCATATGATTAAATGCCGCTACCAATTTTATATATTTGGAGAGCAACATACCGTTACCGAATACATCTCCTGACATATCTCCAATACCAATTACTGTAAATGGCTCGGACTGAATATCCCTGCCCATATCATAAAAATGAGAGCGAGCTGAAATCCACGCTCCTTTAGCTGTAATACCCATCTTTTTATGATCATATCCCACTGATCCACCGGATGCAAAAGCATCCCCAAGCCAGAAATTATACTCCAGTGAAACGTGATTTGCATAATCAGAAAAAGATGCGGTTCCTTTATCAGCCGCTACTACTAAATATGGGTCGTCATGATCGTAAATTACGGTTTTTGCCGGCCGGACTATTTCACCATTAACCAAGTTATCAGTAAGGTCTAAAAGACCTCTCAAGAAATTTTGATAACATTCAACAACTTTTACCATATATTCCGCACGAGAAAAGTGTCCTTGCTCAAATTTAACAAAGAAACACCCTTTAGAGCCAACCGGTACTATAACAGCATTCTTAGCCATCTGAGCCTTCATCAAGCCCAGTACTTCTAATCTATAATCTTCTCCCCTATCTGACCACCTAATTCCCCCCCGTGCAACCTTCCCACCCCTAAGGTGGATACCTTCAAATTCATTAGAATAAATAAAAATTTCAGCATAAGGTCTTGGCAGCGGTAGGTCTGGCACTTTATGCGAATCAAATTTAAAAGAAATATAAGGTTTTACCGCATCATCTCTGGTTTGATAAAAATTAGTTCTAGTAATCGCCTTAATGATTTGATACATATTACGCAGGACTTTATCCTCCGTACTATTTGAAACTACATCAAGGTAATTTTCTAAGTCCTTACCAATAGATTTTGCAAGTTTTTTTGAATATAATTCAGGATCAAATAATGCACTAAAAAGCTTCACGAGCAATTCTGTAAATTTATAATGTTTTATTAAAGTTAGCTGAGCATATGCCTTTCCATAAGAAATACCGGTTTGATGTAAATATGTTGTTAAGGCCTTCAATAAATAAATTTTTTGCCAATCCATACCGGAAATAACAAGTAGCTTACTTAAAGAGTTGCTTGAGAATATACCCTCGTTTATTTTCTCAAGAGCTACTTCGATATTTTTCTTTAACACGCTAAATGGAATTTCTATTTCCATATGGCTTGCTAAAATAAATTCATAAATCCAACTCTGTTTAATTTGAGCTGTCTCTTTAATTATAAAACTTTGCTCGTCAATGGCTATAAAACCTAAATTCTCAATAGCAGGCAAAGTATCAGAAAGAGTTAAAAATACCGACGGGCTGTAAATTTTCAAAATAAACTCCGAAGGTGATTTTTGTAAGAGGTTAAAAACGGTTTTGTTTAAATCTGAAGCTTTTTTCAGGTTGTTAATATCCTCAATTGTAGCACTTGCATTAAATTTATGCTTATACTCAGGAGGAAAAGCAAATTCTAGCTGCTTATGTTTAAGCCCCCCTTCGTACTCTCCATATTTTTCGCATAATTTATCTAATAAAGAGTCGGACCAATTGGTAGTGATTTTTATCAAATCTTCCTCTAATTCCTGAGGGATAAAGTTGAGCTTCCTTTTATCTTTTACAGGAATAGTAGCAAAAAGGTGAGAAAAATCCTGAGCTAATACTGTTATATTATCAGTAATAATTTCACTATCAAACTTTTCAGACAGATAGTTGCTAATTGTATTATACACATCTGGCGTGAGACGATTCCTTGGCATAAAAATGATAATATTAATAAAGGAACCGGCCCAATCTTGCTGAATAAACAATTTTAATTTTTTGCTACGCATGCTTGAAAGCATATGAAGGCACATACAATACAAATCGGTTTCATCAATTTGGATTAAAGTATCACGAGGTAAAGATTCGATAATATTTTTTAGCTTTTTAGAATTGTAACTGTTTAAAGGAAATCCTGATTCATCAAGCACATAATTCATCTTTCCCCGCAAAATAGGTACACTTTTTATGGATTGGTAATAAACTGCCATTCCGTAAAGTCCAAAAATTATGCTACCTGATTTATATTGCCCATTTTCATCTAGATGCTTAATTAGAATATAATCTACAAGGGCATTACGATGCACCGGCGATACTTTATTAAGTTTGCCAAGCATGGCAAGTTTATTAGAGTAATAATCCCTTTTAGAAAACTCTATTATAACCTTTAATTCCTCCTTATTATCTTGCCAAATATCTTTTACTCCATCTTCATGGGTTATTTGCATGGAGGAAGTATCAAATTCAACCATGCCAAGGAAAGTAAAATTATCTTTCTGTAACCAATTTAGGAAATCAAGAGCCTCTTCAGTAGGTAATCCTCTTTCCTCATAGACATCTTTATGGCGTACTATCTCAGTAGTTACAGCAATTAACTTATTTAGCAAGCTTTGCCAAGAGTTATAGGTATAATCGACTAAATCGATAATTTCATTTATTTCTTTTTTTAAGATTTGTATGGTTTCTTCGTTAAAATTTCCAAGAGCTTTAATAAACACTAATGATTCTCTTGAAGCTTCTTCGCCTGTCGAAACAATATCAATTAAGTTGCCGTTTTTATCTCTTTTAGAAAAAACCACAGGATGAAACGTAAAAATAGTTTGCAGCCCCAGTCTTGATATTAAACAATTCAACGAATCAATAATAAACGGCCGATTTTCAATAATTATTAATATTGTAATGGAATTGTTGTTTTGAAATTTAACTTTTGAAATTTCAATTTTTCTTTCTTCATTTTTTCTTTGTTTAAAAAATTCAAAAGCTTCATCAGTAAAATCACCAAATAATGATATTTTATCTTTTAATCTGTAATCAACAGGAATATAAGTTAAAAATTTCTGAGCAAATTTTCTATATAACTCACCTTTTTTCTTTGCTTTTACTAAATTAAGTATATCAGGAGTAAAATCTTCAATTGTGCAATTAAGTTTGCTCAAAGATAGATAATTATTGTTCTCATTGTCATCCATAGTCTACCTAATACCCTTTAAATAACTTTAAAATATGCAAGTTAACGGTATAATATAAGAAATGTAAATCTCTATCAACAATTAAGGACGGTTAATGAATACAATTTTTGCTCAATGTTCAGGAATGGGAAAAGCTGGGGTAACCGTTTATAGGATATCGGGTTCAAGTAGTGTAGCAGCACTGGAACGGCTAATTGGTGGTCAAATAACCGCATTACAGCCACGAAAAATGTATTTACGCAAAATTTTTCATCCACAAACTGGAATCCAGATAGATAAAGCCATGGTCGTTTATTTTAATGCAAATTCCAGTTTTACAGGGGAGGAATCAGCTGAAATACACGTCCACGGCAGTATAGCAGTAATAAAATTACTTAATCAGGCATTAGGTGTGATAGAGGATTTAAGGCTTGCAGAAGCCGGAGAATTTGCCAAAAGAGCTTTTTTAAACGGTAAATTTGATTTAACGGCTGCGGAAGGTCTTGCAGATCTTATCGATGCAGAAACAGAATTACAGCATAAACAGGCCATAAGACAACTCGGCGGAGGATTAGAAGCAATATACACGAATTGGCGCAAGCAACTCCTTAAAATCATGTCTTTAATTGAAGCTTATATTGATTTTCCTGATGAAGAGATTCCTGCTCAAGTGCTGGCCAGTACCAAAGATAATATTAGTAATTTATGCCGTGAAATATCTAATCATTTAAAGGATAATAACAGAGGGGAACGCCTTCGGAACGGTTTAAAACTTACGATAGTAGGAAAACCTAATGTCGGTAAGTCAAGTTTGATGAATTTGCTGCTTAAAAGAGAAATAGCTATTGTTTCAAATATTGCCGGTACTACGAGGGACGTTATTGAAGGTCATCTTGATATAGGAGGATACCCGGTTATCCTTCAAGATACGGCTGGAATTAGAGATAACAGCGTAGATGAAATCGAACAAATCGGCATAAAAAAATCTAGGGAAACCCTCAAGCATTCTGACATCAAAATTATCATGTATGATGTACAAGAATTCAATGAAAAAGACATAACACCTTTTGTAGATTTCATCGATGATAATACGATAGTTGTTTTCAATAAAATAGATGAGGTATCAGCCCACGATTATAATCATTTGAGCATGTTTACGCCACACATACCTAAGCATATACTCTACATCTCAGCCAAAACTGGAAAAAATATAGACAAATTAATGGATCATATCTGCCAGATTGCGGAACAAATAGCTAGCCCCTCAGAAAATCCCCAAATTACTAGAGAACGCCACAGAACTCAGCTCTCTTATGCTTTAGAAGCTTTAAGCAATTTAAATCTTGAAAGTGACTTGGTTTTAGCAGCAGAAGATATTAGAATGACTATAAGATACCTTAGTAATATCACGGGCGTTATAACAGTGGATGAGATCTTAGGCGAAATCTTTAGCAATTTTTGCATTGGCAAATAAAAGTAAGGTACTTTTTAGGTAGTGTCTGATTCCATTATTTGGTTGAATAGCTTATTATAACGTCTATCTGAAGTTGTCCTTGACTTTTCCCTATAGTTTCCATAAGTTACCTACAAAAATTCCTACTAGGCAGCAGATGAACTTTTAAAATACAATTAAAATACACAAAAAAATAATAACCTTAAATTTAATCCTATTTATGATTACCAAAATTTGCAGCCTAACCTTTAGCGGCGTAGATATAACAGATGTAGATGTCCAGGTGCAGATATCGTCGGGAGTACCAAATTTTGTCATCGTTGGCTTAGCCGATAAAACTATTGCTGAATCAAAAGAAAGAGTAAGAGCTGCTCTATCATCTATTGGACTTGCCCTTCCAGCAAAAAGAATAGTAGTTAATTTGGCCCCAGCAGATCTTGTTAAAGAAGGAAGCCATTTTGATTTAGCAATTGCTGCAGCAATATTATCAGCAATGAAAGTACTACCTAGTGAGGAAATGATAGATTATCTAGTTTTTGGTGAATTATCTTTAGACGGCTCAATTCTACCTGTAAACGGAGCCCTGCCTGCTGCTATCGGAGCAAGTAGCAAAAATAAAGGCATCATCTGTTCAAAATATAATGGATCTGAAGTTGCTTGGTCAGGTAATGAGAGAATAATAGCTGCCGATAACTTGCTTAGCTTAATTAATCATTTTAGCGGGATACAAGTCTTAGCAAGGCCGGAAGCAGCCGTTAGTAACAAATCAGCTACTTATCCGGATTTAAAAGATATAAAAGGCCAAAAAATAGCTAAAAGAGCACTCGAAATAGCAGCCGCAGGCGGTCATAATATGTTAATGTACGGACCCACCAGGGACTGGTAAATCCATGCTTGCATCCCGATTACCTGGTATTTTGCCAAAACTCGCTCCTCAGGAAATTTTAGAAGTCAGTATGATCGCAAGCATTGCCGGTAACCTTAAAGAGGGATGCTTAACTAACGAAAGACCATTTAGAGCGCCCCATCATAATTGTTCTATACCAGCAATGGTAGGCGGTGGAATGGGCAGAAAGGTAAAACCCGGGGAGATATCTTTAGCTCACAACGGAGTGCTGTTTTTAGACGAATTACCGGAATTTCCAGCAGGAGTAATAGAATCATTAAGGCAACCTATTGAAACAGGAGAGGTTTTAATTTCTCGATCAGGAACACAAGTAAAATATCCAGCTAGGTTTCAGTTAATTGCCGCCATGAACCCTTGCAAGTGTGGTTATTTAGGGAATCCAAGCAAGGAGTGTAATAAAGCCCCCTTGTGCGGAAGCAATTATCAAAGTAAAATTTCAGGACCTATTCTGGACCGATTTGATTTACATATTGAAGTAGGTAGTGACGAGTTTTACGATTTTGATTATACTATAAAAGCTAATTCAGAAAGTTCTGAAACTGTAGCAGCGAGAATATTTGCCGCAAGAGAATTCCAGGCAAAACGCTACGAAGGTTATGGTATTGCGCTTAATAATAATCTAGACGGCCAGTTACTTACGGATTATGCTATGCCTGTCGATGAAGGACGGAATTTGTTAAATGAGGCAGCCCAAAAACTCAAACTTTCGATGCGGGGATATAACAGGGTTTTAAGAGTGGCTCGGACAATTGCCGATTTAGACGGTTCGGATTACGTAAAAAAAATTCACGTGGCTGAAAGCATTAGTTACCGGAAACTGAATTTTACCAGCCCAGAGACAACTTCATTAGATAGATAATTTTAGCATTATGTCAATTAAAAAGAACTTAGCTTACGCTTACCAGATTTTAGCAAAATTGGGTATGGATGATCATACCTATACTCATCTCTCAGCAAGACCTCACGGTGCAAATTATTATTATATCAATCCTTTTGGTTTAAGGTTCGAAGAGGTTACAGAAAATAACCTTTTAAAGGTGAGTTTTGATGGTGAAATTATCGAGGGAGAAGAATTTCAATACAATAAAACCGGTTATGTTATTCACGGAAATATTTACAAAGAAAGAGCTGATCTTGAAGCCATATTTCATTTACATACAGTGGCCTCTGTTGCGGTATCTTGCATGAAAAACGGTTTAATGCCACTTAGTCAATGGGCGTTGCACTTTTACGATCAGATTAATTATCATGAGTACAATTCTCTTGCCTTAGATAACAACTCTCATGGGGTTAATCTAGTTGATGATTTAGCAGATAAAAAAATCATGCTCCTTAGAAATCACGGAATGATCACTTGCGGCACTACTATTCATGAGGCAATGTTTTATTGTTATCATCTGGAACTTGCCTGCAAAACCCAAATAGCTGCTCTATCATCTGGTGTAGAATTAATAATTCCGGATAAAAAAATTTGCCAGCAAGCTAATTATGATCTGCTGAATTTCGAAAAGGATTTAGGCTTCAGAGACTGGCAAGCATGGATAAGATGGATCAGAAAGGGCTAATTCATCGCAACAATAGCATTCTTCACTTTTTTATTATTTTATTCCTATCGTTTTAATGGTATCATTTGCATTTGTATAAATTTAAGCTTCTATCCCACCCAAATGAGTATTAAAATCCTCTCTCCGAGTACTATTAACAAAATTTCTGCCGGTGAAGTTATAGAAAGACCAGCTTCGGTAGTAAAGGAACTAGTAGAGAATGCAATAGATGCAGGAGCTACAAAAATTGACATTATTTTAGAGGAAGCTGGGAAAAACCTAATCATTGTAAAAGATAATGGTTTTGGTATGTCGCAGGAAGATCTGGAACTTGCTATTCAAAGGCATGCCACATCAAAATTAGATGAAGAAGATTTGCTAAACATTAATAGTTTTGGTTTTAGAGGAGAAGCATTACCATCAATTGGTGCAATCAGCAAATTTAAAATTACTTCCAAAAAAAAATATACAGATACTGCCTATAGCTTAAGCATAAATGGCGGCATCCAAGAAAAAACCGAGCAGGCTGCTCTTGACGAAGGAACAGTTATTGAAGTTAGAGATTTATTTTTTGCGACTCCAGCCAGACTGAAATTTTTAAGAACAGATAAAACAGAATTGATGGCTACCATAGCATTGGTTAAAAAAATTGCCCTTAGCCATCCTCATATTGGCTTTACTCTTACTCACGAAGGAAAAGATTTGGTTAAAGTACGCAAAAAAGAAGGGAATTTCGAAGAGATATTAAATTCACGAATTGCGGAAATAATGGGCATGGAATTCTTAACAAATTCTGCTTTGGTAGATTTTAAGCGCAATGATATATCACTTTACGGTTATACAAGTATCCCGACCTATAATAAAGCGGCTGCTGAAGAACAATTCTTATTCATTAATAACAGGCCGGTAAAGGATAAGATATTAAATGTGGCTTTAAAAGTCGCTTATCAGGATTTTTTAGCAAGAGACCGCCATGCAGTTTCTACTTTATTTTTAAAATTAGACCCTCATTTAGTTGACGTTAACGTCCATCCTGCTAAAACTGAGGTACGTTTTCACGATCCAAATTTTATTAGGTCAATCGTTATCAGTGCCATTAAAGAAGCCTTAAACTCTGAAGGTCAGAGAGTTTCTAGTACTTTGTCCGAATCAGCGATAAATTACATGAAGCTTCCAAATAATTCACCCTATTTGGCAGAAAACAATCATCCTAATAATAATTTTCAAATACCAACCCAAAAAACTTTCTCCAGAAATAATAGTTGGTTACCACAAAACAAAAACGTAAAAACTAATTTCCGTATTGATTATGCACTAAGCAAACAACAAAACTCTGATTATAGTTTTCAAACAACCTTAGATTCTATACAATTGCCGACTGCTAAAACTGAAGATCAAACCGATCAGGAATTAGCAAATACTTTTATTAGTGACACACAATACTATCTAGGTGCTGCCAAGGCCCAACTTCATAACACTTATATAATTTCTCAAACTGAAGATAGTATAATTATTACTGATCAACACGCCGCCCATGAGCGTCTTGGTTATGAAAAAATCAAAGAGCAAATAAAGCAAAAAGGCATAATTAAACAAAGACTGCTAATACCCGAAATAATTGAATTATCATCAAGAGAAAAAGCTGAAATCATAGATGATAATAAAGCTTCTTTATCCGATCTTGGTTTATCAGTAGAAAAATTTGGAGAAAAATCAATAATTGTCTCTGAAATGCCGAGCATTCTTGGTGATATTAATATTGTTAAGCTAATCAACGATCTAGCTGACCATTTGCTTGCACTCGGTGAAAATATTGCACTCACTGAGTTAATAGAACATGTTACAGAAACTTATGCCTGTCATTATTCCATTCGGGCTGGTAGAGTTCTTTCTACCCTAGAAATGAATGAATTATTAAGACAAATGGAATCTACACCTTTTTCCGCTCAATGTAACCACGGCAGACCAACATATGTTGAGCTGAAACTTAAAGATATAGAAAAATTATTCGGCAGGAAATAAACATTGGTAGAATGGATCACCCTACCCGGTCTTGTTGATTATCAAGAGGGGATAAAAATAATGGAAGATCAACTAGATAGAGTTATAAACTCTATGCAGCCCGATACTATCTTTTTGCTAGAGCATAAGGAAGTATACACTGCCGGAACAAGTCATAATGTAGAGGAATTGCTAAAACCTGATTTATTTCCAGTTATTTATACCGGCCGAGGAGGAAAATTTACTTATCATGGCCCGGGGCAAAGAATCATTTATCCTATAATAAATTTGAATAATACAGATAAGGTTAAAGATTTAAAACTATATATTACACAACTCGAAAAATGGATAATATTAACTCTTGCAGAACTTGCCGTCCATGCTTTTACAATTCAAGGTAAAGTAGGCATCTGGGTTAAAAACAGCAAAAATATAGAATCTAAAATCGGTGCTATAGGAATCAGAGTAAGGAAATGGGTTACTTATCATGGTATAGCAGTCAACATCAGCCCAAATCTTGATAATTATTCTGGGATAATCCCTTGTGGGATAAATGATTTTCCTATAACCTCACTAGAAGATATGGGTATCAACATTTCCATGACAGAATTTGATATAATATTAAAGAAGAAATTTATAGAAATATTTTAATGAGATCAGCAGCTATAACTTTTAGCGTAATATTACTATCTTGGATATTAGGATTTTTTAGTTTTATCTACGTGATAGGAAATTATGAATTGGATACCAGTACACGGGCGGAAGCAATTGTAATTTTTGGCGATAATAAACAGAAACTTTATACGGCTGCGGCACTGTTAAAGCTTGGTTACGCACCACTTATTTTACTTACAAATGATGAAAATCCTACCTCCTATAAAAATTATTTGAAGGAACAAGGAGTACCAGAATATCAGGTGATTTTAGATCCCGAAATTCTGCGCGGTAATAAGCATTATCCCACCAATACCTACTTACTGCTTAAAAAGTACGGAATTCCTTCAATTAGATTAGTTACCTTAGCCGAAGAAATGCCGCGTGCAATATATGAGACTACTCGATACTTACCTCGAGGAGCAATAGTACCACATATCGTACTCGTAAAAAACAAAAGTTACCGATCTATATTTGTAGAATACAATAAATATTTACTGACAATATTACTCTCAATTTTTGGGTTACAGGATGAGTTTAGTATATCATATTCTTGACAAAATTCCTGGAATTTACCAAGAGGAGATGCAAATTGAATATGAACATTTAGCAAAAGATTTACTTTCTTCCGGTAGAATGCGGATTGATACGGATTATTACTGTAATTTTTCAAGATTCTCGGATCCTACTTCCGGCATAACTTTGATGATGACCAAAGAAGAATTAACTGACCCTAAATTAATTGAATTAACCAGAAAGACTATTAAGAATTTATATTTACAAAAAAACAAAAACCTGACAAACGACCAAATTACGAAAATAATAACGGAACTGCTTAATCAGACAAAAAAATTACTACCAGTAGATTTTAACATCCAAATGCAACTTGCTAGGATTCTTGTGCAATCTGCTCATCCAATAGTAATTAAATGGCTACTACTTGATCGCACTCAAATATTTATAACCTACTCCCACAATATTGGTGACGTTATGGATATTTCAAGCTGGAAAACGTCGGGAACAAATAGCGGCATGCAAAGTACTGACGGCAGTAATGTATGTATTTATGTTTCTTGCGGAGGAGACCCTTTTGCACCTAACAATACTTCTAATCCATTTTATGGCGACGGCTGGGCTGCAGCTGCAAGAATGCAAATTATTGCAGGTCAGGAACTGGGCCATTATGCTGACATAATTCGCAATACTCAGGGGCAACAAATAGGTAGACACTCTGCTAACTTTTCTTGTACCAGGGCTAAGCCGCATGTCAAGGAAGGTAGAAGGAACGATATCAACCACTTTCATCTGAGAGATGAAAGTTTGATCTTTGCGACTAGAAGTCGCTTATCAAGCTAAAGCTCATTCTAGCCTAATATTTGAAGTAAAGTCGGTCTCATGAGCGTCAGTGTGTTTGTTGATATATTCGTTAATCATATCATCTGTAACATTACCGCTAGTTGAACTGAAGTATCCTCTGCCCCATAAATGTCTACCCCAGTATTTCTTTTTTAGTATCGGAAATTCTTCCTGTATTCTTTTAGATGATCTTCCCTTAGCTTTCTGAACAAATTCACTAATTTTAATATGCGGAGGAATATTTGCAAATATATGGACATGGTCGCTTGATACAACGCCATTTTCTATCTTTATACTCATTTCCTCAGCTACCTGTAACACTAGTTCCCGAACACGTTTTTTTATGTCGTAAGTAAGTACCTTATAGCGATATTTCGTTATCCATACTATATGATAACGATGATAAAAAACTGAATGTGATCTTTTGTTATAGTAAGTCATAGACTTATGATGCTACCGCATCATGGCGCATTAGACAAGCTAAAGCTTTTCCATCTGGAAGATGGAGGTTTTCACCACCAAAGGGACTATAAAAAGATGTCACAATTTATATAAGAATCTCCTATCATGGGGAATGGATAAAATGTTATCTTTAGAAGAAAAGCTAAAATTTTACAACAAACAAAAAATTTCTGGCTTCAAGGTACTGTGGATTCGGCTATTAATTCAATACCATAAGTATAGATTTGTAAAACTTGCTATCAATAATAATTGTATATTTGTCAAAAAATTTTCAAATGAAAAATATATGGCAATAATGATAAAGACCATGATTCTCGATATGCAGTCAAACCTTTCACCGGCAGCTGATGTGTATAAACGGGCTGACTCAGAAGCAGAAGAAGCAATAGCGTGCGTGGAAGCACTAGCAAGAATCCCTCAACAAGTTATGAAGTGGGGATACTTAACTACAAGATCTACCATGCATGATTTATACAAAGTCTATTATAGTGAGGTTATACCGTCGTTAATTAAAAATTATGAGTTATATACTAATACCAAATATAAAAGAAACTATAATTTTTATAAACCAACAATTCTCCAATCCATTCTTGCAAAATTCAGCTCTAAAAAAGATCGCTTCAAATTTATACCTATAAGAGATGTTTAACATAAAAAATATGATTGACTCGCACAACAAATTAAATTAGTTTGTCAGAGTATTTATAGCAATTATTACGGCGGGTGTAGCTCAGCTGGTTAGAGCATCAGATTGTGGATCTGAGGGTCGCGGGTTCGAGCCCCGTCATTCGCCCCATTAAAGATTGCCAAAAGCCCTTTCAGCTTTTCCTCTATTTTACTTTTAAGACTATTATTTTGTCACTATACAGTTCTGTTTACTTGAAACAAGTTTTTTACAAACCAATTTTGCCTGGTTTAGAGAAGGATAATTACCTGCCATAACTAAATAAATTATTCTATTATTATTAGTTTTTACTTTTTTTATAACCAATTGGGCATTTTTTAAATATTTAATGTGCCGCATTTGTATTCTTTCCCACTCATTGTTTGCTTCTTTTTCTGACCAGGCTGAAGATAGTTGAATTTTATATCCGGAATCTGCAGAATTTTTATTAAGTTTATATAATTTATTATTCTCTCCTGAGAGCCTTGTAATTTTTAATTGAGGTATATTGGATTCAGCTTGCCCCATATTCTCCTCTGTACTGTTATCAACATTCCCACCATCCTCTATAATGCTAGTTGGCACACCATTAAGGACATTATCAACTTCCACAGAAGAAACATTTGCAGCGGATTTATCCTCTCCATCTAAGTCAATTTTAGCTAAAATATCGTCTATTGAATCATATTCCGCAACATCATTTGCACGTGATCGGAAACCAAGCTCTAGCGGTTCTTCCGGGTCAGAAGATAAATTAATCTCCGCTTCAGGAACATTAGCAGGTTTTAATTTCTCATAAATTAGGCTATTTGAATGTGGGATAATAATTCCTCCCGGGTCAATAGGCCTCCTTTTGAACTCTTCCTGTTCTTCACCAATTATTATATCCTTGCCATTAGTATATAAAATATGCCTGGTATATAAATAATATGATAGTAATAAGGCACCTATAATAACTAAGGCAATAACTATGGATCTGGAATATCTCATAACCTATTATGTTAAATACCAACTACTAATTTTATACATACTATAACCAAAATCAGAATTTAGGCAACAAAGCTCTTGATAATCTAATCCCTACTTCAGTTAGACTGAAAACAACCTCCCTTTTTCAGATAAACCTATAGTTATTGACTAATAAAATTTTTAATTTATAGTGCAGTCAGGTTATGGCAATAAACACCTTTGATGCGTGGCTTACCGCTATAGCAGATAAGTTATAAAAATTTAAAATACGGAGGCAAAAAATGGCAAAAGAGAAAATAGAAATACTAAAAAAAGAATTAGAGGAGCTAAGCCAACAACGCAACAAAGTTGAAGCAGAAGACAGAGAGCGCGAAGAACAAGAACAGCCTATGCAGGAAAAGTGGATGCAGGAAAAGCTTAGCTTGGAAAAACAGCAACAAGAAAAGCTGGAAGCGAGTAGAAAATTAAATACAGAGCTAGAAGAGCTTAGAAAAGCATACTTTAAAGAACAAGGAGAAAACCTTAAAAAAGCCCAGGAACACGTGGAAAAATTATCAGATAATCTCAAGCTCTATGAAAACTTATATAAAGAATCACAGGAAAGGTTATCAGCAATTAAAAGAGACTTAAGCGATCCTATGGAAAGCTTCCTTCAAAAGCCAGAGATGGAATTTGATCCTAATAATCCTTTGAATCCGATGACTCCCTCACAAGTTGCTACTAGGACATTATTAGAGTTAGCATCTTTTCATGAATACAAGGAAAATCTAAAAAAACGTGCCGAAGAAACCTCAAAAAATGTTGAGTGGTATAAAGAGAAGCTTGATACTAGTAAGGCAGAATTGGAAAGCGCAGAAAAGGAATTATTAAAAATAGAATCAGAATTAATATCAAGATTAGAATCAGCAAAAACTGCTTTCTCTAAAGGTCCTGAATACTTGAAACTAGAAGATCAACTTAAGAAACTTGATACACAAAAAGGAGAACTCGAGACACGAAAACAAGAACCCGAGACACAAAAACAAGAACTGGATATACAACAACGAGAACTTTATAGTAAAATGTATGAAAGAGTTCTTACTACCAGAGAAAAACTCAACGAACTGGAAAGAAAGCGTGTCGAGAAAGAGTACAAGCTAGAGATTGAGAATTTTAAGCTGGAATTAGGAAAAAAATTAAAATCCCAAAAAATTTTATCGGGAGAACTTAGCTTAGCGACAACCGAAGAAGAAAGAGAAGCAGTAGAAAAAGTACAAAAAAATATTGAGAAAAGAATAGAATATCTTCAGGGGCAAATAAATCACTGTGAGAAAATGATAAAATTCAATTCCGGCTTCTCCCAAGAGCCGTCTAGCAACTCATCTTCTTCATCAGATTCCTCTAGTAGCCTATCTTTGTCTTATTCATCCAGCAGCTCTAGTTCTTCTGACAGTACTACTTCAGAAACAAGTCCATCTTCTTCATCTGCATCTCCTATGGACCTAATTTCATTGGCATCACCTGTCAGCTCCAGTTATACCGGTAGTAATCTTTCAGAAGAAGTTCCTACCGCAGGGGACTCAGCTCAAGAAGGAAGTGATTCATAGATTCTACACGAAAAAAACTATAGAAGTATTGGTTAAAAATAAAATCATATATTTTTAGCCTCTATCATCATCAATCCAGGAATTCAGTTAAAATTTGTTTTCCTGGATTTTTTTATTCTGCATTTGCTGCTTAATTCAAAAACTATCATTTATCTCTGCTGAATTTGTGCTGCTAAATTAC
The DNA here is from genome assembly GCF_029982035.1 of Candidatus Megaera polyxenophila. Taxonomy (NCBI): domain Bacteria; kingdom Pseudomonadati; phylum Pseudomonadota; class Alphaproteobacteria; order Rickettsiales; family Rickettsiaceae; genus Candidatus Megaera; species Candidatus Megaera polyxenophila. Next base: position 164,674 of record NZ_CP104166.1, read on the forward strand.
ATACTCTACACACCTGTAATATGCCTTTAGCATAATAATAAGTTCATACCAGAGATAAATTAGAAAATGTTAAGCTTTAGTCCGGTATTATCAAAATAAAGTAGAGACTTGGGCATTTGATAGATTCTGTTATACCATGACTTGTTTGTATAGCTTATATTAAGCTGGTCAAAATTTGCTTATAATTTCCTCCAGCAGAAAAAAATGTTTAGATTACAATTAATTGGTACTTAGTAATTTGATTATTAGCCTCTTCCCTCTAGTTAGAGGGTTTATTCCATTATTTCCGGTATCAAGTACTAATTAAAATAGAATATATATGGTGGAGATGAAGGGAATCGAACCCCCGACATTCTGCTTGCAAAGCAGACGCTCTACCAACTGAGCTACATCCCCTAATTTCGGAATTTGATATTGTTGCTTCTTAAATCAGATAACTTATATACTGCCCCTGCCTTATAGTCAATAAATTTTTATATAAGTTAACTTCTTATTTTAATATATTCCAGTAACAATTAAAACCATTACCTATTTTTCTTTAAACCCCTTAAACATCGCATCAATAACAGGATCGAGTAAGTATTTTAATAAAGTTCTAGTACCGGTTACAATTTGCACTTCAGCTTGCATACCAGGATGTAATTCTATCTTCCTCGTACGGGCTACTTCGTTAAATTCATCCATATTTAGCTCAATACGTGCCAAATAATACCCCCCTGCATACCGATTATCCATTTGATGCCTCTGATCAATAACTATATCAGGAGAAAGGGATACAACTGTACCAGTAAATAAAGGCGTAGTTCTGGATTTAAAAGCACTAAAACGTATTTTAGACTTAAGCCCTACCCTAATTGAATCAATATTTTTAGGTTCTATTTTTGCTTCAATAATTAAATGATCGCCACTTGGAGAAATATCCATAATAGTTTGTCCGCCAGGAATCACACTACCAACAGTATGATAATTGATATTATTGACCACACCATCTACTGGGGATTTTAGCACAGCACGTTCTAGCATATCACTAAGAGCATAAAATCTCTCTTTCTTATCTGATACATTAATCTGTACATCCTTTAATTCACTCAAAGTGTGAGCTACAAATTTGCTATCTAAATTAAGGAACTCAATTTCGGTTCTTGTAATTTCTTGTTCTGATCTGGCAATTTCACTATCAGCCATAGCAATTTCACTGAGCGCAGAAGCTTCTTTTGCTTCCAACTCAAGTAAAGCCGCCTTCTGGGCGAAGCCTTTATCACTCAATTTTTTTGTTGCTCCTACCCGGTCTTTTATAAACTCCAGTGTTTTTATCAAGGAAACTTTTTTTGCTTCTAAGCCTTCAATTTGTTTTTGGGATTGTTTAATTTTTTGCTTTAAAGAATCTTGTTCAGCTCTCTTAAGATCTTTCTGAGAATTGAATAAATTATTTTGCGTTTCAATAATTTTTGCTACTTCTGGAATTGCTTTATCTTTGGTTAAAAATTCAGGATATTCTATAATATCTTGGTCATTAATCTCTGCAAGTAATCTAGTTTCAAATCCTAAGAAACTTCGGTATTGATGTAATACAATTTCATATTCAGATTTGATTTTAGTTGAATCAAACTCTAGCAGCGGATCTCCTTCTTTTACATGATCTCCTACCTTCACATAAATAGCTTTTATTATCCCCCCTTCTTGATGATTTAAGCTTTTACGTTGAGTATTACTAATAACTGTTCCAGAAGCAACAGCAGCACTATCAAGAGGAGCGATTGCAGACCATATTAAGCCAAAAACTACAAAAATAATTGTTACGTAAGTTCCAAACATAATAGGTGACTTAGCACTCTCAATCACATCATTTGAATTAGCAGTCTGGCGATTAATAATAAAATTAGTAAATTGATCAATAAACCTTACGCCAGATTGCATAGATTGAAGAATCCCTACAAAAACATTTTTTAGAGATAATTTTCGCTTTTTTTCAGATGGCGCTAATGCTCCTGCTCCCATTGCACCCGGAGGCAACATGCCATTTTTAGCCATTAATTGCTGAAGCTGTTTAAGCTTCTCCGGGTCTATTTTATTATTATCTGACATAACCTAAAATATATTTATTACTGTTCATTAATATGAATCATACCATTTTGAAGCATTTTTATCCGCCCTTGAACTTCTTCTTTTGAGCCAAAACTTGCTACAGCTCCATCTTGTAAAACCATTATCTTATCTACTTCTGACAATACAGACGGCCGGTGTGAAATAACAATGACGCCTATTCCTTTCTTTTTTGCTTCTCTGAGTGCCGTTGAAAGAGCAAGTTCTCCAGCCTCATCCAAATTAGCATTAGGTTCATCGAGGACCACAAGCTTCGGATTACCATAAAAAGCCCTGGCTAACCCTATCCTTTGCCGCTGGCCTCCAGATAGATTTGAACCGGCATTACCTATATCTGTATCATACCCGTCCGGAAAGCGTAGTATTATTTCATGAGCACCACACATTTTTGCCGTCTCAATTACTTTCTCCGGTGATACTTCTTCTGCCATCCTTGCTATATTTTCTTTGATCGTACCGCTAAAAAGCTCAATCCCTTGGGGCAAATAACCGACATGTTCGCCAAAATTTTGCCTATTCCAAGTGTATACATCCCCTCCGTCAAGTCTTACTGAACCCGTAGAAGCTTTCCAAACACCTACAATTATTTTTGCAAGAGTAGACTTGCCGGCAGCACTAGCACCAATAATAGCTAATATCTCACCAGGTTGCAGAGAAAAAGACACTCCTTTTAAAATATACCTTGGTACTAAAGACTGAGGAGTTCCAGGCTTAGTCGGTATAACATAAAAAATATTTTCTACTGTCAAATGACCTTCCACCTGTGGTATCGGCATGGCCTGGTCTCTTTCTTGATAGTTATTAAAAGATTCGTTAATTGTTTTATAAGACTTGATAGCACTACTAATGGTTTTCCACATAACAATAGAGTTATCAAAAGGGGCTAAAGCTTTACCTACTATAATAGAACTGGCAATCATACCACCGGTAGTCATATCTTGACCACCCGTTTTCACCACAACATAAGCACCAGTACCAGTAACAGCCATCGTCATAATATTTCGAATAAATCTAGAAAAATTAGAGATTATACCGTTTCTATAACTAGCTACAGATTGCTTGGCAAGGGATGCTTCATTAAATTTTGCCCAATTCTTGGTAACATTTTTAATCATACCCATTGCCTCTACCGCTTCAGCATTTCTATTTGCAACATCGGCCTGGGTCATACCTTTAATTGAAAATTCAGTAGCTTCGCCAAGGGTTTTATTGGTAGCTACCGCATTAAAAAATGCAAAGGCAACAATAATTACTGCTCCTGCAATTGTAATCCATCCAATATATGGGTGTATTAAGAAAATTATTACAATATATACTATACTCCAAGGGGCATCAAAAACAGTATTAATCCCTGTACTGGTTAGAAAAGTCTTTAATGTCTGAAAGTCCCGGAGCAGTTGGCTGGAAGCCGGATTAACTTTAGTAGCTGATGCAGAAATTGAGTGGCTAAAAATAATTGGAGATAACGTATTATCAAGCCATTCTCCAACTTTTATTAAAGTAAAAGACCGAGCTATCTGTAAGAGGCCATGCACAAAATATATCGATCCAATAATCAAAGAGAGCAATAATAAAGTATCTAAATTACCGCTTCCTATAACTCTGTCTAGTACTTGTAAAGAATATAAAGGAGTCACTAACATTAACAAGTTGATTATAAAAGCAAACACAAACGTAATTTTAAAAGCTGCCTCACATTTATCTAAAGCAATTTTCAGTGGATTATCCTTTTTCTTGGCCTCTTTCTGATTCATAATATTAATGACCATATTTTTAGATGGGTATTATACATAATTTATTAAATATTAGCTAGTTTTTATTAATACTTTTCCCTTATAATACTTAATAAATTTTACAAATTCCTTTTGTTTTAATCTTGTCAAAATTTCTGTATTTTCTGAAAGGCAAAGAACAACAAAGGCAAAATTCATATAAGGAATAAAATTGCTTCCGGTGGAGAATTTCACATGCAATTTACAATCTTCATTAAAAAGTATTCTTTTTGATAAGGATTTAGAGCTTAAATTGCTCATTTGTAATAGGTTGTTATATTCTAATATTAATGGATAATTAGCGAGAAAATTATCCAGAAACATTTGCCCATCGTTATTATTGCATACCAAAATCAACTTAAGGTTTTGTTCTTTGTCTTTATTAAAAAGCACCCTGTAGCCATAGTCCGCGGCTATATTATTTATAACAAATCTTGTAAGGATAAAATTATCAGCCAAATCTATAATATTCTGCCCCTTAAATCCTATTATACATTCACCTTTTTTATTTCCAGGCATATGGATAGTGGTTTTAATATCAATTTTTTCTAGGGTTTCAAGAATATCACTACGTAAGTTGCTATAGCAATCAAATGGATCTACCTTCCACACATCACTTTCTTCTTCCGAAGGTTCTACCCAGAATTTTATTTCAGCTTCAAATGTTGCTACCATATTAGGAAGAAAATCATAGATAAGTTTGCTAGCATGCTTTCTAATATTTAAGCCATCTGCTAGATTAACGCACAAAAAACTGGTAGTAGGCAAAGACCGAAATGGATCACAAAATCCCTTAGAATCAATCGGTAGTAAACATATATTTTTACTTAGGTCAAACCCATGATTATGGGGATCAGTTAAGATATTTTTAGCAGCACTATCAATCTGATTTAAATTACCTTGTGAATCTAGATACTTGAGCGAAACAAATAAAGATTCATTTTTTTTGACAAAAGTTAAATTTTCGTTTGTTAAATACATTTACAATCCCTTGTATTTTAATTTTATTACTTTTACACAACCTTAAATTAATTCTTCAGCTATTTGGACTGCATTTAGCGCAGCACCTTTACGTAAATTATCAGTAGTTATCCACATATTAATAGTGTTGTTGCAAGAATTGTCGTCTCTTATTCTGGAGATATATACTTCATCTTCTTCTACAACGTCAACAGGTGTTGCATATTTTATTTCATTATTACAACTATAAGTGATAATTCCGTCTAACTCCGAAAGAATCTCCTCTGCCTCTTTTGCGTTTATTTTATTTTCAAATTCTACATTAACTGACATGGAATGGGAAACAAAAACAGGAACTCGCACACATGTGACACTGACCTTAATATCCCTGCCGATAATTTTTTTTAGCTCCTGCTCTATTTTATACTCTTCGTCAGTAATTCCATTTTCATGAAAATCGCCGATATGGGGAAATAAATTAAATGCAATTTGTGTCGGAAAGACTTTTGGTGGTATATTCTCAAAAATAAATTTGGCTTTGGTTTGGAGATATAGCTCATCCATAGCTTCTTTCCCAGCTCCAGAAACTGATTGGTAAGTGGAAACTACTACTCGTTTTATTTTTGCCGCATTATCTAGGGGTTTTAAAGCTACTGCAAGAGGTATGGAACAACAATTAGGATTGGCTATAATACCCCCAGCTTTAAAATTTTTTAAGACAGAACTATTTGCCTCAGGTACAACTAGCGGCACATCATCCTCCAGCCTAAAGAGAGAGGATTTGTCAATGACCGTACATCCTTTACTTGCGGCTGTTTTCGCATATTGCTTTGATACTTTTGAACCTGCACAGAAAAAAGCAAAATCAATATCAGAAAAATCAAGATCCGTTATTTGGCATACCTTAATAGTGCTATCACCAAAACTTACCGATTTCCCCACCGAATCGGCAGAAGCTGCTGCAAAAATTTTGTTTACGGGAAAGTTTCTTTGATTAAGCGAATTAAGTAATTCTCGTCCGACATTACCTGTTGCACCTATTACAGCTACATTATATTTTTTCATTTTTTATTATATTTATTTTAAATTAGTTTACTAAAGCTCGCTCCAGCAATGATATGAGTATGGAAATGAAAAATAGTTTGTCCTGAAGATGAGCCATTATTGCTAACAATACGATATTCTTCTGCTCCTTGAGACTTAGCTATATCTGATATTTTTCTGAAATAATGGGTTAATTCTTCTGGCCTAGCTTTTTGACTAAACTCATCAAAATTTCTATATCCACCTTTTGGGATAACTAGGATATGGATAGGAGCAACAGGATTTATATCATTTATAGCGATAATATATCCATCTTCATAAACCTTAGAAGATGGTATTTCACCTCTGATTATTTTAGCAAAAATATTATTCGTATCGTACATATGATATTTATTATATTTTTATTCAAAATTAGATATTAGTTCGTGTCATATACTTTAGCTCAGCTTCTTCTTCAGAATTAGCAAGTATTATATCATCTAGCTGCATGCCACGTTTCCTTGCATAAAATTCTCTAATTTCTGTGGCAAAAAACCCAAAGATGAAAAACTGAACAATATATTTTAAATTCCCTATTAGTGAAACAACTTCTGTTTCACTAAAGGAAATTACGATAAAATTAGCTACCATAACTAAAATGATAACTAACCACATTCTATGGTATATTGCCCAAAACAGGTTAAAAACACTAGCAACAGGTGAAAATCCTTGTTTAATTATTACCGGATCGGAATTTTTACCTACGTCGCCAGCATATATGGAATATAAATTCATTCGTTACACTTGCAAAATTCACCCTTGATAATTATCTACTAAATTGATAGTTTGTACAAGGTTTATAAAGAAAAATTTTTATGTCAGATAATTTAAATAATAATACGGGGCTAAGAGGGACTACCATACTTTGCCTAAAAAAAGGTAACGAGATCGTAATAGCTGCTGACGGTCAGGTTTCTCTTGGTAACATGGTGATGAAATCCACCGCCCGAAAACTTCGTACTCTGTGTAATAACAAAATAGTGGCAGGTTTTGCTGGTTCTACCGCTGATGCTTTTACGCTTTTTGAACGTTTAGAAACAAAATTGGAAAAACATTCCAACCAGCTTGTTAGAAGCGCTGTTGAACTTGCTAAAGACTGGCGTACGGACAAATACCTCCGGCGTCTTGAAGCAATGTTAATAGTTGCGGATAAAAATAATATTCTTATAGTTTCAGGTAACGGAGATGTAATAGAACCAGAAAACAATATTGCAGCTATCGGCTCTGGTGGATTCTTTGCTCTATCTGCCGCTAGAGCTTTGATGTCTATAGACACTCCCTTATCTGCCGAAGAAATTGCTTTAAAATCAATGCATATAGCAGCAGATATATGCATAATGTCTAATCATAATATAATCATTGAGAAAGTAATATGAGTTCAAAAAAAAATATGGGCCTGACTCCAGCAGAAATAGTTGCCGAACTAGATAGGTTTATCGTAGGTCAGCACGCTGCTAAAAAAGCTGTAGCTGTTGCACTTAGAAATAGATACAGAAGAATCCATGTAGATGAACCAATGCGAAGCGAAATATCGCCTAAAAATATTCTAATGATCGGCTCTACTGGAGTAGGTAAAACCGAAATAGCCAGAAGGCTTGCACGCTTAGCTGATTCACCTTTTATCAAAGTAGAGGCAACAAAATTTACCGAAGTAGGTTATGTGGGGCGTGATGTTGAATCGATAATTAGGGATTTAGCTGAAATTGCTGTTAGCTCATATAAAGCTAAAGCCAAAGCCGAAGTTGAAAAAAACGCCCAGCTGCAGGCAGTAGAAAGAATTCTTGACGCAGTAGTTGGTAAAACCGCTTCTCCTGAAACTAGAGAGAAATTTCGAGCAAAAATTTTATCGGGAGAACTTAATAACTCTGAAATAGAAATTGGCGTAAACTACACCCCCTCGCCTATGGGGGGAGGAAGTTTTGAAATCCCAGGTATGCCAGGAGCTGCCATGGGGGTTCTAAATATTAGCGATATGATCGGTAAAGCTTTTGGCGGTGAAAAAACTAAATTAAAAAAACTAACCGTTCAAGAAGCCTTACAAGTCATTACTTCTGAAGAATCAGAAAAAATGGTAGATCAGGAAAAAATAGTATCAGCTGCATTAAAAGCAGTTGAAAACGACGGAATAGTTTTCCTTGATGAAATAGATAAAATAACTTCACGATCAGAAGGAAAAGGCGGAGAAGTTAGCAGAGAAGGCGTACAACGAGATTTGCTTCCTCTAATCGAAGGAACAAATGTGGTAACCAAATATGGTACTATTAAAACAGACCATATTCTATTTATAGCCTCAGGAGCTTTTCATTTGTCAAAACCTTCCGACCTTTTACCAGAGTTACAAGGTAGGCTTCCTATTAGAGTAGAAATGACTTCTTTAACTAAAGAAGATTTAATTAAAATATTAGTTGAACCGGAAGCTAGCCTTATAAAGCAATATACAGCTTTAATTGCTACTGAAAAAGTGAATCTTACCTTTTCTAAAGAGGCAATTGAAGAGATAGCACATCATGCTTCGAACTTTAACATTGAAATTGAAGATATAGGTGCTAGAAGACTTCATACTATATTAGAGCATCTACTTGAAGATATTAGTTTTAGAGCAAGTGATATGAAAGAAAAGAAGATTCTAATTGATAGAGAATTTGTTAATAAAGGACTAGAAGGGTTGATTAAAAATAGAGATTTGGCAAAATTTATATTATAGTATTTTATAGTTTACACTCGTTAAACTATATGATTTTTGCATATAAAGTCCACTTTTCCTAAAAGCGTGCTTACTATAAAGCTAAGGCTTGATTCAAATTATTGAAGTGATTTTTATTACAACATACGTCCCAAAGGATTGAAAAATTAAAAGCATTCACTAAAAGAAATTTGTTTAAGCTAAAAATAACAATAATAATTTAATAAGTTATGCAAAGAAATCAGTTTTTAGACTATCCAGAAATAGCTTCACTAACCCCACCACCCGAGAAGCTTGTAATCCTACTTCATGGGCTTGGCTCTGACGGTAATGATTTGATTAACTTAGTTCCCTATATTCAAAAAGCAATGCCTGCTTGTCATTTTATTTCACCCCACGGAATAGAAGCATATGATATGGCATCTTTTGGACGTCAATGGTTCAGCCTACAAGATAGATCAGCTTCGGTAGTATTAAAGCTAGCCGAAAAAAATGCTCCATTAATTAATGAACTTATAAAACATAAGCAAAAAGAGCTTAATATTACTAATAAAAATACTATCCTAATTGGATTTTCACAAGGAGCCATGATAGCAATGTATCTTACTTTAACTCAAATGGAGTCTTATGGAGCAACTATTGCTTTTTCAGGTAGGTTATTGCCCCCGGTTAATTTAATTAACCGCTTAACTCCTCTCTGCTTAATTCATGGCAAGGAGGATGATGTAGTACATTATGAAGAAACCAATAATGCGGCAAAATATTTTACCGAAAATGAAATTAAACATGAGAAACTGATCATTGATAACCTAACCCACTCTATTGATGATAAAGGACTGAAATTTGCCCTGCAATTTTTAAAAAATTATAAAATGATATAATTTATTAGATGTTAAAAAGTTTTTTTGATCTTACAATTATTAGAATATATTTAATATTTCAATTCGTTACTCGAGCTTGCCTAGGTTTATTTGGAATAACACAAAACCAAATCGCTATAACCGAGCTTCCTGGTATATTTTTAGTAGGAATTATTAACGATTTTATAGCTATTGCCTATTTTCTTCCTTTAATGCTAGTTATTAGCAGCTGTTTTCATAGGGTTTTACGGAACAAAATTACAATATACAAAATTTGTTCCCTCGGAACTTATTTTTTAATTAACTCCATCCTTATATTCACCTTAATCGCTCAAATTATTTTCTGGGAAGAATTTGGCACTAATTTCAATTTCATCGCAGTAGATTACTTAATTTATACTCATGAAATCATCGGTACTGTATTTGAATCCCTACCTATATATAAGATTTTGGTTGCTTTTACTATAAGTTCCACATTACTGACCTATTTTTTAAGAAATTATATTTTTAACCAAATAGCACAGATAAATACAAGATTTTATTTAGCATATGCGCTAAGTTTATTTGCTTTAAGCTTAGGTTTTTCAAAATTTTATGATTCGGAAAAATTTACTCTAAGTACCAATAGATACGCTATAGAAATAGGAAAAAACGGTGGTTATGAGTTTTTTACGGCGTTTTTTAACAATAGTTTAAATTACGATCGATTCTACCAGAAACTTCCCAATGATACGGCAATAGATATAGTTAGAGCTAATATTATCCAGCCGACCCAGGAATTTTTAAATAACAAAAATATAGAAAGATACGTAAATAAAAATAATAACCTAGAAACTAAAAAATACAACGTTGTACTAATTATGGTAGAAAGCTTGAGTGCTAAATTTATGGGAAAATTTGGCAACACTGAGTCGATAACTCCTAATCTGGATAAATTAGCTGATGATAGTATCTTCTTTACTAATTTTTATGCTACAGGCACGAGAACTGTAAGGGGGCTTGAAGCTGTCAGTTTATCTGTACCCCCGACCCCTGGCTCTTCTATTATTCGCAGGCCTAATAACGCAAACCTTTTTAATGCAAGCACAATTTTTAAAAAGGCCGAATATGATATTAGCTTTATTTTTGGAGGATATAGCTATTTTGACAATTTGAATAAATTCTTCTCTTCTAACAGCTATAAAGTTATTGATCGCAGTAATTTTTCTTCCGAAGAAATAAGTTTCTCAAACGTTTGGGGAGTAGCAGATGAAGACCTCCTATTTAAAGCGTTAGGAGAATTAGATAAAAATTATAAAGCTGGCAAGCCGTTTTTTTCTCTAATTATGACAACTTCTAATCATCGTCCATATACTTTTCCGGATGGAAGAATAGACTTACCTTCTGGAGGGGGAAGAAATGCAGCAGTAAAATATACCGATTATGCTATAGGTAAATTTTTTGAAGAAGCAAGAAAAAAAGAGTGGTTTAAAGATACCATTTTTGTCATTACTGCTGACCATTGCGCAGCAAGCGCTGGAAAAGTCAACTTGCCTGTTGCACAATATCATATACCATTGATGATTTATAACCCACACATCTTAAAACCTAAACAAGTAGATAACTTAGCAAGTCAGATTGATATAATCCCTACAATTTTGGGAATTCTTAATCTCCCGCACACTACTAAATTATGGGGAACAGATATATTAAATTTTCCAGCAAATAGAGCTTTTATCAGTACCTATCAATTACTAGGTTACATGAAAGACGAACATTTGATAATATTAGCACCAAATAGCAAGCCTAAAGCTTATCAACTATCGGGAATCAACCAACGTGAAATTGATGATACCAGGGGAAATTTAACGCACGAAGCAATAAGTCTCTTCCAAACTGCTTCCAGTTTTTATGAAAACGGTGAATTAACAGAAAAATAGTTTTGATTCTTTCTGTAGCAAATTAAGCTCATTCTTTGTATATTTAAAATTTAATTAATCCTAAAATAGGCCGCTATGAATCATATTAATAAAATACTAGAAGAAACCGATGTTGAAATCTTTGAAGCAATAAAATCAGAAGCGAACAGGCAAGAAGATTATATAGAATTAATAGCTTCTGAAAATTTTGCAAGTAAAGCGGTTCTGGCAGCTCAAGGATCAATTATGACTAATAAATATGCTGAAGGATACTGCGGCAAAAGGTATTATTGCGGATGCCACGAAGTTGATAAGGCTGAAAACTTAGCTATTGAAAGGGCTAAAAAGCTATTTAACTGTTCTTATGCTAATGTTCAACCACATTCAGGCTCACAAGCTAATCAGGCCGTTTACCTGGCCCTATTAGAACCAGGTGATACTATACTTGGAATGTCTTTAGATAGCGGTGGACACCTGACGCACGGAGCAACACCCAATATTTCTGGGAAGTGGTTTAAACCGGTTTTATACCATGTTAATCCAAAAACATATCTTATTGATTATGATGAATTAGAAAGGTTAGCTCTCGAACATAAACCCAAGTTAATCATTGCTGGGTTTTCCTGTTATACGCACACACTTGATTTTAAAAGGTTTAGGGAAATTGCCGATAAGGTCGGTGCTTACCTTATGGCTGATATTGCTCATATTGCTGGCCTAGTTGTAACCGGAGAACATCCAAGTCCATTTCCTTATGCCCACGTGGTAACTTCTACTACTCATAAAACCCTACGAGGACCAAGAGGCGGCCTTATCCTCTCGAATGATCCAGAAATTGCTAAAAAAGTTGACAAAGCAATTTTTCCTGGCCTGCAAGGAGGACCATTAATGCACGTAATTGCGGCCAAAGCTGTTGCTTTTAAAGAAGCATTAACTGATGAATTTAGGGAATATATCAAACAAGTGGTAAGGAATGCCAAAATACTTGGAGTCTCACTTGGAAAAAGAGGTTACGATATTTTAACCGGTGGTACTACCAACCACATGGTAATAGTTGATTTAAGAAAACATAAACTTACTGGCAAGCTAGCTGCCGATTCTCTAGATCGAGCAGGTATTACCTCAAATAAAAATAGTGTTCCTTTTGACACCACTTCCCCTTTTATCACTTCGGGTATTAGACTGGGTAGCCCTGCTTGTACAACAAGAGGCTTTAAAGAAAAGGAATTTGAAATAACAGGCAATTTAATTGCCGATATATTAGATTCACTTAAAATATCAGAGAATAATTCGGATACAGAAAAAATGGTATTCAGAAAAGTAAAAGAGTTAACAGTAAAGTTCCCAATATATCATAGTAAATAAAAAAAATTTTATGAATAACAAGATTTCAAGGGGGTTACCAGCAACATTAATAATTACTTATTTAATAATTTCTTGCCTAAGTTTTAATTGCTCTTATGCCCATGAATTTGAGCATCCGGCAAGCTGGCATAACCCTAAAATTACCAAAATTCTTAAAACTGCAAAAGTTACCGATATTAAACCTATGAAAGAAGTTTTAATAGAACAAGGTAAAAAAGCTGAATTTGACGGTCAGGTATTTCTCATTACTTTAGAAAATGGAGTACAAGCTGTGTTTAAAAGCTTACCTCTTGACGATCAAGGAGATGCTAAGGCTGAAGTTGCAGCGTATCAAGCTTCTGTTTACCTAGGGTTTCCTTATATTCCTCCTACTGTTTTAAGGAAAATAAATGGTATGACAGGCTCGCTACAGCTTTTTGTTAACACCCCTATTGACCTATTAAAAAATGGGGAATATAAGAAATATTCAAAAAAATTTAGCAAGGAAGACGAAAATAATTTAAAAATATTTTATTTTGTTTTTGGCCAATGGGACTCAGGCCCGCATAATTTACTAGCTTATCCTGATGCGTCTAAAATATACCCGATAGCCATTGATAATTCCGGTATACGAAATCACCAGCACGTTCGTTATGGAGAACTGCCCTTTGTAAGAGTATTTTATAGCGATAAACTAAATACAAATGATTGGGATAAACCCTTCCCTTTTGAAGATGCTAAAATTATTGATGACCCCTCCTACGATAACCTAAAAAAATCATTTAATAATAAGCTACCTGAATCCTTTTATAAAAGCTTTAAATCCTACAACCAACCATTAAAATACGTTATCTACCAAAATAGTTTATGGAGGCAATATCATGCTTTTGATAAAAGTTTTAGTAAATCGTATGTAGAAAAATGCCCTAAAAGGGCTTTATTAGCTTTAGAAAAACTTGACTTAAATAGCCTTAAGGAAATTTTTTCTTCAGCCAAAGGTGCTGATTTTCTAACAGATTCCTACTTGCAAAAAATTTTGGAACGTCGTAATCAGCTGTTATCGTCTAAATGTCCAACTACGTAATTTATAACTATGAAATGCCCATTTTGTGAAAAGGCGGAAACTGGCGTAAAAGACTCCCGAACTACAAACGAAGGATCAATAGTAAGGCGCAGAAGATATTGCGGTAAATGCGGAGGCCGCTTTACTACTTTTGAACGTATCCAGACAAGAGAACTAGTAGTCGTAAAAAGGTCCGGAGCAAAAAGGCCTTTTGACCGTACTAAAATTGAAAAATCGATAGCTACAGCTTTAAGAAAAAGAAGTTTTTCTCAAAAACAAATCGGAGAAATAAATGATAGAATAATATTAGAACTAGAAAGTGATAATACTCGGGAAATAACTACTCGGAAAATAGGGAAATTAATAATGAAAGAACTAGTAAAAATTGATCCGGTTGCTTATATAAGATTTGCATCTGTATATAAAGATTTTACTAATATCGAAGATTTTACGAGATTTATTAGTAAATTACAGAAAGACTAACTGCTAATAATAAAGAAAGTAGCCTGCGGATTATTTCAGTAACTTTAAAGCTTATTTCTCCATATATTTATAATATACAGTTTCCTAATATTTGCTTTATAAAAGGTATAGTAATCTTTCTTTTACTTGCCAGAGAATTTTGGTTAATCTCACCTATAATTGACAAAATTTTTGGAACTTCACGAGGAAGAACTTTGACAAGATAATTTATAACATCGTCACTAATAACAATTGAAAAATTGGAAAATTGCTTAAAAATCAAGATTCTCATCAATTCGTCATCAATCATGGAAATATCAACTTTATTTACTGAATTTATTCTAGAAGATAAATCAGCTAGGTTAAGCTTCGGCATTTGCGTTAAAGTAATTAATAAATACTTATTATTTTCATGCAATATATTGAAATAGTGCAATATATCTCGTTCCCGCCAGGTAGAGTCAAAACCATCAATTATAAAAGCTTGATGATGTTCTAAAATAGAGTTTGTTAGTTCATGATTTTTCTTTAAGGATAAGGCATGAGTTTTTTTTGCCCATAAATTGGCTAAAAAACTTTTTCCTGAAGATTTAGGGCCTTTTATGATCAAAACTTTTGAATATGGAAAAACCCCAAAATTGTTAGGCCACTCTCTTATATATTGAAAAGCAAGCCTATTTGAACTAGATTCAATAAAATCGCTAAAATTATTAGATAATTGGTTATTCAAAGAAAACGTTATTTGTTCCATAATAAATTTTACCTTAATTATTATAAATCTTACTAGATTTATAATAATCAATCATATGAAATAGCAATATTTTTATTATACCGGCAATTGGAATAGCAAATATTATACCTATAAAACCAAAAACGCTACCAACTGCAAATACGGCAAATATTATCCAAACTGGGTGTAGTCCTATTTTATCCCCTATTATCTTAGGAGTGAGGATATACCCTTCAATAATGTGAGCAATAACGAATAAAATTAATACATACAATATTTCCACCGAAGCTCCGTAGGAAAAATAACAACTTACTAACATTAAAAATAGCGATATAAAAGCTCCAATAAAAGGGATTATAACTAAAAATCCTGATATTATCCCAAGTAAAAGAGCAAGATCTATACCGATTAAATTTAACCCTACAATATAATAGAGACTCAGTAACAAGCATATGTTAAGCTGACCTCTGATATAGGCAGATAGTAGATTATTAATATCCAAGAAAATTCTTCCAACCTTACCTTTCTCTTTAAGAGGTAAGATTGATTCTACACCTTTGACCATTTGAGGCCAATCTCTAAGAAAATAATATAAAATAACGGGTACCAATACAATTATAGTAAAAAAATTGATAGTCGCTAAGGTATATCCCCAAATATTATTTGCAGCGGCTACTACTACCGAAAATGCCGAATTAATAAAATTTTGCAATGAGTCTGAAACTTTAGCTGCAATAGCAGGGTCAAATTTCTCAACCCAAGCTAAAAAATAATCTAATCCGGCGTTAAAATTGTTCTTATAGCTAGGGATTTTGGCTATAAAGGCAGCAATCTGATTATAAATAATTGGTAATAACACTATAAATATTATAATAAAGCTACTAATAAATATGCTAAAAATTCCTGTCGAAATTAATCCTCTTGGAATATTAAACCTCTTAGAATTATTATCTATTAAAGGTTGTAGTAAATATGCAAAAATAAAGGCAATAATAAATGGAGCTAAAGTCCCTGAAACTGCGTAGATAATAGCTGAAAAGGCTAAAAATGTTAAGCTCCAAAAAACTAACTTATTCATAAATTGTTACCTTGAATTAAAGTATGTAAGTAGACACCGCATAAACCATAATTACTAGTTTTAAACTTATGAATGTTACTCACATGTTAATGTAACTTATTGCCATTTGGTACTTCTAAATCTGCAGAAGCAAGACAAATTGCTCCATTACTATCGGAAAAGCCAACCAGCAAGAAGTTAGAGACAAATCCTGCTATATTCTTCTCTCCTAAATTTACGCAGCCTACAATTTTCTTACCTAATAAAGTCTGTGGGGTATAGTGCACAGTTATTTGAGCAGATGTTTGTAAAACACCAATTTCACTACCAAAGTCTGCCCATATCTTATATGCCGGTTTTGTAGCACGCAAAAATTTTTCTGCTTTTACTATTGTTCCACAGCGTAAATCAACACGCTCAAACTCTTCATATGTTATTGTCATTTTTCTGCAAGTTTAATTACTCTTGCTACTTCTTAGCAACAGCAACCGATGCAGGTCTAATCAGCCTATCTTTTATTTTGTACCCCACTTGCATTGTACTAACTATTGTACCTTCTTCATATTGATCTGTTACTACCTGAGATATCGCATGATGGTTATTGTAATCAAACCCCTCCCCTTCCTTAGGTTCTATAGACTCTATACCATGTTTTTTAAAAATGGATATTAGCTCGTCTTTTATCATCCTAACACCATCAATAATTATTCTAGTATCATTATTTATATTTTCTGGAACGTGAGATAAAGCCCTAGAAAAATTATCAATTACCGGTAAAAGATCTTTAGCAAATCCAACAATCGAATAATCCCTGGCTTCTTCAACTTTTTTATTCATCCGATTTCTTATGTTCTCTGATTCTGCTACGGCACGAAGAAGCTTATCCTGCATTAACTTAATTTCCTCAGTTAAATTATTTATTAACTCAGTATCTTTTTCCTCAGTAAGAAGCTGCTGTCCTTCATGTTCATCTTCCAAAAGCTTCTGCTCCTCTCTACTCTCATTATATTTTTCAATGCCAGATACTTCCTTATCTAACTCTTGCCCATCTTTATCTTTACTATTATTTTGATCTTCGCTTTCTTTCATATTCTTAAAATCGATATTTTAGTTGCCTGATTACATTCTTTAAAATATAGTGCAAAGGGATGCTTTTTCAAGGTATAAATAAACTTAAAGTATTATTAGTTTTCATGTTGCGCCCTTCTAAAAGAAAAAACAACCAAATGCGAGATGTTTTTATTGAGAAAAACATCTTAAATAATGCAGATGGTTCTTGTTTTATAAAATGCGGTAATACCCAAGTTATTTGTTCTGCTTCCTTAGAAAACTCAGTACCTAAATTCCTAAAAGGTAAAAATAGCGGTTGGATTACTGCAGAATATGGAATGCTGCCAAGATCTACCGATCAAAGAATGCAGAGGGAAGCAATAAGAGGGAGTCAAAGCTCACGAACTCAGGAAATTCAAAGGTTAATTGGCCGGTCTCTTAGGTCAGCTGCTAACTTAAAATCTTTAGGCGAAAAACAGATAATAATTGATTGTGATGTCATAAACGCTGACGGCGGCACAAGAACAGCAGCTATTACAGGCAGCTATGTCGCTTTGCATTTGGCAATTAGATCTTTAATGGACAAAAGAATAATAAGAACTAACCCCTTACAGCACCAAATAGCTGCAATCTCATGCGGTATATATCAAGGGGAAGTCATCCTTGATCTAGATTACGCAGAAGATAGCACCGCGGAAGTAGATGCAAATTTTGTTTTTAGCTCTAGCGGTAACCTGATTGAGATACAGGCTACAGGAGAAAAAACGGATTTTAATCAGCAACAATTGTTAGAAATGCTTAATCTAGCACAAGAAGGAGCTTCAAAATTGTTTAAACTGCAAAATCAGGTTTTACTTGAGCTGTAATAGTGACAATAAGCTTCTGTACACTCCAATCAACCCCGGCATATTAACGTAATGACCCAGCTTTTTTGGTTTGCATTTATCAAAGGTTATAGCACTACTGCCGGACTAATAATAGCTATAGGAGCACAAAACGCTTTTATCTTAAGACAAGGGCTGATAAAATCGCACGTTTTAATATTAGCACTTTTGGCATCCATCATAGATATTTCTATGATATACCTGGGCGTTAAAGGCCTGGGACTTGTGATTGCTTCCCATAATTACCTAATGCTTACGGCAAAATACGGTGGCATATTATTTCTGTTTTTTTACGGATGTAAATGTTTCTACTCTGCTTTATTTAAAACCAGCTCGATATTAACCCACCAATTAAATACCCGACTTAGGCGGCATATTTTACTTCTTTCGCCTGAAATAATCTTTTGATATGTTCTGGGTTATTTTGCAGAGTCCTTAGGTAAGATTTTAAATTCCCTTGGAGTTCAGATTTTGTAAGAGGTATATGTTTCCTATTTACATTTCTTTTTAAATCGTTGTTTAAATATTCATCCGGATTATGTTGCGGAGTATACGGAGGCAGAAAAAATAAAGAAATTTTCTTTTTATGTTTCCGAGTCCATATTTGTACTTTTTTGCTATGATGAACCTTGAGATTATCTAGGATTAAGAAGATTTTTTTCTTGGAGTATTTTACCAACCTCCGTAAAAATTCTATAAATACATTTGTTTTTAGTGTCTCTTCGTACAGCATAAACCTTAGCTTACCGTTATTTGTAACAGTGGATATCATGTTTATACTAAATCTCTTCGATTTATGAATCACAACAGGGGTTTTTCCTTTTAAAGAATAGCTTTGTAATACCTGACACTCTTGTTTTATCCCTACTTCGTCGCACCAATGTATTTCTGCCTTTTCATATTCTGCTTGCTTGGCTATTGACGGATATTCTTCATCTAACCAAAATTGAACCCTTTTGGGTTGCTGCTCATATGCTAACTTCTTTGGCTTTTGTGCAGTATACCCCCATCTTCTTAAATATTCGCCTATTGTACTTAGGGGAAGAAAAAATCCACAATGTTTTTTGATGAGTGCATTAACTGATTTTCTTGACCATAATGCTGATTTGATATTGTGATCTTCTGGTCTAGAGATATTTACGTACCCTTGTATTATTTTACTTTGATCTTCGGTTATAAGCCTTTTCTCTCCTATCTTTCTACCTCTTAACTTCCCACTAATTGCGTACTTGTCGCCTCTCTTTTCCCTCCTTACCCATTCATTTACTGTCTGGCGACTCACTCCTATTAATTCACCTACCGACGATTGACTCTCTCCTCTTTTTACTAGTTTTAGAGCAATCTTTCTCATCGACGCTTGTGCGCTTATTGATAATTTCCTAAAATCTTCACTTTTTGACATTATTGCATTATACAAATTCCTTCCTTCTTGGCAATAGTTATGTCGGGTATTTAATTGGTGGGTTAATAGATGATGCACATATAACCGGCAAAAAATCTCTTTCATCTGCAATCATAACTCTACTTGCAATGAGCTTCTTAAACCCTCATATGTACTTAGATACAATATTGCTTATAGGAACTGTAGGTGCACAGCTACCAGAAAACCAAAGGCTATACTATATTGCCGGCGCAGGTACAGCTTCAGTTATCTGGTTTTTTTGCTTAGCATATGGAGCACGCCTGTTAACACCTATTTTCCAAAAACCGATAGCATGGAAAATATTAGATGCTATTATTGGAGTAATTATGTGGAGTATAGCACTTTCTCTTTTTTATATGTAATTGCAGACAAATAAAGATAGCGCTATCTAAAAAAACCTGGTTTCATGAGAAGCGCTATTTAGTTTAGTAATTACTGAGATTACAGTTTTTTCTACATACTATTCAGAAGTCAACTCCTCTTGATCTCCTGATAAATTCATAGGATTATTCTGCCGATGTTCTACAACATAAGATAATTCTGTTTCTTCCGAGTTAGCAGTATGATGATTCTCTTTCTTCTTATGCGTCGTATACAATTTTTGTTCTTTGTATTCTTCTGTACATAATACTCCATGCCCATGGTGAATATGGTTTTGGTTATTATCCTCTTCTGGGTCATGCCTATTTTGTTTGACCAATTTATATATTGCTGTTCCAATACTCAAAAATATAGAAAATGAAGTTACGGCAAGCGAAGAAATTGCTAATGGATCCATAAAAACCTCCTAATTTAATCGTTTAATATAAAAATAATCCAATCTGTTTGTATTATCTTTATATTGTAAGCTTACCACACAAAAATTAATAAGTAATTAAAATATTAACTTTTGTGTAATAAATTTTTAACGATTATATCATTCCTATTTCAACAAATCCTGTCTGTATTACAAGAAAACAAGTATGAATAAACGTATGATGTAAGGAGATTATTTAGGAGTGTTTTGTTTAATTTTTTAAAAATTTTTGATAGTTAATTGGTACTTCCTTCAAATCGTTATTTAATTTAGATATTACTTCTGGTGTAATATTTAACTCACTTTTGACATACAGTACCTGAGAAGTTGGTAACACTATATCAAGACTATATTTCTTAGCTAAATCGCCAATTATAGAGATAGTTTTCTGATGAACTACCTCTATTGCCTGGGAATGAGCATGCTCTAATGCAATTTTTTTTTGTTGAATATTTTTTTGAATTTTACTAACGCTCTTATTAAATTTTAATACTAATGAATCAAATTTTTCTTGGCTTACCGTTTTTTGTACTTCAAGCAATTCCTGCTGGCGTTTTTTATATTCCTTTTCCTGCTCGTTTATTTCATTCTCTATAGTTTTACTAAGTTCATTAATAGATTTCCTAATAGCACCAATAGCTAAAGAATTTTCTAAAATAGATTCAACGTCAACAACTGCAATTTTAGCAGCAGCTTCATCATAGGCGTTTGCTACTCTAAAAAAAATAATTAGAACAGTAAAAATATAAATTTTTAAAAACTTCATACAGTTACAAAATAATTCCTACTTAATATATCGCATAATCATGTGCAGGCAAATAAACTTCTACAAAAAAGTTAAAGTTATTACTACTGTTTTTTACCTTAACCTCTGCTTTTTGCAAAACATCAATAACTCTTACTACATCATTTAACGAAAGTTTTTTTACATTAGCTTTAAAATCACTAACATATTTAAAAAATACCGGAGGGGAAAGAGATTTTATAGCCAAATCAATGTTGACTCCATCTTCTATTTTGGAACATACAACAAATAAATTTATATAATACCTTATTAAAGCTCGGATCATTAGAACTTCATTAATATTTTGATTACGAAGTTTTTCTACTTCAGCTAAAAACAGCTCCGGCTCTTTTTTACTAAAAAATATGCACATTTCATCTCCATTAGCAGATAAATCCGGACTGAGGACTGCTTGCACATCTTCATAAGTGATTTTATCTTTATTATGAGTATAATTTATCAATTTTTCTAATTCATTTTTAATGACTTGATAATCGCCCTTCAAAGATACTTTAATATAAAATAACGCTTCTTCTGAAATTGTTTTTTGATGCTTTAACGCCATTGAATTAGCAAGTTTTACTACCATGTTCTCATCATCGTAATAACAGCCGATTGCAGCCATATGGGCAGAATCTTCAAAAAGTTTTCTAATCCCAGAAGAAGGTAAAGATTCATCACCTATAAAACAAATAAAATTAGTAAAATTTCCTGTTGTTAGAAATCGCATTAATTCTTTGTTTACCGCTGAACCATTATAATCAATTTTTATTAATTCTTTTTGTTTAAAAAAATTGCTGGTATTAGCTAAAAGATTAAGATTCGCCTCTGTAGCTTCTTTACCATTTAAATTCACACTAAAGAAATCAAATTTTTTAACCAATTGTTCAATAATAGCAGAAATAAAACCTCTGTTATGACCATATAAAAGTAAGGATTTAATAGTGCCACCAGCAATTTTTTCAATTAACTGAGATAATTGATTACTATAAAATTTCATTTTATATATTAATAGCCCTTTTATCCACTGCCAGTGCTGCTTCTCTTATTGCTTCGTTAAGGGTTGGATGGGCATGAGAAGTACGGGCAATATCTTCAGCAGCCCCCCCAAATTCCATATAGGCTACAATTTCTGCAATGAGAGTCCCAGCATCAGGACCAATAATATGAGCTCCCAGGATTTTATCATTTTTGCTATCTGAAAGGATTTTCACCATCCCTTCAGTATTACCAGTGCTCCGGGCCCTGCTATTTGCCAGAAAAGGAAATTTTCCTACTTTATAGTCTATGCCGGCCTTTTTTAAGTCTTCTTCTGTTGCTCCAACACTTGCAACTTCAGGCCAAGTATATACAACCGCCGGAATTAGATTATAATTCACATGTCCTGCCTGGCCATTCATAATTTCTACTGCAGCAATGGCCTCTTCTTCTGCTTTATGCGCAAGCATTGGCCCTCTTATAACATCCCCAACTGCGTAAATATTAGAGTAATTTGTTTGGAAATGATCATTTACATTAATCATGCCGCGCTGATCAACTTCAATTCCCATTTCCGCCAATCCCATACCCTCAGTATTCGGTTTCCTACCAACAGAGACCAAAGCAACGTCACAACTAATCTTACTTTCTTTACTGTCATTAACTCCGCTAGTAACCAGTTCGATCCGATCTTTAACCTGCTCAGCTTTTAACACTTTGGTACTAAGCATAAATTTAAATCCTTGGCCCTCAAGGATTTTGTAAAAAGATTTACCGATTTCCACATCAAGAGCTGGAACAATTCTCTCCGCATATTCTATAACAGTAATTTTACTTCCAAGCCTTCTCCATACAGACCCGAGCTCCAGACCTATATATCCCCCACCAATAATTACCATTTCATTTGGTACTTTTGAAAGGGATAAAGCACCTGTTGAAGAAACTATATTTTTTTCGTTAATATTTATCCCTGGAACATTAATTATCTGAGAGCCAGTAGCAATTAGGATATTTTTAGCCTTTATTTTCGTGTTATTTGTGCCCTCAGTAATTTCAACAGTATTTGGATCAATAATTTTTGCTATCCCCTTGATTTTACTAATTTTATTTTTAACAAAAAGGCTTTCTATCCCTTTACACAAATCACCTACTACTTTATCTTTTTTAGCAAGCATTCTGGCCAGATCAAGTTTTATATCAGCATTAATACCAATATCAGCAAAATGAGTTCTTGCCTCCTCGTATTTTTCAGAAAAATTTAATAAGGCTTTAGAGGGAATACACCCAACATTTAAGCAAGTTCCTCCTAAAGTGCTATGCTTTTCAATACAAACAACTTTATTCCCAAGCTGGGCTGCTCTTATTGCCCCCGTGTAACCCGCCGGTCCTGCCCCAATAACTGCTAAATCAAACTCTTCCATAGAAATAGATCCTCTAAATAATATAGTAAAATTTCAGTTTCAATCGGTAAATGATAGCATAATAAAAGTCTAAAACACAAGGAAGCTTTAACATTATCCCGAAAAATTTTCTGCTTTTAACTTTATTGAGCCTTTTGCCGGACTAGATACTAAGCTAATTAGATTTATTTTATCTAGAAAATTACGCTCATAGTTTTTTATATAGTTATACATTGGTTTTGTAATAGAGTAGTTTATCCTATTATTAATTGCATTTGTTTCTCCGAAGCTCTTTAAGGCCCTCATGAATAAAATTGGATTTTTATATTCTAGTTCTATCGTTTCGCAATCAATTATATTTTCAGCAAAACCTGCTTGTTGCATAAGAGGTGTCATATCTTCAAATTTAATAAAAGGAGAAATATGAGGAAAGTGAGGAATGTTATGGTCCTCTTCTGCTAGAAATAAAAGTTTTCTTAGATGATTCAGGCTACCTGAACCGGCAAAATTACCAACAAAAAGACCATCATTTTTTAGAACCTCTTTCACTTTAAATAAAAATTTTTGCACGTCATTTAACCAATGAAATCCAAATGGAAATAGTACGAGGTCCAGTGATTTTTTTTCTATTAAAACAAGCTGGTCTAGTTCAGTATAATTTAAGTTATAGGGATTATTAATAGGAAACATATGATAATCGCCAAAACCCAGGACTAATCCTTTTTTATAAGTTTTATCTATCGGTTCTAATCGCTGTATTAAATCAGAATAGAGAAATTGGTAAAAATCTGAATTTTTAATATTATCAATAGAGTTAATTTTACGGCTCTTTACCAAATCTTGATTAAATATCATCATCGTTGGTATACTTTACTCTCAAACCAATCTTCATGTTGAATTCTATCTGCATTAATACGTTTTGAAGAATTTTTATTTCTACTTACTAGATAGCGATCATTTTTTTAGTAAATAAATCCTGGGAAGAACTTTTACGATAAGAATTAAGGTACTTCTTATTGTAAGAAACGCTATATGCAACTTTGCGTAAGTTGGCATTATATTCATACATAGACTGATTAATTTTATTAACATTATAACGGTATTTAGCAGCAAGATGCTCAGTTGCAGAATGATACCTACCTATAGCCTTTTCCATTGAACCTAATTTCTTCCTATTTTCGCTTAAGAAATAAGCTCCATATGCAATATTGCTTCTGGGAGAAAAAGCCTGATTTAAAGACGAAAAAGCTTCCGGATGGTGCTTTAAATTAATTTGCATACATCCTACATCTATATTATTATTCCCCATCATAAACTGCATTCTTACATATCTTATTGCCTCATTCTGGGTTCTAAAATGGTAGCTCTTACCTTCTTTGTTATTCATCACCGTCCAAGGCCAAACCAGCGAAATATTATGGCGAGGGTGTTTTTTTGCGGTTTCATGCAGAGAAATAGCATGCAAACTATTACCCGGCAAACCATACTTTTTTTCGAAATAAGAAAACACACTTGAACATTTCCTTGATTCCTTAAGTTCATAATCTATACTTGCGTAAGTAGAATTAGCAAAGGGAAAAGCTATTGAAAAGATTATCGTCAAGAAAATAGTTCGCATTTTACCCGTTAAAGATTAATCATACTAAATATCTTAATTTGATAAAGCTTACCAGGCAAGTAAAATGGATAAATATAAAGAAATTTTCCTTCCTTTAAGCAATAAAAGCTTCAATTTTTATGTAAAAGTAAAAGCTAGCGGTAAGCAGGATAGCATTGATGGAGTAATTTACATAGACGGCATATGGTATCTAAAATTAACTGTAAAAGAAGTTCCAGAAAATGGAAAAGCTAATAAAGCAATCATAGATTTTTTATCACGTAAATGGTCGATACCAAAAAAAGCAATTACTCTCGTTAAAGGTATCTCAAGTAATTATAAAATTCTAAATATCAAGAACGAAAACTGGAATCCATACAATGCAGATTTAATATAGATCCCAGCTCCTATAAGATAATCGTTGTGCTAATAATATAGCTTTTGCTTAAGACTCAGTATGAGCTTCTGTAATCGATATTTCCCCTAACCAACTCCTTGTGGTCATGATGATCTACCCTGTGATGATTATCATCGTGATTTACCAGAAGGTTAGGAAGCTTGGAATAGTTATATTTATCGTATATTAATTTGCTAAAAGATATAGAACTTAACATACACATAATACCGTTAGTTACCATCATAAATAGCTCAAACATAACTCCCCCTCTATAAAATTAAAACACCTTAGAAGCTTAAAAACCGTAAATTAATTTATAGTATTTGTTATGGTACTCTTGAAGGTGAGTTGGTCCTACAAATACTATATAATAATTCTAGCTAATATTAATTAAAAAAGTATTAAGAAATTAATGTTAATTTAATTTCTTTCTCACTTAACAGAAATGAGCAAAAGAAAAAGCAGGATGCTTTAATAGCTGGATTTCTCATAAAGCAAGATAACTTGAATCTATAAGTAATAAATTTAAGTATAGAATCTAAGAATTTTATCATATATAAATAAAAATAATCCTAGTTTTACTCAAAAGGCAGAAATACCCTAAGGTTATGTTATTACTTAAACCGGTTTACTTTTATAATTTAGGTTATTTAGCAACTTATTTGATTATTAGATATAAAGTTTATATCGGTGAATATCGGAGAAAAATTACGCAAGAGTTTAGCATAATTGATATAAAAGCCCATCATTACGTTCTCGTATATGAAAAACAGATAATTGGCATAACTAGAATAATGTATGAAAACGGTATAGCAGATTTAGCTAGAGTAACCGTTATTAAGAAATACAGGAATCGTGGTTACGGGAAAGAACTGGTAAAACAGGTTATTAATGAAGTAAAAAATAGCCAAAAAGCAAAAATAATAAGACTCCACATAAGTGATAAAGCTTTGTTGGATTTTTATAAACAGTTTGGTTTTAAAGAAAACGGAGAAGTCTATTTTCATAATGTTGCAACCATCAGTATGATAAAAGTTCTTTAATAGTAAGTATGAATATCAACCTCCATATAGCACCATGATCTACCATGAGAAGTAAACCAAAAAAATCCACTCCTCTATTACCTCTCTTTAAAAAGATAGACTAAAAAATCGAGCAAATAGTTTTTACGAAAAATAGTTAATTATTCAAAAGAACTATACTAAGCTATTTGCTAGTTAAAGAATACATTAGCTTGCTAATTAGATCTTCTATATTAATCGAAGACTGTGTAAATTTAAACTTACCGTTCTCTTGTAAATTATCATCAGCAGATCCAGGGTTAATTCTTATATATTTACCACCAAGTAATCCACTAGTAGATACTATAGCTCTTGAATCAGAAGGAATATCTATCCCTTTTTTGATCTTTAGCCGTGCAACAGCAAAATAAGTACCATTTTCAAGAGTTACATTATCAATATAACCTATTTTAATTCCAGAAAGTTTAACGTCGTTACCTTCTGCAACACCCTCAATATTTTGAAAATAAGCATTTAAAAAATAACCCTCACCATCTTCCCCAGAATCACTGATTTTGTAAAAAAACATAAAGGAAAATATGGCTACACAAATAACAATAAAACCTACAACAGTTTCAATTACTCTCTCTTTCATAAAAATCTCGAATTATTTACGGTTTCCACTTAATATAAACAGGCGATTTATCCCCTGTTTTTGACGGTTCATAAGCATATTTTGTACCTGTCAAATTAGGCTCAAAATCTCTTTCCCACTCAAACTTCTTTTTGTTACCGAGCGGAACTTCATCAGTCATATAATGAAGCCAAGCATGCCACATAGGAGGCACTTTAGAAGATAAATCAAGACCGTTATATATAACTAATCTTTTATTCCTCCCTAGGTGGTTCTTAAAACAACTAACATAATATTCATTACCAAAATCATCTTTCCCTATTTTTTTAGCCCATATCTTCGCTAAAAACTTATCTATGAACGACATTTATCTTCTCCCACCTTGCCATTTCCCTACCCTTAACTGCTAACCTATCAGCTATTATGTTACCATAATTATCTGAATGACCTTTTACCCAATGCCATATAATAACATGAAGAGCAATCTCCTCTTCCAATTTTTGCCATAGCTGAGCATTCTTAACGGGTTTATTGTCACTTTTAAGCCAATTATTCCTACGCCAATTGTGAATCCATTTTGTAATTCCCAGCTGAAGATATTTGCTATCAGTATACAGATTGACAGTACAAGGTTTTTTAAGTATTTTCAATGCTTCTATAGCAGCTACTATTTCCATCTGATTATTAGTAGTTTCATGGCTATAACCAAAAATCTCTTTAGTTATTTTTTTTGAGCCATCCTCTCCATCTCCATACTCTAGATATGCTCCCCATCCTCCTGGTCCAGGGTTACCGGAGCAAGCCCCGTCTGTGTATATATTAAGTACCGGTTTTGGCGGCATTTAATATACACTCCCTTCTTCACTTTTTTTTCTAAATTTATCAAAAGCTACAACTGTCGCTTCTTTATTATTTATTTTAGCTTTTTTATTATCAGTAAGTTTAAATTTTGAAGGTAAAATATCTGCTTTATTTACATAAGAATTGCTTTTACCGAGTTTAGCCTCATTAGACACCGCAAACTGAAATCCAAAATTGGCTGCTGGATCTAAAAAACTCGTTATAGTATTAAATGGCACTTCAACTGTTTCAGTTATTCCACTAAAGGTAATATTGACTGTAAATTTTTCATCTAAAACTGTTAGATTTTTAAATTGGTGCTGTAAAATAATAGTAATTTCTTTGGGATATTTTTGCTTAACTGGTTTCGATAACACAACCCCTTGAGCATTAGTACGAAAAGATATATAAATGCTTCGATCATCAGAAATTCCATTACTTTGTATGTCCTCAAGTATTTTTTTTAAAATATCAAGTACTGATTTATCTATCAAATGTCGATAATCAAATGTCATAACATACATATAAATTAAATTAGGGCTTTTCTGTTGCCAGGCAAGCCCCCAGCCCCGTGGCTTAGTTACTACGATTAAGCAGCAACAGCCGCAAGACGATTGTTATTATCGTTTGCATTTACTTTTTTTGACCCTAAATCACAAGGATTCGGTGGTATCATACCGGGTAAAAATTATTCCTTTATTAAGCACGTCGATCCTATTTCACCCCCATAAAGCTTGGTGGAGGCGTCGGGTACCGCCCCCGAGTCCGCAACTTCTATTCCAAATAACGTTTATTACCATAGCCCATACAGAGCATACATATTATAAGACCAAAATACTTAGGATGTAAAGCCCTTGCTTTAAAAAATTAATAGTCCTTTTATAAATATAAGCTTCTCTAAGACTTCCAGATATTTATTAACAAAGGCCCAGACAATTAAGTTATTTCTCTTTTTATCTTTAGCTTCAAGACATAAGTTATTTAAACTTAAGAGGTGGAGGTTATTTTTAATTGAAATAATCGGAATCAATTTGTTTCTTTTGTTCCACCATTTTAGCGTTCATCAATAGTCTACAGGAGCATCAGCAATCTTCTTGCACCTACCAACCTTATTACAGAAAGAAATATTAGATTTAATTACTTCCTTTCCTCTTTTACTTCAGGTAAATCCTTTTGTTCGGCAGTTCGCTTTAGCAAAGCTTCGGCTTCTTCATCCTCTAACCATTTTTCTTGATCAAAAAGCATTTGTTGTTGTAAACGAATTACATTTGGATCAGGAATATCAACAAATTTCCTTGCCCCTAAATAAAGAATACTATAAAAATTGATTCTAAATCTATAAAAATTGCTTTCTATAGCTTGAAGCTCTGCCTGGGAGTTACCAAACACTACAATTTTTTTGGGTGAAATATTAGCAACTTTTATAAAATTCAATAAAACATTAGCCTTGGCAGAAGCCCCAGTAAAAATTATGCCATGATAAAAAATTGAAGTATGATCTTCTTTTTTCTCGATTTCTATAATGTCTTTATCATTGATTTTTTCAGTAAAACTTATACCGAGTTCTTTGAGCTCCGAAAGCCTTTTTGGTTCAATATTTTTTATTTGAATTGGCATAGTACACAAAGCGTAAACCGGTACTTTTCTTTTTTTTAAATTTTCAATAAAATTTTTCCAGCCTTCCTCCACCAGCATCAATTTACGCATTTGATACCATTTGACAATTAAATTCAAATATTGAGGATTTGTTTTAGATAAGCTAAATAGTTCATAAATAAAAAGACGATAAGGATTATCACCGTAGTAAAACATTTTTGATTTTGGCATTACCAAAACGTCGTCAAGCTCTATAAATACTATAGTATTTTCGTCAATTAGTTTATCAAGATTTTTAATAGTTATTGAATCCACGGAATAGGTTGGAATAATCTCTCCTTTAGCTGTACCACAAAATGTGAAAACTACCACAATAAACAACAGCTTAAGCTTATTCTTCATAAGGGTTCTCCGATTTTACGTCCACTTGCTTTCTCTTAGTCTGGTTCAGTTTCTTTACAAACTCCTGCCAAAATTGCAAATACTCCTCAGGAAAAATTTCTTTAGTTTCTAGAGGCGGGAGTTTATAAAGAATACCAAAAAATTCATTATCGTTTTTTAGTATTTTCAACTGCTTTTCCAAAGCTTGCAGAAAAACTTCATTGGAAGAAACCGCTACTACTATATCAGGTAACTTTTCTAATTTTGTTGCCAGAAACGTGCTTAAAACCTGAATTGCCGAATTATTTTCACTACTACTATTATAGCTTAACAAACCTTGGTAAAAAGTAGGGTAAGTACCGGCAACTTTTTTCAGCTCTTTATTAAAAATAAAATGTGTATTAGCAAAAACTCCTTCGGTTAGGTCTATTTTTTTGTTTTTTAGATAATTATAAGTCCATACATCAATAGCATCTATATTATTAATTCCTCCGGTAACATTAGAAGTAGTAATAATCAAAAGCGCTTTATTCTTTTGAATATAATCTACTAAATCAGGTAATTCTTTATCTCCGAGTTCGGTTGGATACTGAGTTAGTATCAATGGATTTATATAAAGCCCCTTGGAATTATCAATTTTACTAAAAGCTTTTTTTAGTAGCGGATTAAAATTTTGATCCTGTGGTTGCATAGCAGGATGTGTAGATCTTAAAATAAAACCTTCAATAGGGAATATGAATAAAATTTTTTGTGGGTTTCTTTTTTCAAATATTTCTCCTACCATATCCTTTATTTCCTTGATACTTTCAGGATTATATATTTCTGCATAAGATGAAAAAGAAGCAAAAACATAAATCAGCATTAAAAACAAAGATATGTTTTTCATAAAAATCACAAGGGCTAAATATTGTTAAAACCCAAGCTTAGCACAATTAATCAAAATTTTAATAAGAATTGCATCTTGGAGCTGAAAAGTTAGTTATTATAGCGTTTGTTGAATCACTATTTCAGCATAAAATTAATATTTATCTATAGAGGATTACCATAAATTTAATAATTTCCACCACATTCCGCCTATTCCTCCCCAAATTAGCAGATATATTATGCTTGTTACTAGCCCTATATACCACCAGTCTTTGGTTCTCATGTAACCGGCACCAAAAAATATTGGCGTACTACTTAGCCCAAAATGGGTTAGCCCAGCAGATAAAGTAGATAGGAAACTCAAAATTAACGTTGCCATTAACCCCGGTACTCCTGCATTAATAAATAAAACTAAAAATGTCGGTAACAACACACTAATATGAGCAGTAGTACTTGCAAAAAGATAATGAATGTAAAAGTAAATTAATGATAATATAATTAATGAATTTATCGGCGAACTACTCATAAAAAGAAATTGCAATTTACCTCCAATCCATGTCATTAGGCCAAATTTAGAGAGAAAATCCGACAACATAACTAATGTTCCAAACCAGATAAAAGTGTGCCACGCTCCCTTATCGGCTAAATTATCTTCAAAATTAATTACTTTAGTAACCAGTAAAATAGATAAACCCATTAGCGCTACAGTAGTCGGAGACAAACCAAATTTAGAGCCATTAATCCATAATGCTATTAAAATTACAAACACCGCCATCATAATAATTTCCTGTAGGGAAATTTTACCCATAGCATCTAATTTTTCTCTAGCGATTTGCGGAGCAGAATTCGAATACCTAATTGCAGGGGGATAAAGATAATAGACAACTAACGGCATTACTGCTAAAGAGATAATACCAGGGACAATTGCTGCTAACGCCCAATCCGTCCAAGATATTGTAATACCAGCGCTCGCTGCAAATTTTATTGCTAGCGGATTAGCTGCCATTGCCGTAACAAATAAGGCACTGGTAATAACCGTAGACTGCGCACAAACACTCATAATAAAACCACCATTTCTAGAAGAAATACCAGGGTGTTCTTCATCGGAAAAAGATTTACAAATTGATTTTGCAATAGGAAAAATTATACCACCTCCTCTTGCGGAAGCACTAGGAATAAGAGGCGATAGAACAAAATCGGCAATAACCAGGGCATAAGAAATACCAAGGGTACTATGACCTATTTTAGATAGGACATAATAGGCAATTCTAGAGCCTAATCCAGTTTTAATAAAACCATGAGAAATGAAAAAGGCAAAAACAATCAGCCAAACTATACTATCCCCAAATCCAGACAAACATTCTGCCAATGATAATGTATTTGTAAGAACACAAGCTAAAACACTAAGTAAGGCAATAACTCCCATAGGTAAAGGATTTAAGATAATACCAACTATAGTAGCAGTAAAAATAATCAGTAAGTGCCAGCCGTTTTCAGGTAAAGCTTCGGAAACCGGCAAGTACCACATTATTGAGGAAAGACCAAAAATAATGAAGAGGATAAGAGTTTGTTTATGCTTTTTTGCTTTATTTAACATATCATTATGAATAAATTAATTTGGCCATTTTAATAAATCAGCAATCTATACCACAAACTGAATAAATCAGCTAATATTTTTAATGAGCCTCATCTATTTAGAACAATTCCGATGTTGTATTATTTTCGTTATTAGGAAAATCAGGAGTATTCAGGCGATGATTGTTATATCAGGGTTTTAACCCCATAGAGCGATAAAGTTCAGGATTCTCTTCCCAGGATTTTCTAACTTTAACAAAAAGAAATAAATGAATTTTTACACCCAACAATTCTTCAATATTAATCCTTGCTTTAGTGCCAATTTCTTTGATTTTTTCCCCTTTCTGTCCAATGATCATATTTTTATAACTTTCCTTGGAAACTATTATAGTTTGGTTTATTTTCACTGAGCCGTCCGATTTATTTTGCCAGCTTTCGTTCTCAACAGTTAAATTATAAGGTAATTCCTGGTGAAGCTTCAGAAATAATTGCTCTCTAGTAATTTCCGATGCCAAAAAACGCATAGATAAATTGGTTATATCATCCTTTTCATATAACCAATTTGCTTTTTGCGCATTATTTTTTAGAAATTCAATAAAACCATCTATACCGTGACCAGTTAAAGCAGATATATTAAATTTGTGGGAATCTGGACAGTTTTTAATCAAATAATTTAAGTTATCTAGGTAGTATTTGGGGTGGAGGTCAATTTTGTTTAATAAAAAAACTACTTTTTTACCCAGTTCTTTAATCCTTAAGATAATAGTGTCCATCATTTCATCGATTTTTGCTCCGCTATCTAAAATAAGGACAATTATATCAGCGCTGTTTAAAGTAGACCAGGCACATTTGACCATGGCTTTTTCAAGCCTCTTTTTAGCCTTAAAAATACCAGGAGTATCAAATAGTATCAGTTGCGTGTCTCCAATAGTGACAACCCCGGTAATGATAGACCTGGTTGTCTGGACTTTTGGAGTAACAATTGAAATTCTTTGACCGATTATCTTATTTAAAAGAGTAGATTTTCCGGCATTTGGTTTACCAATAATGCACACTGAAAGTAATTTTTGCTCTTCTGGTTTTAACATATTTTATAAAGTTTATTTTTTGCTGCTAAAAATTTTAAGTATAGCTTTTACTGATTTGCTTATTTTTACAATAATAGAAAAGCTAGTTTTCACTATTTAATACTTTATTTAACAGTTTTTTTGCGGCTTCTTTTTCAGCGCTTTTTATAGAAGTTCCATTACCGATTTCTTTATAAGCTCCCGCTGATACTCGAACCGTAAACTGAGGCATATGGGCAAGTCCAGACTTACTTATTGTCTCATAATACGGCATTCCATATTTTTGACTTTGAGACCATTCCTGCAAAGATGTTTTAGGATCAACCTTATTTAAATCAAAATCATATAAAAATTCCGACCATAATTTTGTAACGATGGCTTTTATATTTTCCATACCACCATCAAGGTAAACAGCAGCGATCACGGCTTCCATGGTATTTTCAATATTATTTGGATTTACTCTCCCCCCAGATTCTTCCTCACCTTTAGTCATAATTATAAAATTTGCTAAATTAATTTTTTCTGCAACACAGCAAATTGTCTCCTTACTTACTAAATACGATTTTATTTTAGCAATGCCTCCCTCATCAGATTTATTGTAAATATTAAATACCATTTCAGTAATAAGAAAACCTAAGATAGCATCACCAAGTATTTCAAAGCGCTCATAATTTTTACGCCAATC
Organism: Candidatus Megaera polyxenophila; assembly: GCF_029982035.1. Taxonomy (NCBI): domain Bacteria; kingdom Pseudomonadati; phylum Pseudomonadota; class Alphaproteobacteria; order Rickettsiales; family Rickettsiaceae; genus Candidatus Megaera; species Candidatus Megaera polyxenophila. The sequence goes on from NZ_CP104166.1 coordinate 198,641, forward strand.
GGATTCATGCTGTTTGAGGGATGGATGGCTTAAAGCTTCACAAATAAGCTCAGGATTTTTGAATCGGTAATTTATTAACTGCTCCAGTTTTGTAATATCCTCTTTGTAAAATCTGTCCATTATTTGCTATTTATACCATTAAGTTACCGGTATGGGTAGGATAACTTTTTTTCTTAAAGTATTTCTATTTATCTATATCGTACAGGCTTTTAAATAACCGATCAAACCTAACTGAAGATAACCACGTCCAGAACCTGGCTAATTGATCTAAAATCCCCAGCTTCTCATCCCAAAAAATTTCTTTTGTCGATAAAAAGACAAATTGGGCTTTAGCTATTAAATTTTCAAATGACACAAAACCTAGCTGATATCTACTATCTCCCGATTGATCACGATTATCCCCCATAAAGAAAAAATGATCTTTTGGAACTATATAAGGCCCAAAATCACTATGTCCGGTTTCAGCTATTCCGTCCAATTCTTTTAGTTTATAAGTATAAAAACTTAAACCATTAGGAAAAGTTTCTTTATATTTTACGTATTCCTGATTTGTTTCATCAAAATACTCCCCTACTTTTACTCTTTCTACAGGAATATCATTTATATAAGTTACGTCTTTTTTTATCTCTATTTTTTCTCCAGGAAGGCCAATTAAGCGTTTTATATAACGGGTAGTCATATCATGAGGCGGGCGCATTATTATAATATCACCTCTCTCTGGAACGGAAGCAAGAACCCTTCCCTTAAATAAATCCGGACTAAAAGGAATGGAATATCGGCTAAAACCATAACTATATTTGGTTGAAAAAATATAGTCATTCCTTAGAATAGTGGCCTGCATAGAAGGAGTAGGCACAAAAAACAACTCTATAACAAATGTTCTAATTGATAGAGCAAATAAAATAACTAATAATAATGACGTTATTTCAGATTTTATATTTTTTTTTACCTCAGTTTCGGCCACAATTTATCTCAATTTAGTTAATAACGATGGCTATAATAACGATTCGCTACAATTAAATCCAGATAATTATGTATATAAATACTAAATTTTCCTCTCCTAATTACCCGCTTAGGACAAGCAAAATAGAATATATAATTTTACACTATACTGAAATACCACTTCAAGACGCCTTAGCAAGACTTACAGATATTAAATCTGAGGTAAGTGTTCATTATCTAATTAAAGAAGATGGGAAGGTTTTGCAGCTAGTTGATGATTACAAAATAGCATGGCATGCGGGAAAAAGCAGTTGGAAAAATTTTACCCAGTTAAATCATCATTCCCTGGGAATAGAAATAGATAATTCCGGAACAGCAGAATTTTCTGCTATTCAAATGCAATCATGTATAGAGCTATGCAGTTATTTAGTTAATAAACATAATATTAACCCTGCTAACGTAATTGGGCACTCAGATATAGCTCCAGACCGAAAAATTGACCCTGGCATATTTTTTGATTGGCAGTTGCTAGCAAACCAAGGTCTTGGCTGTTGGCATAATTTAGAATACTCCCAGGATTTGGCAAATACGATTTTATATAAATTTGGGCAGCAAGGAAAAGAAATTGCAAACTTCCAACAAGATTTGAGAGCACTAGGTTACAAGCTAAATATATCAGGTAAAATTGACAGCCAGACTAGTAACGTGATCAGAGCTTTTCAAGCTCATTTTTGCCCAAAACTGATTTGGGACAAAGGCGGATTAGATTTTTATCAAAATTTATCGGCACTTTACCATTGGGATAGTTTTTCAGAACAGGCCTTACAAAAGCTATTATCTTAAAAAAGTGGTATTACTAAATAACGGTGGGCAATAAGCGTTTGCTGAAACATGAAATAAAATTTATCTTCATCTTCGCAACCTAAATATGCTCCCATGCACCAATTATGGCTAAACCCAAAACTGTAATCCCAAATGGGAATAGCACTACCAGTCGTATAAATTAAGCTTAGAAGTTTATAGGAAAAACTATTTTTGTATTACCTTAGCATTAACAATTTTTCCTTTAACCTCCGCCAGGTCAAAAAGATGTATTTCGCCGTCCTCTTCAAAAATAAGGTCACCAATAATAAGGCTTCTACCTTTTAATTCTAAAACTTGTACTGACGATTGATTGGATACAAAATCCAAAAACCCCTTGCCATTATTTACTTTTTTAAAAAGAATATTACCATTAACTACAGTGTTGGTAAAAGTAGTACGCATGGTCGCAATTTTGATATCATTTAACTTCCCATTGGTTATTTTGACACCACCATTAAATACCGCTTCCCCTATAATCTCAATATTTTTCCCTGTAAATGAACCATTACTTTCAACATTTCTAGCTTGAAGCCCATCAACATCAAAAGATCCATTAGATTTTACGGTTTTGCATTCTAAGTTTTTACCATGAATGCTTCCATTAACAATAAGCAAATCTTTGATAACAAGTCCGTTAAATGTAAGATGCCCATTAACTTTTAAAGAGTCATATTCTCCTTTGGTTAAATGAGAACTACCATTGATCGCTGATACTTCTTTCGCAATAGCTGGCGCATTAAGTCCTACCAAGGTCATAAATATTGTAAATAATATTTTTTTCATTTCTTGAACTCCTAAATTTTAACTTTTTGGTAAACCAATAAGCGAGAACTTTTGGATTATATAAACACTTTTGCTAAAAGCTGCTATAACCGCAAAGTTTCAACTATAGGCCGCTTCGCAAAAAGCTGATCAAAATCCCTGAACTTTCAAATTCACTTTTAAATAGTTTTTGATATTTAATAGCCAAACTCCTCTTTAGCGGTTTTTAATTACTTTTGGCAAGGTAAAGCAGATTGTAGTGCCCATTCTTTTACTTTCGGCCTTGATCTTCCCGCCGTGTACTTCAATAACCTTTTTGCACACCGCAAGGCCTACTCCTCTTCCACCGGCAAAACTTTCTGTCCTTGAACTAACCGTAAACTCCTCAAATACTTCATCTAATTCATCAGGGGGGATGCCTATCCCCTCATCACTAATGCTGAAAATTATCGTTTCATTATCATTATCCCGTTTGATGCTAATTGCAATAGTTCCGCTTTTGGCGTAATTGATACTATTGATAATTAAATTATCTATTGCCTGGCTTAGGTAGTATTTATCAATATTTAAGATGATCCCCTCTTCAATATCCAGCTGCCAGTTCCTTCTGCTGGTCTCTGGCCCTTCTTGCCAGTGAATAGTACTTTCTTCCTCATTCTCGTATAGCTTGCGGCAAAGTGTAACCCTATCCTCTACTAGCTGACTAAAGTCCGTTTCTACCAGTTTTAAGTCATAACTTGGTTTATTCAGTTTTGAGAGGCTTGATATATTCGAATCAAATACCTCAAGACGAAGCGAGCTATCTAGTATCGTTTTAGCTGCTACTTTTCGCTGCTCATCATTTAACTTATCATAATCCTGCACCAGTACCTGAGCCATGCTCGATATCCCCGTCATCGGAGCGTGATATTCATGCGTTATATTGCGAATAAAACGTCCTTTTAATGCTTCTGCTTCCCTGGTCTGCTCCTTGTACATGTTTATCCGGCCACTTAGATGCTCGTTCTTTTCTTCAGTTAGCTCCTGATGCTCTTGTTTGGGTTTGAAAAACATTAATAATACCGCTCCGGCAAGTATTACCACATATATGGATACAAACTCAGGTGAACCGACTGTAAAATCAATCTCATTTATTCCAGCATAATATTTATATAGCTCTAAACCAAAGTAAAACCCTACTATGCTCATCCCTATCCCAAGCCGCCAACCGGTTAGAATCGTCGCTATTAATATATTCAGTACAAACAGGGCAAATTGTAACTGGCCAAATTTATTGACCATCACAAAGAAAACGGCAAATACAATCAACATATAGAAAATTACTATGTGCCACGCTACCTGCACTATAATCTCATGCTTTATCCTCGGCGGCCAAATCGGATACATCGCTATTACCACCCCTGTAACCATCATGATCTGATAAACAACTACAATCACCTTGCTTTGATCGCCTACAAGCTCTAACCTGGTCGAATACATGGTGCTAAAACCATATATTATAAAATATATCCCAAGCCACATGTAATTAAGCTCATCTTTTGGGGCTCTCTCCTTGCAAAACTCAATAAAGCTAAAATCCTGAATATTTCTTATTAAAGCTGATATCATCCGGTTATTTTCCTTCTTGCTCTTTTCCAAATAGCTATAATCCTTAATCCCGACCCAGCCACCTGCCTGCTTAAATATATAATGAAAGCCAAAAAGAACTAGCATATTGACGAGCATTCCTATCAATATAGTATCAGCTTTCACTTCAAAAATATTACCAACTAACACAACAAAAAAACCTGCCACCATTGCTGCCGACACTGACTTTTTTGTGCTACGGAAACCAAAAATGGCTAGTAATAAGGGCACAGTTACAATTGGTAAATAAAAACTTGCTGAAGTCATTACTATACTAAGCAAATCAGTTTTTATAATTGCCAGATAGGTAGCAAAAATACCTAATACTAAAGAGAATAATTTAGATAAAACTAGTTCATTTATTTTTATGTTAAAAGTTTTTCCAATATCATTGGCAAATAGTACTGCTGCGGCATTAATACGTGAATCCGCAGTAGACATGGCCATAGCCGCTATCCCTATTATCATTAAGCCTTTTAAGCCTACAAAAGTATAGTTATCTACTAAATAATTAACTACTTGATTATGTTGCAGTCCTGGTTCTAGAAGTGTAAGCAAAAATGGAATCCAGCATATGGAAAGAGTTACCAAACCAAACAAAATTGCCGCAATAAACCAGGCCTTTCTTGCTTGGTAAATATCACGTCCCATAGAAATCCTTTGAAAAGAGGTAGGATCTGTAGAAGGCATAATAAAATAAAGAATTAATGGTATCATGTCCCATAATTTGGGGTTACCAATATCCAATACTTTTTTATAATCAAAATTAGAATTTTCTATTATTTCACTAAACGCAATATTGTTATTGTAAATATGATTCCATAGAACCACTCCTATCAATGGAACAACAAAACCAAAAGTAATAAATTGTATTACATCAGTATAAGTTACAGCTCTAATACCACCAAAAGAAGAATATACCACAACAATTGCTGCTGCTAAAAGGATTGCATAAGTAGAATCCATTCCTAAGAAATAATTAAATATATTGCCAAATACCTTAAACTGTACGGCAATTCCTCCTACCATTTTAAGGATACCACAAATCGCTGTTATCAATCGTATTTCTTTACCATAGATATCACCCATTGCTTCTGCTACCGAAACATTCCCCAAAAACTCTCCCATTCTAGGTATCAGGAAGTAAACTGTAATAAACATTTGAATAATTATAAAAACAGTAGGAATAAGATAATAAAAACCATCAGAATAGGTTTTTGTAAGAATTATAAAAAATCCACTGCCCGTAACACAAGTTGCAACTATAGTAGAAACTAAAGCCCCAGTAGAAAAATTTCTGCCGCCTAAGGAATAGTCACTAATCGTTTTTACTTCCCGGCCGTAAGCAAGCCCCACAACAAGGTTGGTAACCAAAAACGCTATAAAAATAATTATATCAATATCGAGACTCATATTTTAACCAAGAATCAACCTTTTCAAACATACTAAAAGTTATATTACATTCCTGTCATAGTCAACCTAGTATATACTCAGTTATTATAAAATAAGCAAAAGCTTTAATGCATTCTAATACAATTTAAAATGTTTACATTAACTCAATTAACGCTTCTTCAAGTGTAAATATTTGATCCCTTAATTTAGTAGCTTCCTCAAACTCCAAATTACTTGCACAGGTTCGCATTTGTTTACGGAGACCTTCAATGTAGGATTTTAGTTTTTTAGGGTCATTGATAATATTCTGTAGTTCATTAGAGACTTTATCAGTTTTTACCACACTACTTGCTCTTTCTAGTTCAAGTAAGGCATGAATCTTGGTCTTAATGGTTGTTGGAATGATGTTATGTTTTTTATTATACTCTTGCTGTATAGTCCTTCTTCGTGATGTTTCCTCTAAAGCTTTTTGCATGGAATTTGTGATTTTATCAGCGTATAGCAAAACCCTCCCTTCGCTATTTCTAGCCGCCCTACCAATTGTTTGAATAAGCGCTGTTTCTGAGCGCAAGAAACCCTCCTTATCCGCATCAAGAATGGCAACGAGTCCGCATTCAGGAATATCTAGACCTTCCCTGAGTAGATTAACGCCGACAATTATATCAATATCACCATTTCTTAAATCCCTGATTATCTCGACTCTTTCTAAGGTATGAATAGCTGAATGCAAATAGCTAACTTTATAACCTAGTTCCTGTAGATAAGAGGTCAAATCTTCTGCCATTTTCTTGGTAAGTGTTGTTACCAGAATTCTAAATCCTCTAGTAACTGTATTTTTTATTTCATCTATTAAATCTTCTACCTGATTAACTGCCGGTTTTACTATACATTCCGGATCAATTAGGCCTGTCGGCCTTATAATTAACTCAACAATTACCCCACGGGTTTCTTCAAGTTCAAAAGCCGATGGAGTAGCCGAGACCAAAATAGTTTGAGGTCTTAGTTCCATCCATTCTTCAAATTTTAGCGGTCTGTTATCAAGCGCAGAAGGTAGCCTAAATCCATATTCAACGAGGGAGCTTTTGCGAGCCCGATCACCATTATACATCGCTCTAATTTGGGGAATAGTTACATGACTTTCATCCACAAACAATAGACCATCCTTTGGTAAATATTCAAATAGGGTCGGGGGCGGCATACCTGCTGCCTTACCGGTTAAAAATCTCGAATAATTTTCGATGCCTTTACAAGTCCCAGTGCTTTGCAGCATTTCAATATCATAATCCGTTCTCTGTTTTAACCTTTGATATTCAAGATGTTTATCTAAAGATTTCAAATAAGCTAACCTCTCCTCTAATTCAATTTCTATATTGGCAATAGCAGTCTTAATTACCGAAGCCGGTGTAACAAAGTGAGAATTAGCATAAATAATAGCTTTCTCTAATTTTCTAAATTTTTCTCCTGTTAGCGGATCGAATTCATTGATATATTCAAGCTCATCCCCGAAAAAAGATAACCTCCAAGCTCTGGTAGCATAATGGGAAGGAAATATATCGATTGATTCCCCTCGAATTCGAAATGTACCTCTCTCAAAAGCAATATCATTTCTTTCATATTGCAGATCCACAAGTTTTAGCAGCAGCTCACTGCGCTTATATTTTTTACCAGCTTCGAGTTCTTGCGTCATCTGGGAATAAAGTTCCGGTGAACCAAGACCATAGATACAAGAAACAGACGAAACGACTATTACGTCTCTGCGTTCAAGCAAGGACCTGGTTGCAGAATGCCGGAGCAGATCAATCTGCTCATTGATTGATGAATCTTTTTCAATATAGGTATCGGTTCTAGGAATATATGCTTCCGGTTGATAATAATCATAATATGAAACAAAATATTCAACGGCATTTTCTGGAAACATACTTTTCAGTTCCGAATAAATCTGAGCTGCTAATGTCTTGTTATGTGCCATAATTAACGACGGTCTATTTGACGCAGCAATTACATTTGCCATGGTAAAAGTTTTACCAGAACCGGTAATACCAAGAAGCATTTGTGATTTCTCTCCCGCTTCAAGCCCTGCAAGTAGCTCCTTTATCGCTTTTGGTTGATCACCGCCAGGTTTATATTCTGAATGTAATTTGAAAAGGCTCATTGACTTTGGTATACTACTTGAAATATTTTAACTATAACTATAAATCATTACCAAAAAATAACGAGTTTTTTTATGCAGAAAATTGTCATTTATACGACCACAACTTGTCCGTACTGCGTTCGTGCTAAAGCATTACTTGACCGTAAAGGTGCAACTTACCAGGAAATAAACGCCGAAGATCCAAACATTAGAGAAGAAATGATTCAGAAAGCAGGCGGAAGAAAAACTGTCCCTCAAATATTCATCGGTGATTTTCACGTCGGAGGATGTGATGATTTGTATGAGCTTGAAAAACAGGGAAAATTAGATCAAAGACTTGCTTAATAGTACCCCTACCATAGAAAAACACAATAATGCAAACTTCGATAAAAAATAACTTTATTAATAGATGGTGGAAAGTAATTGACCAGCAGACCATAATTGCCATGGTTATTCTCCTTGCTTTTAGCCTGATGTTAGTAACTACCGCAAGTCCAGCAGTTGCTAATAGAATTGGACTTACCGATAATTATTTCTCTTCAAGGCACGTAGTGTTTTTAACCCTTGCGGTGATAATAATTTTAACTTTTTCATTACTGGATAAAAAATGGATTAGGCGACTTGCCATATTTGGATTTTTAGGAAGCTTACTTATGCTTGTTTTGGTTAAGTTCTATGGTTTTGAAGTTAAAGGTGCGACGCGGTGGATAAATATAGGCGGATTTTCCTATCAACCATCAGAGTTTATGAAACCTTTTTTTGCTGTTGTCACCGGCTGGATATTATCTCTACACTATTACGAGGAGTTTCCCAGTTTTAAAGTATGTTTTATGCTGTTTATAAGTGTTGCGGCATTATTAATTATCCAGCCGGATTTTGGTATGCTCGTGATGGTATCAGCTGTTTTTGGCATTCAATTATTTGTTGCTGGCTTACCAATCATTTGGTTATTTATTGCTATTTTTGCCTCGGTTTTCGGAAGCATTGGCGCTTACTTATTACTGCCCCATGTAGCCTCTCGAATTAACCGATTTCTTGACCCGGTTAATAGTGAAAATTACCAGATAACAAGATCATTAGAAGCTTTTGAATCAGGCGGTTTATATGGAAAAGGGCCAGGAGAAGGTTCAGTAAAGCAATTTTTACCAGATTCACATACCGATTTTATTTTTGCCGTAGCCGGCGAAGAGTTCGGAGCAATTATCTGCCTTATGATTATCATTACATTTGCTTATATTGTAATTAGAATTCTGATTAATCTACTGCATGAAGATGATAAATTCATCCAAATTGCTGCTATCGGCATTATCTCCCAGTTCGGCTTACAGGCTGTTATTAATATGGGTGTTAGTTTGAATTTATTGCCGACAAAAGGCATGACCCTACCTTTTATAAGCTATGGAGGCTCATCTACTTTAGCTATTAGTATAGGAATGGGAATGCTACTTGGCCTTACTAAACGAAAAGCTTCTTTGGTTAAATACAGACTCCAAAATGTTGAAATTTAAACACGATAATATTAACTATGCCCCCAAAAAAGAGAAAAATAATATTACTAACCGCCGGCGGTACTGGCGGGCACTTTTTTCCAGCGATTGCCCTTGCAGAAGAACTAGCTAAAAACTTAGAACTAGAAGTTCACATTTCTACTGATAATAGATGTAAAAAATATTTAACTAATTATATCAACATAAAGTCTCACATAGTTGATTTGTACATAAACCTTAGAGGAATAATCAATAAATTAAAAATCCCTTTTTCAATTTATTTATCTTTAATTAAAGCATTTATATTAATTAAAAAACTTAAACCAAAGCTTATTATAGGGTTTGGAGGCTACCCTAGTTTCCCATTAATGTTTATAGGACAATTACTTTCCATCCCGACTATTGTTTACGAACAAAATTCTTTTTTTGGTAAAAGTAATAAATTTTTTGCAAAAAAAGCAATACTTATAGCTTTAGCCTATAAAAGCACTCAAAATTTACCGACAAACTATTCAGACAAAATCTTAATAACAGGTGATTTCGTCCGAGATAAGATCAAAAACCTTCCAGAAAAAAGCAGTTTTAGCAATAAGCCTTTTAATTTACTGGTATTTGGCGGAAGTCAAGGGGCAAAAATTTTCTCAAGCCTAGTACCAGAAGCAATAAAGATTCTTCTAACTAAGTATCCGGAAACTGAGATAAGAATTGTTCAGCAAGTTCTGGAAAATGACAAGGAAAGAGTTAAAAAAGCTTATGATAATTTAAAAATCCAAAGTACCATCTCTGATTTCTTTCATGATATTTATAAACAGTACGAAAATAGCCATTTAGTTATTGCAAGGGCTGGCGCAACAACCATAGCAGAATTAACTCAAATAGGATTACCGGCAATATTTATACCGCTTCCTTCTTCTGCGGACGATCATCAATATTATAATGCTAAATCTCTGCAAGATTCTAATTGTTCGTGGTACTATCGGCAAGAAGAGGTAACAGCTGAAGTTTTGGCAAATAAACTCCATAGTTTAATTGACACCCCTTCCATAATTAAGGAAGCTTCACTTAACCTATTAAAGCGCAAAACAGATGGCACTAAGCATTTAGCCAACACAGTCCTAAAAATAATTACTTAGTTTTATAGTTGAACTGCAATAACATGGTTGCAACTATCTGCTATATATGACATTAATTGATCTTGTATATATTTGATTGTTAAATGATAATCGGAAAAATTCATGTTAAATAAAGTAGTTATTTTTGTCCTTTCCATTTTTCTTCTGTCATCCTGCGCTACTGGTCCGGAAGGGTATTTTAAAAAATCAGCTAATAATAAGCTTTTTGATACTAAAGGTGCTAAAGGCGGTAAAAGAGCGCCTTTATATAATAAAAAATATATTACTAAAGCCAAACAAAATGTAGCAAATAATGACTACGCTGACGAGGATGACGAATATGATGATTTACTTGAAAACGAAAATATTTCTCAAGCAAATAAAGATATGTATCGCTCAATTCTTGAACAGGAACTTGAAAGTAAATATATAGGTAAAAAGCCTAAAGAAAAACAAAATAAAACCTATCCTGTTTTAGTCAGAAATAGCCCAAGAGCTGACGATCGCTACTTGGAGGATAACTCAGCATTAAGAGCAGAACTTGATCAAATAAAAACAATGCTTAATGAAACTAAAAACGAAATGGCTAATTATAGATGTCCAACAGCTCAGGAACTAGAAAAAGCTCAGACAAGTTCACGGTCTTCGGGCAAAAATACAGATAATCGAAGCGAGAACAGTGAAACTGGTAGCAAACAGAAATCTAAATCTATTTCTCCTGCTAAAATTCCTGATCCAAGTAATGAGGCAGACACAACCGAATCTGTTAAATCAATCTAGTATTTTCTTGCCAGGAATTGGCTTGCCTTCTGTAGATTCTCTAAACAAGGGAAAAACAGAAGAGTAACAGTATGAATTCATGGGAGTATATAAACAATTCAGTGGTGGTTGGCACTAATAATGATGGACCAAGGTCTATAGTTAATAGGTCAACAACGAATAACACCCTCATCTAAATATTAATAAATCGGCTAAATACTAAGGTTTGTGCTATAATTTCTGCCTTGTGCCCTATATATTTTTACCCTCATACCTTTTTTACCATTAAATCGCTTCCATGCCCAATAAAGCATCCTTCGGTAACCTCATACTGACCTGCTTTATTAAAGCCGGCTTTATTATATACACGGATAGCTCTAGGATTATTTTCATCGGGATCAATAAAAAAAGTATCCGCTTTATTATCAACTTCATCTTTATAAAAAGTGACAAATGCAGACAAAGTTGGAGCACCGAGCCCACATCCTAAATATTTTTTATTTCCTATACCAAAATCGAGTGATATGGTATGCCCTACCTGCGACATATTTGCCAGATGGACTTCTGAAAGATCTGTTTGGTTTCTTTCTAAAATATCTGATAAAATGAAAGCGTACGGCTTGCCATCAATATAACCAACCCAATACTTCGTTGTGCCAGCAAAATATTTTTGCGGCATTTTATGGATAAAATTTAAGATATCGTCTTTATGATTCTGACTATTATCCCAAAATTCTTGAATATGCTTCTCCTGAAGCCAGCTAAAAATAATGTCGATATGCTGTAAAGCAGCTTTTTCAAAATGAATATTCATAATTCTTTCTAAAATATAACTAAGACCTTCTCAACGTGTTGCACTAGTCGGTCCTGACTTCTATTACTTACCGTTTGGCTTTTGAATTAGTAAGTTATTACTATTGTTAGTCAGATTATTTTCAAAATCATATAATTCCAGCATAAAATATTCATTCTCTGGCAATTTTGTTTGTGGAAAAATTGTGCTAAACTCATTAAGAAATGATTTAAATAACCTACCTTTAGCTATTACTGTTCTAATGCCAACCGGAATCTTATTATGAAGGGCATAAGAGAAAATAACCGGATAAGCTAGGTTACCGACTTTCATGTTTATCTTATTACCGGAAGATTTTGAATCATAAATTACTTCACTATTGCTAAGTTTAGTAATTCTAGCATTATAAACCGAATTGCCTCCACACAATAGAGGTAACTTATAAGCTATTTCATCATCAAAAACTTTAACATCTTCATCTACAAAATTTTGTGGCATTATTTCTTTAAGAGTTACATTAAGTTTAAAACTATCTACTTTATCAGTTTGTGCCCCTACCCTATCTGTATACTTACTTGAAATTACGGCATGCCTTGTTTGCCCAACTTTCATGCCAACAATAACGGCATCCACGCCAGGAGCTATTTGGTCACTACCAAGAGGATAAGTAACTGTTTTTTCGCTAATAAGCATATTATTAGCAGCTAGAATCTTATACGCCACAGTTACCACATGTCCGCATGTTGCTGGGCCTTCCCCGCCTTCGCCAAAAGTTTTTATATCAAACATGGCCTCGACTAAATTGTCGTTGTTAATCTTAAATCCTTGTCCTGAACCGGCCATCGGTTTATTTATAGGTTGCAGAATATTTTCAAAAAACATTCTTCCTTCATCTGTTTTTAAAACATTAACAAGCACATTCGAAATAGTCTTTTCAACAAAATTACCGGTCATATCGGTAGGAACTTGGGTGCTAGAGCTAGAATTATCAGGTTTATTCTTATCATTCATTTCAACAGGGGGGACTTTAATACCGTCGATATTATGTTTAAATATCATGTAAATAATAGCAATTGAAATGATTAAAGTTAATATTTTTTGCATCGTTATATTTCCTGTATTTTTAACTAATTACCCAGATAGTAAATTAAGAGCTTAGAAATTACAAATAACACTCTTCTTAACAACAAAAAACTTTTTCCATTCTGTGGTAATATGTGAGGCTTTTTGACCCAGTTCTAAGAAACTGCTAATTCTAATTTAATATTAAACTATTCACATAAATAAGAATTTATTATGCTCATAGCAAGCACCACAATATCTGGGATAATTTATTTTATAATGGTTTCTATGAAATTTAATATATTTTTTGCTTTCATATTCATAAACATAATTTGTCTTAACAAGAGCTTGGCAGATTCTTCACATTCTGATTTCTATTTAAATAAAATGAATTTTTGCAAAATCACCCCAAAAGCAGAGAATAACTACGAACCAGAAAATTTTGAATTAACTAATAATTTATTACGTGAAACCGGCCAAGAGTCTTTGTACTGCGGGGAAAAAATTATTATAACCGGAGTAGTGGTAGATCAAAACTGTGTTCCAGTCGGTGATGCTAAAGTATATATTTGGCAAATTAACTGCAAAGGAAAATATCCTTACCAGCCCTTTAAAAAAGATCTCAATAAAAAACTTATAGATACTGATAAAACCCTCACTTTTACTGGTAACGGAGTTGCCACAACAAATAATAAAGGGGAATTTCACTTTATTACGGTATACCCTCCGGCGGTTCATGGAATTGAATCCCATATTAATGTTAGGGTTGAGCACAGAAAGCTTGGAAACTTACAAACGCGCCTGTTTTTAAAAGGACACAAGCTTGCTACTCCTGAATATTACCCAGAACTGTCTAATATTTATGAAGTTGCCTCCAAGAAAAATATTAGTATCTACAATTATCAGATAGTAATAGCTGGTGAAAGTGAAGATAATTATTAGTTTTACTAACTAATTAAGATCGGAAAGCTTTATGTATTAGGAAAATATGAGATCTTCAAGTCCAATTATACTATTGTCTTCTATGCTCCTTTTTGCCGCAAACTAAAGACGATAGCCAACCCTTTTTATGCGGCATAACAAGAAGTGTCCTTTGTAGATCTCCCCCTAGGATATTTTTAAGTATTAGAGGAAGTATTGGCACTTTTCGTAATAATTATTTTACAGAATGCGTTTGTACCAGAATCAATTGTCACCTACTTTTAGAGCAGCAATAAAGGCGGATTGCGGAATTTCAACATTCCCTATATTTCTCATTCGTTTTTTCCCAGCTTTCTGCTTTTCAAGCAATTTTCTTTTACGGGTAATATCACCGCCATAACATTTTGCTAAAACATCTTTCCTCATAGCTTTAACATTTTCCCTGGCTATTATTTTCCCACCTATTGCAGCTTGAATGGCAATTTGAAATAACTGCCTTGGAATTAAATCTTTTAACCTTGCACATAATTCCCGACCTCTTGATTCGGCTCTGGATTTGTGAACAATTATCGATAGCGCATCTACTGGATCACTGTTAACCATAATAGTAAGTTTAACCAAATTACTTTCTTGATACCCATCTATTTCCCAGTCAAAGCTTGCATAACCCTTGCTACAACCTTTTAAACGATCGTAAAAATCAAAAACAATCTCATTGAGCGGTAATCTATATATAACCATTATTCTTCCGGCGATGTATTTCATGTCAACTTGCTCTCCCCTTTTATCCGTACAGAGGGTAAGTACCGAACCTAAATATTCTTCAGGAACCATAATAGTTGCACGAATCCATGGCTCTAACATGGTTTCTATTGTCTGCGGATCAGGGAAATCAGCCGGATTATGAACTTCCACCTGTTTTCCGCCTCTTAAATTCACTTTATATACGACACTTGGTGCTGTTGTAATCAGATCCAGATCAAATTCACGCTCTAACCTTTCCTGGACGATTTCAAGATGCAGAAGTCCAAGGAAACCACATCTAAATCCAAAACCAAGAGCAGTCGAACTTTCCGTTTCAAATTCAAGGCTGGCATCATTAAGCCTAAGCTTACCTAGGGAATCTTTTAAACGCTCAAAATCTGATGCATCCGCTGGAAACAAGCTGCAAAACACTACCGGTAAATTAGGTTTGAATCCAGGTAGCATTTTTACTTCAATTTTACTATCTTCGGTAATTGTATCACCGACTTTACATTCTGTTACCTGCTTGATTGAAGCAGTAAAAAAACCTAATTGGCCACTCTCCAGAACATCACACATTACTTTCTTAGGAGTAAAATAACCGACATTATCAACAATATAAGTGTTTTTTGTCGATAACATTTTGATTTTCATATTCTTCTTTAACTGGCCTTGGAAAATCCTAACCAGAATTACCACGCCTAGATACTGATCATACCAGCTGTCTACTAACAGAGCTTTGAGAATATTAGGATTTTCATCTTGGACAAAATCATTCTTTGGAGCTGGAAGTCTTGTAACAATCGCTTCTAAGACATCTTCTATACCGATACCGCTTTTAGCCGACACTAGTAGTGCATCAGAAGCATCTATTCCTATAACATTTTCTATCTGTTCTTTGATCATCTCGGGTTCTGCTGCCGGCAAATCAATTTTATTTAAAACCGGAACAATTTCATGGTTATTATCAATTGCCTGGTAAACATTAGCCAAGGTCTGAGCCTCAACACCCTGGCTTGCGTCAACTACCAAGAGCGACCCTTCACATGCAGCAAGCGACCTACTAACCTCATAAGAAAAGTCGACATGACCTGGTGTATCCATGAGGTTGAGCTGGTATGTATTACCGTCTTTAGCTTTATACTTCAGCCTAACTGTTTGGGCCTTAATAGTAATGCCACGTTCCCTTTCAATATCCATTGAATCAAGCACTTGCTGGCTCATCTCCCTTTTTTCCAGTCCTCCGCAATATTCAATGAGTCTATCAGCTAAAGTAGATTTTCCGTGGTCAATATGGGCTATAATTGCAAAATTCCGGATAAATTTTTGTTCAGTCATTTTGTTCTAAAAATCTTGATAAGCTATAATTTATACTCATTAACTTAAAAATGAGCCATTAACGGCCACATTATAACACTTATTTTGCTTAATCCTAGAAAAATTAATAAGAAGCTAGAGCACTGCTTTATATTTACTGAAATTAAATTGAAAAAGCACCTTAAGAAGAGCAGAACATTAGTAAACCAAGTATCTTAATATTACCTTGACCATTTGTTGTTAAATCGTTTATAATTCCACGAATCCACGTTTACAGAATTATTCAGGTAAAAAGGTTATCTGACATACCTGCGGTAAAGGGGAACAAAATATAAAAAAGAAATAAAGATGCGGGCAGAAATAGAAAATCTTAAAACCAGAATTGAGCAATCTTTAATATTGCTCCGGAGGTCTCTTTGACATTGATGAGGCAAGAAAAAGGCTAACTGCTCTCGAAGAACAAGCAAATAAGCCAGATCTTTGGAATGACCAAAAAAAGGCGACTTTATTGCTAAAAGAAAAAAGAGTTTTGGAAAATACCCTAAACTCTTTTGATAAAATTAATAATGGTCTTACTGATAACATTGAACTTGCTAATATAGCCGAAGAGGAAAATGATGAAGCTGTATTAGACCAAGTAGAAAAAGAGCTAACAGAACTTGCTAGTATAGCTACAAAATTTGAAACTGAATGTCTGTTTTCTGGCGAAGCTGATATTAATAACTGCTTTCTTGAGATCAATGCCGGAGCAGGTGGAACAGAAAGTCATGACTGGGCATCGATGATGATGCGTATGTACTTACGCTTTGCCGAACGTCTTGGATTTAAGACAGAAATAATTAATATTATTGCCGGAGAGGAAGCTGGGGTTAAATCTTGCTGTATAAAAATAAAAGGAGAAATGGCTTTTGGATGGTTTAGAACCGAATCAGGGGTACATAGGCTTGTCCGTATTTCTCCTTTTAATGCTGCCGGTAAAAGAATGACGAGCTTTGCTTCCTGTTGGGTGTATCCGGAAATTGATGATAATATAGATATTACTATTGAGGAAAAAGATTTAAGAATAGACACATACCGAGCATCGGGCGCGGGCGGGCAGCATGTTAACACTACCGATTCCGCAGTCCGAATAACCCATATCCCAACAAATATCGTAGTGCAATGTCAGAACGATAGATCACAGCACAGAAACAAAGCTGAAGCTATGTCCATGCTTAAGGCAAGATTATATGATTTAGAAATAAAAAAACAGAACGAAGAAATAGATAAGGAAAACGCTGCAAAAACCGATATTAGCTGGGGTCACCAAATCAGATCATACGTATTACAACCCTATCAAATGGTTAAAGACCTTCGAACAGAATACGAAACGTCCGACTCAAATGGTGTTTTAGATGGTAATTTAGGAAAATTTGTCTCCGCTGCCTTAGCACAAAAAGCAGCAAAGTATTAACTCATACTTTAAATAGGTAAAAGTTATTATGCGTTTAACCGAAGCTCAAGTGAAAGCTATCCGAGAGAGTTTTTCTTTATATTTTATGAAAGGAGACAAGATAAGCCACCTATCGGTGGCAGCTTAAAAGAAGATACTCTTGACCGATAAATATTTATGGAGGATTATAATACTGGTATTTGATTTGTTTTAACTTGAGTTATAAAGACTGAATGTTAGACATACATAAGATAATATATAATTGAGTTATGAGTAACTTGCACTCTGAGCAG
The DNA here is from genome assembly GCF_029982035.1 of Candidatus Megaera polyxenophila. Taxonomy (NCBI): domain Bacteria; kingdom Pseudomonadati; phylum Pseudomonadota; class Alphaproteobacteria; order Rickettsiales; family Rickettsiaceae; genus Candidatus Megaera; species Candidatus Megaera polyxenophila. The sequence goes on from NZ_CP104166.1 coordinate 216,278, forward strand.
CATTTGGTCAATGAATTAGCGGTAAAAACTCTTAAGGCCATTTCTAAAGAGCAAGCAATTCCTTACAGCAGGATCAAAAAGATTTTTTCCGAAGGAGATAAGGAAATAGCCAAGGCTTTCTGGATAATGTTGCGAAAAATATCTCCCAATCATAAGTATAATTCTGTTTACTATTGCCCTGATTGTAAAGAATTTGATTTAGAACGCAAAGGAAGAAAGATTCCTTGGTAAGAAAACATTAACTATAAGTAATTTATGGAAATAGTCGGTAAAGGAATATCTATAAAACATATTTTTCTAGACCGTGGTAATTGGTCTCGATTTCGCTAAAAAATACGGCAAGCTAAGATACGGCATTATTTTCAACGTCACTAAAGTTATATCGTGTGGAACGAAATATTTAGGATTTAAACGTTATAGCTGCCGTGATTGTAACCGCAATAAATCGGTAGCATTCAGCTGTAAAGGTAGGTTTTGTTCTCGTTGTGGTAAGAAACAAACGGATCAATGGGTGAGTAAGGCTAGCAATGTTCTACCAAAAACACGATGGCAGCACATTACATTTACAATGCCGGACTCTTTATGGCCGATATTTTGGCTCAATCGTGATCTGTTTGGATTGATTTCCGGTATTGCAGCAGGAATTATTAAGGAGATAGCTACAAAGAAAAATCTTGTGGTTGGTATATTTACTGCCTTACACACTTTCGGTAGAGATTTAAAACGCAATGTTCATATCCATTTATCGGTTACTTGCGGCGGTATAAATAGCAAAGGCAAGTGGCAAAAATTATTTTTTCCTGCCGAACCTATTAAAAAAATGTGGAGACATAGAGTCCTTGAGTTATTTCGCTTTCAATATATCTCAAGTAATTTGAAGTTGCCGTCCGCATATCAAAATGCTGAGAATTTTAATAACTGGATGAGTAGTTTATACGAAATCAGTTGGTATGTTTATTTACAAAAACCATCGGATGATCATAAACGCAACATAGAATATTTAGGGCGGTATATAAAACGCCCCCTATTTCCGAGACAAGAATAGAAAATTACGACGGAAAGCAGGTAACGTTTAAATTTCTTGATCACTATAATAATACAATTGATCGCATAACTATGCCCGTGATGCAGTTCATAGCTAGTCTGATTATGCATATACCAGATCGTTATTTTCGAATGATTAGGTATTACGGTTTTTTATCTAATAGAACTAGGGGCGTACAATTACCTATCGTATATAAGGCAATTAATCAAATCGTTCATAAGAAAACTAAGCTCATTAGTTGGAGATTAATGATTTGGTTGAATTTTAAAATAGATCCTCTGTTTTGCTATAATTGCAATAAATGTATGAATCTGCGGCAAGTTTATTACGGTTTATCTCCGCCATTGTTATTAATAAGAATCAATGAATTATTATCAACGCCTAGATAACATCATTATGGCGAACACTTCTTTCACGTCTTAGCCACATAATTTGTAAAACTGAACCTATTTTTAGATAGATTCTGGCAGAGATTTTTATAAAAGTGTTGATAATTTCTAATATTGTGGCTTGTAACTACATTTTATTAAACGAATTTTCAAAGTTTTGATTAACAATTTTTCTGGTTACAAATTTTGAAATTCCTATACTATAAAATATGGTTATTTGGTTCCAGGGTTGACGATTCTAAAAAAGGCGGCGATATAGACCTCTACGTAGAAACAAATTATGACGATTTATTTATTGTCACAAAAAAGGAAATAGAGTTTGTAACTAATCTAAAAAAGATTATTGGAGATCAAAAAATTGATATTGTTGTTAATGTTTTATCACAAAACCAGCAATTATCAATATATGCCGAAGCCAAAAACACAGGGGTACAACTTTTATGAAACAACGTTCCTTTTTAGCTTATTATGCAAATATACCAGATATCCAATCTACCAGACTAAAAGAGGCATTAACACACGTAAATAAATTAATACCACTTTCTGCTGCTGTTTTAGCTAATTTACCGACAGATAAATTGGCTTTTTTTTGATATGATGACAACACGTTTTGGTAAATTACAAGATATTATTGGCTCTAAAATTTTTCCTCTCATCCTTAATCTTCTTGAAGAAGACGCTGTTGCATTTATTGATAAACTAAATAAACTAGAAAAATTAGGCTATATAGAAGATGCAAACTGGTGGAGAGAATTGCGTGAAATAAGAAATAAAATAGCTCATTATTATCTTGATGATCACGATTTAATTTGCTCCCACATCTCTGTAGCTACTATTAAAGCAGCTGGATTAATAGAGTTTTGGCAAAAATTAAAAACCAAAATAGTAAGGTTATAAACAATTTTATACCAAATCATCCCAGGCTTTGTTTTTTTCTGTAAAACAAATAGGTTCTGGTAAAATTATAGAAGAAATTGCTTACTCTAAAAATAACTTATGGCTTTATCAAAACAAACAGGTAAAAAAATTGGCATTTTTGGTCTGGGGCTTACTGGTACTTCAGTATATAGAAGCCTAATGACCATTGTTAAAGAACTTATATGTTATGATGACTCCAAAGTAAATATCGAAAAATTTATCAAAGAGTTTAGCAGCTCTCATGTACTGTCAATAAATAATGAAAAATGGAAAACACTTAATAAAATTGTTATAAGCCCAGGCATCCCACGTTCTCACCAGATTTTTCAAATAGCATCAGAAAATAAAATTCCTGTTACTTCTGATATTGAACTTTTTATAGAAGAGAATCCCAATTCCGAATTTATTTTTATTACTGGCACTAACGGCAAAAGTACTGTTACCGCACTTACCGGACATATCCTACACAAGGCAGGGTTAGATTATCACGTTGGCGGCAATATTGGTAAAGCTGTAATGTCACTACCTTATCATAGAAAAGGTTATGTTTTTGAGCTATCTTCATTCCAGATTGAGCTTTTAACCAGAATAGATGCTAAAATATCTGTAATTACCAATATAACGCCAGACCATCTAGACCGCTATAAAAACGTAGAAGATTATGCGCGCGTAAAGGAAAAAATTTTCACCCCTAATTCCTTGAAAATTATTGGGGTAAATAGCCTTATCACACGAAACATTTATCGCAAATTCAAAAAAGTTTATAATCCAAAAATAATTCCTATATCTAATAGCAAGCAAATTGAAGGAGGAATATTTTGCGATAATAATTATTTATATGATAATATAGAAAGTAATAAAGTTAGCCTCCCACTTCCCTCTTTGCCACATTTACAAGGGTTTCACAATAAGGAAAATATTGCTATTGCTTACGCAATATGCAAGTCACTTTCAGTTCCCACCTCTGTTATTATCAAAGCTTTAGAGAGCTTTAAAGGACTTGAGCATAGAATGCAATACATTGGTAGTTATAAAAATATAAATTTTTATAATGATAGTAAAGCAACTAATATTTCTTCCGCCCTAGCCTCTCTGTCTGCTTTTAATAATATTATTTGGTTTGCAGGGGGAAAATTTAAAGAAGAGAGTTTCGATGAATTAAAACCAGTCCTAAAAAATATTAAAAAAGCTTATTTTTTTGGTGAAAGCAAAAATTTATTTGCTGAATTTTTATATCTGGTTTCCTCCCAAAAACCTGGATATGAACTATGCGAAAACCTAGAAGAAGCATTCAATAAAGCTATGGAATATTCTATAAAAACATCAGAGAAACTAAACTTCTTACTAGCACCCGCCTGCGCATCTTACGATCAGTTTAAAAATTTCGAAGAACGAGGCACATTATTTGTAAAATTAGTGCAAGATGTTAAAAATAAGCTTTAAACTTAACCTTAACCTTTCTCTGGTCAAGATTATTAATATTACTAAAACTAGCGATTTTAGTAGGTGTAAACTACCATACAATTTTCCTTAGAAGAAAGAAGTAAGGTATAAAACTATCTGCTTAAAAAAGCCGACTTTCTCGATTGACTCTTTGGCAACAAGAGCTACTTCGTGCTTTTCATTATCAATAGTGATAATCATTTTCCCTACCACATCACCTGCCCTTAAAGGAGCAGGAAGAGAAGATGGAATATCCTTTTTTATGTCCACATTATTTTTCTGTTCGGAACGTACGGAAAGCCCGAAAACATCATCTGCTACTTCTAATTGGACTTTATCTTTCACTCCAAGCCATACAGGAACTTCGTCTATGATATCACCTTTAGAGTAAAATTTCTTATTAACAAAATTTTGTTTTACCCAGTAAACTACCTTGGCAGATTCCTCCGCCCTTTCTTTCATCGAACTAAGCCCATTAATGACCATTATATAACGCCTATCCTTGTCGATAAAAGAGGCAACTATCCCATATCCTCCCTCATCCGTATAACCAGTCTTAATACCATCACACCCCAGATCTTTATATAGCAAAGGATTACGATTTCCCTGAGTAATAGGATTACCTTTTTGATCTTTACCAAAAGTAAAATTTTTCTCACTATATATAGGGTAAAATTCAGGATGCGATTTTATTAACCACGCACCAAGAAGAGCTAAATCGTAAGCGGTGCTATAATGATTTTCTGCAGGCCAGCCATTAGAATTAGCAAAATGAGTATTTTTCATACCTATTTCTTGTGCTGTAGAATTCATCACATCTACAAAATCTTCCTCACTTCCATGTAACCCTTCAGCTGCTACCACGCAAGCATCATTACCAGATTGGATTATAATCCCGCGCAAAATGTCCTCAAGCTTTACTTGCTCACCAAGTGGCATAAATGATTTTGATCCACCAATCCTCCAGGCTTTCTCACTTACTAAAAACGTAGAATCTAAAGATACTTCTCCTTTTTTAAGCTTTTCCTCAATGATATAAGAAGTCATTATTTTCGTCATGGAAGAAGGAGCCATTTGCTCATGTGCATTTTTCTCCAGCAAAATCTTGCCATCAGAATAATCCATAACTATTGCCTGCCTTGCTTTAAGTGCCATAGCTGTAGAACCAGGATAACGAATAATGTCTATATCTTCTACTAGTTTTTCTTCTTTTATATCCTGTGGCTTTTTAACGTTCTGGTTTTTCTGGGCTGCAAAAACAGAATGAGATGATAGAATAAAGGTAAAACCTAAGCATAACAGGTAAATGCTTCTTAAAATGACTCTCATGAAAATTATTACTTCCTTCTTATAATGACTTTGCGGGATAGTATAGCAACTAGTATTTAAGATATCAATATCAACTGTGGTGTAATTATCCACAGGCTCAGAAAATTTGTAATTTAATAATAAAAGATAAAAGCTAATACACAATACAAAGCTAGCTTAAAACTTATAATATTTCTAGCTCGTACTTACCCTTAGCTGTTCTTATTATTTAAAGGCAAGGTAAAGGCAAAAGTTGTGCCCTTATCAGGATTTTGCTTAGCCCATATCTGACCATTATGCGCTTTGATAACTTTTTTGCATAAAGCAAGCCCTATACCTCTCCCACCCGCAGGAGTTTTAGTCTTTGAACTAACTACAAAAGCACCAAAAACATCGGATAGTTCTTCTTTAGGTATTCCCATCCCCTCATCTTTTACGCTGAATTCCACCTCTTCTCCTTGGTTTTTATAAAGCTTAATAGTTATTTGCCCTGAAGGACAATATTGGATAGCGTTAATTATAATGTTATCAATAGTGCGGGCGATATAATTTTCATCACACACAACATTTAACTTCTCTTCTATCTCTAAATCGAAATTTAAGTTATCTCTATTTTTTTCGTCTACATACAATTTTTGACAGATTTCTAATCTTTTAAGGACTAACTCACTTAGATTTACCTCAAGCTTATTTAATTTATAGTACAAACTTTCAAGTTTTGACAAATCAATTAAGTTATTTACTAAACTAGTTAGTCTTTCAGAACTTTTGGCAATATCGCTTGTTGCATTACGCCTTTGTTCTTCATTAAATTTATCGTAGTTATCCCATAAAACCTGCCCGAGACTAGTAATACCAGTAATCGGTGTACGTGTTTCATGCTCCAAGTTTCGTAAAAACTCATTTTTAAGTTCTTGTAATTTAATTAATTCCTTCTTTTGGTCATCAGCTTTATGTTCTAAATAATCGGATTTTTCTTCAATTAAATTATATTGCTCTTGTTTTGGTTTAAAAAATACCAAAAGTATACTACTTAGAAATAATAAGAGGTACACTACCTGGAACTCCAAAGAAACAAATTTGCTGGGTTCAATACTAACAAGATCATATAACCGCGTGATAAAAGCAGTTAACCATATTCCGCAGGCTATAAGAACCAACGCCCACTGCCATCTTACCAGAATTGATATCATGATTAAATTGATCATAAAGATCATAACCTGTAACTGCGCAAATTTGCTAATTATAACTAGCATAAATGCGGCACAAACTAACACATAAAACAACATTAAGTTCCACAAAATCGCTATACAGCTCCTTTTTTGTAAAGGAATCGGCCAGATAGGGTAGCTAATCAATATAGTAGAAGAAAATAAAACGCTAGTTATAATTATATTCAATAGAGAATGATATAGAATTTGGGCTTCATGAGGAATTGTGTGCATAGTAACATATGTAGAAATTATGCAGAATAACCCTAGATACATATATGTGGCTTCGCTAGTTGGCGTATTAGCCTTAAAAACTTTTAGTAAACTAAATGTTTTAACTTCAGAAATGAATTCACGGATTTTTCTTGCTCTTCTATGCCGCAGCAACTCCACTACACTTCTATCTTTAATACCAACCCAGCCCCCTTTTTGCTTCAATAAATAATGACTAGAAAGCAGTACAGCTAAATTAGATATCATTGCAGGAACTAAGGAATCCAAATTAAAAAACGGCTTAAAAAAAATATAATCCCACAATACTACAGTTAAAAAACCTGCAAACATACCGAGCAGTACAGATTTTCCAGTGCTTCTGAAGCCTAAGAGAGCCATAATAAATGGTACTGTTACTACTGGCATGTAAAAACTGCTAGTGCCTATTAACATTTGCATTAGACTACCTTCACGGAATGCCAGAACTATGGAAAATATTCCTATTAAAGCGGAAAATAACCGTGATTCTATTAATTTATTACCTAATATTTTTACATTTAGTGGTCCGAGTATATCATGTACTACCAAAACCGAAGTAGAATTAATGTAAGAGTCCGCTGTAGACATGACCATCGCCATTACACTCACTAATATCAATATCTTTAATTCTGGATAAGCATTGTTAAACACTAAGTATTTTACTATATCATTACTAGCAAGATTCGGCTGCTTTACATATATTAAAATACTTATCCAGCATATACTGACAGTAATAAATGTACAGGTAATTGCTGCTATGACAAAGGATCTCCGAACCTGGAATACATCTTTTGCCATAGCAATCCGTTGAAAAATAGGAGGCCCAAATCCCGGTATTGCTACATAGAAAAAAAGAACTAAATAATAGAATGCTTTAGGCTGAGAAAAATCAAATACTTCCCCTAAATCAAACAACTTATTAGTCGTCAAAACAGCTTGTATACTTTCTAAACTGTTTAAAGAACTCAGTATAAAAAAACCAACAATAGGTATTATCGTACCAAAAGTAAAAAATTGTATGACATCAGTTAAAGTAACCGATTTAATACCTCCTAAAGAAGAATATAATGTTATTATAAAACCAGCGATGATTAAACCATATTTACTTGATATCCCTAAATATTCAAAAACTGTACCAGCAACCTTAAACTGAACCGCAACCATTCCTGATGCTGCGATTATTCCTGATATCGCAGTAACTACCCTAACATTTGTACCAAACAAACTGCCCATTGCTTCTGCTATAGATAAAGTACCTAAAAATTCACCTAAACGAGGAGCAAAAAATATACCTATAGATAACAGTGCTAATAAGCTTCCTATAACCCCAGCCCACATCATGTACATGCCGTTATTATAATTCTCGACAATATCTCCGAAAAAAAACTCCCCTGTAACCCAAGTTGCTACTAGAGTGGCAACTATTGTAGCTGTGCTAAAATTTCTGTCTCCCACAGCATACTCTTTTATTGTTGTTACACCTTTACTAAAATATAACCCCATTACTAAATTAATGACTAAAAAAGTACTAAAAATAATGATTTCTAAATTTTGATTCATGTGATTTATGCTATCTATAATAATTGACCTTATGATAACCAAGACACAGGTATACAGGACACTTGTATTAGTTTTTGTATCATTTAGCTAAAAATTGCTTCAATTAAATTATTAATTGAAAAAAATAGATTTGCAAAGAATAAATCTATACTGTTAGATAAAATTTTACAAAAATTTAAACCGCATATTTATATAACGTTCTTGAATCATAGAAGGTATAGTCGTTTTCAGACTAACTTAGAAATGCTAACAAGAAGAATTAATTTCTTAAGTGAAATTAATTCTAATTATTACTTTATAAATAAATAAGTTTATTGAACGGAAGAAAGAGGACTAACTATCATAATTACTTGCTTACCTTCCATTTTTGGCTCAGAATCGATTTTTGCGACCGATTCGAGATTAGCAATTATTTTTTCAAATAACTCTTCTCCTTTTTCTCGGTGCATTATTTCACGACCCTTAAACCATAAGGAAATTTTTACTTTATCTCCCTCTTCTAGAAACTCACGAATTTTCCTAAGTTTAATATCTAGATCTCCTTGTCCGATATTAACTTTAAATTTCATTTCCTTCAGAGCAGTTTTTTTCTGCTTTTTCTTAGCTTCTTGTAATTTTTTCTTTGCATTATATTTATAGCGACTAAAATCAAGAATTTTGCAAACCGGTGGCTCAGCATTAGGGGAAATTTCAACTAAATCCAGACTAGCATCTTTTGCTTGCCTAAGAGCCTCATCAAGCGAAACAACGCCTATCATTTCTCCATCTTTACCAACCAGCCTTACTTCTTGGGCTGTAATTTCCTTGTTAACGTTTGGAAATTTGCTTTTTTTAAAGGTCGTTATAAAAATTCTCCATTTTAAAATTACTTACAAATTAATGCTTAAATTAATAAGCAAAAATGTTAACCTAAATATTTTTTGTTCTCGGTAGCAATCATCCCAATTACTTCATCTACCAAAAAAGTTTTTTGTTCTTCAGATGAACCGAGTTTTCTAATAGTCATAGTCCCATCTAGTTGCTCTTTCTTTCCAACTACGGCAATTAACGGAACTTTCTGATTAGAAAAATTTCGTATCTTATAATTAACTTTTTCCCTTGAAATGTCAAGCTCAGATCTAATTCCAGCATCAATAAATCTTTTATTTAACCCAATAATGTGGTTATCAAGCTCATTAGTAATTCCAATAATTGCTATCTGGACTGGGGCAAGCCATAAAGGAAACCGGCCAGCATACTGCTCAATTAAAATTCCCATAAACCTTTCAAATGTCCCAATAATTGCTCTATGCAGCATTACTGGCCTTTTCTTTTCTCCGCTAGGGGCAATATATTCAGCATCAAGCCTTTCTGGCAGTACAAAATCTACCTGCAGAGTACCACATTGCCATTCCCTCCCAACCGCATCAGTTAAAACGAACTCTAGTTTAGGACCGTAGAATGCACCTTCACCAGGATTCATTTCATATTCAAATCCAGCTTCTTTTATAGCTATCTTTAAAGATGATTCTGCTTTATCCCATATGTCATCACTACCAGCCCTTACTTCAGGGCGATCAGAAAACTTGACCTTAATTTCCTTAAATCCAAAATCGTTATAAATTTCCCTTAATAAGTTGCAGAAAAGTACGGTTTCACTATTAATCTGTTCTTCCGTGCAGAAGATATGAGCATCATCCTGAACGAAATTACGCACTCTAAGCAAACCATGTAATCCCCCGGTAGACTCATTTCTATGGCAACAACCGAATTCGGCCATACGTAATGGCAAGTCGCGATAGCTTTTGATGCCTTGTTTGAAAATTTGTATATGGCCAGGACAACTCATTGGTTTAAGAGCATGAATTTTATCATCCCCTTCAACGATAAACATACTCTCTCTGAATTTTTCCCAGTGCCCTGAAGCTTCCCATAGTTTTTTATCAAGTACCATAGGAGTTTTTACCTCAGCATAATGGTGTTTTTCCAGCTTCCTTCTAATATACGCTTCAATCGTACGATAAATACTATACCCTTTAGGATGCCAGAAAACCATTCCTTGAGCCTCTTCCTGTAAGTGGAACAAGCCTAGTTCCTTACCGATTTTTCGATGATCCCTTCTTTCTGCTTCCTCAAGCATATGAAGATAGTTATCAAGCTGTTCTTTAGTTGCCCAGGCAGTACCATAAATACGTTGCAGCATTTCGTTTTTACTATCGCCTCGCCAGTAAGCTCCTGCTACTTTCATTAGCTTGAAATGTTTGATTTTACCGGTAGAAGGACAGTGAGGGCCTTTACAAAGGTCAACAAAATTACCCTGACGGTAAAGAGTAATCTTTTCTCCTTCCGGAATCGATGAGATAATCTCTGCTTTATAATGCTCTCCCATCTTTTTGAACATTTCGATTGCTTCGTTTCTATCTATTTCCTGGCGAATAAATTTATTATCCTCCTTTACTATTTCCTGCATCCTAGCTTCAATTTTTGCTAAATCATCAGTAGTAAAAGGCGTAGATTTAGCAAAATCATAATAGAAACCATCTTTAATGGCAGGACCAATAGTAACCTGTAAATCGGGAAATAAATCCTTAGCAGCTTCAGCAATTATGTGAGCCGCATCATGTCTAATAATTTCAAGTACTTCAGGATCTTTTGACGTTAAAATCCTAATAGAGCTATCATTTTCAATCGGAAAAGACATATCTGCTAAAGAACCATTAATCTCAACTACCATGGCATCTTTAGCAAGAGATTTCGATATGCTTGAAGCTATTTCAGCACCTGTTACCCCTTTGTTAAATTGTTTTGTGAATCCGTCTGGAAAAGTAATATTTATCATAATATGTTTATACGTTTTAACTTGATATATTTAGCGGTTTTTGTACTATCTTGTCAAATAGATAATCCAAAAATGGCAAATGGTTAATTTACCTAGCTGGCCTCCTGTAGCCATCTGGCAAAAAGAAAAAAGAGAAGATTTAAAACTTGCAAAAACTTTGCTGGATGCCTTAGGGTCACCTCATAAAAAATTACCCCCTACTATACATGTAGCAGGTACAAACGGCAAAGGGTCTACCGTTGCTATATTAAAAAGCATATTTGAAGCAGCCGGTTATAAGGTTCATTCCTATACTTCCCCTCATTTACTTGAGTTTAATGAGCGAATTAATTTAGCTGGAAAAAATATTTCTGACTATCATTTGTTTGAATTATTAGAACTGGTTAAAATTAAAGCTGAAGAATTAAATCGTGAACCTGGCTTTTTTGAAGGAACTACGATCGCCGCTTTTTTAGCTTTTGCTTCTACGCCAGCTGATCTACTGATCCTAGAAACAGGGATGGGGGGCAGGCTTGATTGTACAAATGTAATTGAAAATCCCATTTTAACTATCATTACGCCAATTTCCTTTGATCACATGGAGCATCTTGGGAATTCTTTGACAAAAATAGCAAGCGAAAAAGCCGGAATTATAAAAAAAGGCGTTCCCTGTGTTATCGGCCCGCAAACTGATGAAGTATATAAAATTTTATTTGATAAATGTAATGGATTAAACAGTTCAGCATTTGCATATGAATACGATTATATAATAGAAGAAAAGGATGATGATTTAATTTACCATTCTAAAAAATATTCATTAGTTATTCCCCGTCCATTATTTCTTCTTGGCAAACATCAATATTTAAACGTTAGTAGCGCAATTGCAGGTATCACGTTGATAAATGACAGATTGATGATTTCAGGTAAAAATATTGCCACGGGTATCGCCGAGGCTAAATGGCCAGGCAGGATAGAAAAAATTGATGCTGAAAAATACTCACATTTAGCAAGTAGAAACGTTCAGATATATCTCGATGGAGCACATAATGAAGCAGGAGCTAAGGTTTTAGCGTCGTGGATAAAAGAACAGTTTAATGAACCGGTGTATTTAATAATCGGTATGACCAGAAACAGGGAAGTAGAAAAATTTTGCCAACACTTCCATGACCTTGTTATAGAGGGGAGAGCTGTAAAAATTTTATCCGAACCGTCTAGTTATGTTCCTAATACCATTGTCCAAAAATCTCAAAAATATAACATCAATTTATGTTCTAGCGATTCCCTAAGCTCAGCTGTAAAAGAATTAGCGCGACTAAGCGCCCAGAAAGAATCTACTATCGTTATTACGGGATCTTTATTCTTGCTTAGTGATTTTTATAAGCTGCTTTAAAATATTTGTTGCTAAAAACCCACTTTATTTATTAACTTATAAATTAATTTATTTGATAGTTTTTAAAACTGCTATTTTAAGCTTGCGAGCAAAAAATCTCGCATATAGACTCAAATACGTATTTTAGTCCATTAACTTAAGAGGTGTGTATGAATCTTTCTGCTTTTCAAATTGAGCTTAACCGAGACCTGGTATGGCGTTTGTTTATGGTTTTATTTGCAATTAGCATCATTGTTGTATCCTGTGATGCTGCTTTTGCAAGTAATAACGACGTCGTTGGAGACACTTTATGCCGTTTAGTGTCTAACCTTTCAGGAGGTATAGCAAGAGGTATTGCAACAATAGCAATTTTTGCTGTTGGTGTTGGTCTTTTCCTAGGTAAGCTAAACTGGGGTATTGCAGCTGCTACTGCTGCCGGGGTCGGTATAATATTTAGTGCTCCTAAACTTGTAGCTTTCTTAAGTGGTAGTGATGCTAATTCTAATTGTCCAACTAGCACTTAAATTTTATATTATCGGAAGGGCAGATTACTTTGTTGAATCTGCCCATTAAGACCTTTCTTAGCTTTCACCTTAAGGAATTCTGTTAGACTAATTAATTTAATCAGCTATAAGAGTTTTGGAAGTTTGCCAAAATCAAGTTACAAATTAACAAAAAAAGTTATATGAAGATTTGCCGATTTCTACTTATTTTTTTTGCAAGTTTATATAACGTAAATTTTACTATCGCATCTGAAAATAAGGAAATAAGCAAGGAAGAGGAAATAAATTACCAACAACACTGCTCGAAGGATCTTGCATACCTTAGAAAAAATATAGAGGAAAACTCCGCTCCATTTAAAGATCAAGATGATTCTGCCTTTAGAAAATGGTTTGATAAAGGATACTTACATACCCAGGAGCTGGTAGATGGAGTTAAAGATCCTGATGATTGTTATTATGCGCTAAAATTTTATATCAATGGATTTGGTAACCCTTATATGAGTATAAGAAGTTACATACAGTCTCCCCCTGAAAAATACCCAGGATTCTTGACAGCGAAGTATGGCAATGATCATGTAGTTATATATAAGGATTCCTTAATTTCTTCTTTGAATAAAATTAATGTTGGCAATAAAATTACACATATAAATGACATAAAAATAGAGGATTATTTTGAAAAATATATTATGCCGTTTTATGCCAATGACGATTCTGAATTCTCCCAAAGAGTAGCTAGTATTTTTAGTTTTATAATTAATGGAAATCGCTACGTTCCAATTCCTCTAACTGCAACTTTTATTAATGATAAAGCTGAGCAAAAAATATCACTCAAATATACAGAATTGTCAGAAGAAGCTTTGAACGTTAGTAAAAATATCAGACAGCCAGAGCCTGATCAGCACTTTAAAATTGAAATGGTTTCAAATGGTGTGTGGATCACTATCCCTAGTTTTTATTTAAGTAGGGAAGAAACAATTTCTTACACAGGTATGCTTTCGAAATTAAAAGAACTTGCCAAAGAAGACTGGATATTGTTTGATTTAAGGAATAATAGAGGGGGGGGATCCGTTTGGGCAAGGCCTATTATTCGCAATTTATGGGGAGATGATTATATTAAACATTTAGGTAAAAATCATGAATATAATAGCACTTGGGTAAAAAAAATTAGAGTCAGTAAGCAAAACTTTTTTGATTTCAAAAAAACGGCAAATGCTGCTGAAATAAAGAAATTTGCCGCTGCTTTAGAACATGGAGATGACTTTTTTGAAAAAAAATGGTCAATTTATAACGAAGATCTTAATTTGTACTCGAATCAGGATAGCTCCCCCTTTAAAGCTAGAATATTCGTTTTTACCGACCATTTCTGTCGTAGTACCTGTTGGTCATTTGTTAATCAAATTCTGCAGATTCCTGGAGTAACACATATAGGCGTTCCAACAGTTATTCAAAATAACAGTTCTTATGCTAAGAGTGTAAGGTCACCTAGTGATAATTTTGACTTTTTCTACCCTACTGAAATTAGAATATACCCAAATAAAAATGCAGGCCAGGCTCTAATTCCTTCAAAAATATTCAATGGAAATATCAGAAATGAATCAGAGGTCGTAGATTGGGTGCTGTCCATTACTGAAAAAAACCCTTCACTATAGTGATTTTAGAAATTTTATCGGGAATCCATATTTAAAGACTGAGCTTTAATGCATTACCTAAATTGGTATAAAATAGATTTATATTACAGGTAAACTACAAATTTATATAACACTACTTCTCCTAAGACTCCTACTAAGTTCAATTATTAACTAAATATAAGCTTAAAAGGTTAGTTAGATTGGTCGGGGCAGAGAGATTCGAACTCCCGACCCTCTGGTCCCAAACCAGATGCGCTACCAGACTGCGCTATGCCCCGGAAATAAATATAAAGTCTAATAACACCTGTATAACCTACTAAGGCTTTTAAAGCAATAAGATTTTGTGAATTTTCTAGAAAATATTCAAGTTCTAAATATTCTTACCTTATGCTATAATTATCGCCGTCAGTAATGAGATAATAAAATGAGTATCTTTCATGCTAGTATTCTTACTTTATTCCCCGAAATGTTTCCGGGATCTTTAAACTACTCACTAGCCGGTAAGGCTCTTAGAAGTAACATTTGGTCATACGATATCATTAATATTAGAGATTTTGGTCTAACAAAGCATAAAAACGTTGACGCTGAGGCTTATGGTGGAGGTAACGGTCTCATAATGAGACCAGATGTTATTGGTCCTGCCCTAGATCAAGCGTTATCAAAAAATCCGGAAATTACTATTTACTACCCTTCTCCACGAGGAAAATTATTTAATCAAGATTTTGCGCATAAAATTAGCAAAAAAAAAGAAATAATTATTTTATGTGGAAGATTTGAAGGGATTGACGAAAGAATAATTGAAGAGTATAATGCGGAGCAGATTAGTATAGGTGACTACATCTTGTCCGGAGGTGAGGTTGCGGCTAATGTAATTCTGGATAGTGTTATAAGATTATTACCTGGGGTGCTTACAAACCAGGATACTCTTAGAGAGGAATCATTTGAAAGAAAAGACAATGGCAAAAAAATACTTGAACACCCTCTTTATACTAAACCATCAATCTGGCGAAGTAGAAAGATACCAGAAGTTTTATTGTCAGGTAATCATCAGGAGATTGAAAAATGGAAACACAATCAATCAGTTGAAGTTACAAAAAAATTAAGACCGGATTTACTAAAGTGAATACCCCATGTTCTCATATTAGTCATAAAAGTTAAGTGACTAAGGTTTTAGAACCACATGGTAACTATAAATTATGGAATAAAAAATGGAAAATTTAATTGAGCAATACGAAGCCAAGCAAATTACAAATTTGCTCCAAAACAAAACAATACCAGACTTTAGAGCAGGAGACACGGTTTCAGTAAGTGTTAGGGTTATAGACGGAACAACTGAAAGACTTCAAGTTTACGAAGGAGTGGTAATAGCTAAAAGAAACAGAGGTATTGCTTCTTCTTTTGTTGTTCGTAAAGTAAGCCACGGAGAGGGAGTAGAAAGAAAATTTATGATATATTCTCCGGTTGTTAATAAAATCGAGGTTGTAAAGCGAGGTGTGGTAAGACGCGCTAAACTCTTTTACTTAAGAGGTCTAAGTGGTAAAGCAGGCCGTATTAAAGAAAAAATATCCTACACTAAGAAAAAATAAGGGGCTTTTTGATTCAATTGCGAAATCCTATCATAATTATGTAAGTTCTAGAATTCAACATTAGGAACTAGGGTTTTGGTATTTTAAAATACAACAAGTCAACTCGCATTAAATTTGAGTAAAAAACATTCAAACAAAAATAAGCCTAAGCTAATATAAAACCAGTTTAATAAAAATCTAGCGTCCGTGATAGTAGTCGCCAAAAATTTTCAAGAGGCGACATAACTATTACGGATACTGAGGTTTAACCATAGCGTCCTTTCCCACATTAAAGAAAATCTTTTTATAGTTAATACTTTACATAACTAAAAATGTAACTAGAAATTAACGCACTTAAAAAATATAAAAATTATTTGTACAGGTGATTAATTTTTAGTTGAATATTTTTTAATATAAGTGTCAAATTGAATAATTAATTAATAAAACTAAAATTTTTTAATTTTATGCAAAGATCAAAGCAAGAAAAACTTGGTAGCGAACAAAAAAAAGCCGTAGGATTATTGTCAATAGGCACTTTTTTGGAGTATTTTGACTTAATGCTTTATATCCACATGGCTGTGTTGCTTAATGAATTATTTTTCCCTAAAACTGATCCTTTTACCGCATCCTTACTTTCTGCCTTTGCTTTTTGCTCCTCTTATATATTAAGACCATTTGGAGCTTTAATCTTTGGTTTTATTGGTGATTTCATAGGCAGAAAATCTGTTATAGTTATTACGACTATAATAATGGCAATAACCTGTACGACAATTGCCGTCTTACCAACATATGCACAAATAGGAATTACCGCCTCTTGGATTATTACAATATGCCGTATGGTACAAGGAATGGCCGCAAGTGCCGAATCTAGGGGAGCAGAAATTTATATTACAGAAAGCATAAAACCACCTCTGCAATATCCTTTAGTAGCAATAATTACCGTTTTTTCGGCAGTGGGCACAAGTTTTGCTCTTGGTATAAGCTCCATTTTTACTAACGTCAATATTTTTGGTACAGAAAACCAGTACTGGAGAGTAGCATTTTTTCTGGGTGCAATAATAGGGTTAGTTGGAGGAGTTGCGAGAACCAGTTTAAGAGAAGCATCAGAATTTGCTAACAAAAAGAAAATGCTGAAAATGAAATTTGCTGATAATAAAGTAGAGTGGGATAAAAATTATTTCAAAGATACTTTTGATAATGAAAAAACTTTTTTAACCTCTTTAGCCTATTTCATAATATGCTGCGCCCGTCCTCCTTGTTTCTATTTCATATACATTTATTGCTCAGACGTTCTTAAACATGACTTCGGCCTATCGGCTGGTGCAATTATTTCACATAATTTTTGGGTATCAATAGTAGATATGTGCGGTTTATTATTTTTAGCTTATATAAGTAGTAGAATATACCCCCTTAAAATACTTAAGGCTAAACTTTTTCTATTTTTTACCTGTATTATCTTCTTTCCTGCAGCTATGTACACTTATCCTAGTGAACTGACAGTTTTTGTGTTTCAGTGTTTAGCTTCTCTTTTTGTATTTGATGACGTGCCAGCAAGTCCCGTATTCTATAAACATTTCCCCATCATAAAAAGGTTCACTTATACTAGCTTATTGAGCTCATTTGCTAAATTAATGACCTATGCCATTACTTCATTTGGCCTGGTATATTCAACTAAGTATTTTGGATATTATGGGATATTTTTAATCTTAATCCCTGTAGGGGTTGTGTATTATTTTGCCGTTAAGTATTTCGAGGGATTGGAAAAGGTAAAATAGATTCTTCATGAAAAACGGTTTTCTTTTTTTTTATATTGCTTAAAGAGATTACCCCTAGCTCAATGTTTAACTCTACACATTGTTTATAAAGGAAGTCACTAACCTCATGTAAAGATAATTCTTCTGCAAAAATTAAAAAGTTTTTTATAGTCTCGGTTACTTGTTCCTTTTGTTTTTCCGGAGATAAATAATTTACTGTGCTTATATTATGAATCCTGTCAACTATTTTTATTAAAACCACTTCCTTATCATTTTGAAACCAAGCATTCCGTAATACTTGCTCTACACTAAGTTTACTTCCATCAGACCTATCACGAGTTAATCTATCAACCATTTCAGCAATTCTAGAACCAAAGGCTTCCGCAAGCATACTCTCTGTGGCTTCTGTATCTTCTAATATATCATGTAAAATACTGGTAACTATTACTTCCGTTTTTAAATTATAATCAGAAACAATATAAGCTACTTCTAGCGGATGGGTGTAAAAAGGTTCTCCACTTTTTCTAAACTGACCGGTATGATATTCTTTAGCAAAATAAATAGCTTTATTGATTAATTCAAAATCTAGAAAATTTTGAATATCTAAAGATTTAAGTTTTTCTATTAATCTAATAGTGTGAAGGCAAGATTCCGAATAGTCCACAATTGAAAATTATTTAGTTATATAACTTTATAGTAACACATTACGAACTGCATTGTAAATGTAAATGGGGTAAGCCGACTTGAATCTACTTCTATCCTTAGATTTATTGGTAAAAAGGCATTAATAAAATAATACTACTTTACTATCCGGTAATCTAAAATATTTAGCTAATCTTACTGTAATTTTATCTCATTGTGCTTCAGGAAATTTGGATAATAGTAGTGGTCAGCTATGACAAATCCTTCCTTAAATAATAAAAAGAGCTATCACCAGCATAACCATCTCGCTTTAATTCAATTTGAAAACCAAGTTTTTGGTAAAATTCTGGAGCTTGAAAATTCATAGTTTCTACAAATGCAAAACTGCACCCTTGTTCTTTGCCATAGCGCAGGACATGTTCGATCAAGATTCTCCCTATACCTTGCCTCCTGTATCCCTTTCTGGTTATAAGATATTTTATGTGGAGATTTCCCCAAAATAACTGACAAACACATACTCCGATATTTATTCCATTATCATTTATTTCAAATGCAATAGGTCCATTGCTTAAACCATCAAAACCCATAGTAGAAATTGCATGGTCAGCAAAATCCTTATAAATCGAATCTTTAAGTTCCGAAGTTAAGGCGCCTATAGTAATTTTGTACGTCATAACATTTTAACAAGGGTTATATATTTTTCAGAAAACGATAAAAATAATTTGCTAAAAATTTTTAGCCTACTCTAGCCTGTAATGACTATAATTTAGCCTTTTATAATTTTTTATATTTTAAAATTAACCTCAGAAACCGATATCTTAAATCCGAGTAACTTTGGTATAAGTGTTAAGCGATAATCTAGTTAATCACTCCAAAAATAGTTTTTTAGCAGTTGATTTAGAATTTGTTTTCGTTTTTTCAGAATTATTTGGGGTTGAATCGGTTTGATGGTTAAAGGTCGTTTTTAAATAATCATCGATTTCTTCATTAAGCCTGTCAATCTTCTCTCTAAAAAAATGATCCGCCCCTGCTATCATACGATAGTCTACTTTGATATATTTTTGCTTTGATAATTTCTGTGCTAGTTCGTGTACTAATTCTTCCGAGACTACGCTATCTAAATCTCCTTGCATTATCAATCCTGGTACTGGACAAGGGGAGAGAAATGAAAAATCATATTTATTAACTGGCGGAGAAACTGTTAGAAAATGAGTAATTTCAGGCCTTCTCATAATTAATTGCATAGCAATCCAAGCTCCAAAAGAAAATCCGGCAATAAGACTTCCACTCGCCATAGGGTTATTTAATTGAAGCCAATCAAGGGCCGTTGCTGCATCAGTCATCTCACCGATCCCCTCATCAAACTTACCGACCGATCTTCCTACACCACGAAAGTTAACCCTAAGAACAGTAAAATTGTTATCAGCAAGAGTCTTGTACATACTGTAAACAACTTTGTTATTCATTGTACCGCCATATAACGGATGTGGGTGAAGTACAAGTGCTACCGGTGCTCTTGGATCAGGTGATTCTGTATATCTTCCTTCTATCCGTCCGGCTGGTCCATTAAAAAAAACTTCAGGCATTATCTAGATATATAATATTTATTTTTGCATAGGAGTCTATTATGTTTTTTTATAAAATACAATAGACTTGTTATGTTAAGCTCAGTAAAAATTACATGAAAATTTCTGATATATTTATGTTTTAAGCACAACCGAGACAGAATAAAACTAGACTAAAAAAGAATTTTAGTTATTATAACTAGGGTTAATATTAATATTTAAAAATTAATTATACATCTACTTAAAATGATATTGAGAAACTTATTAACGCTAACAATAATGGCCTTGATACTTGCTGTTAACTGTGCCTTTGCCGGTGAAGAGGGATACGCTGCTATTATTAAGAAACAGTCAGCTCAAATAAAATCATTACAAAGCCGCCTTGACCATCTGGAACAAACTGTTGCTGCTATGCAAGTAAAACAGCCAAATTCAGAACCTAAACCTAACTTAGATAAGCAAATAACTCAGTCACAAGAGGCGCATTCACCGCTAGCTCAAGGCAAAAAAATTGCTTCTAAAGAAAATAAGACTACTGAAATTCAGTCTGAATATGACCTTGCCCTTGCGTCTTTAAAAGATGGTAATTTTAGCGAAGCAGAAGAGAAATTTGCGAATTTCATTCAAAATCACAAAGATCATAAACTTCGGGAAAATGCAGTTTTTTGGTATGCTGAAAGCTTTTACCGGCAAGGCAATTTCAACCAAGCAGCTATCCATTACCTTAAAGGTTATAAAGAATACACAACGGGTTCTAAAGCTAGTGATTCTTTGCTAAAACTATCACTTTCTCTGGGGAAACTGAAAAAACAAAAAGAGGCTTGCGTTATTCTTGATAAGCTAGAGACAGAATTCCCTAAAAGATCTGCGGATTCTTTAAAAAGAGCTGCTGAAGCAAGAGCGAATTTTAATTGTAAAAAATAATAACGGTTAGCTAACAATGTCTGATATCTTAGAAGAAATATTAAATGACGAAAAAGACGCAAAAAGGCTTAAGCTTTTTAGAAAACTTTTTCCTGCTATCATAACGTTAACAATCATTGTTGCTCTTGGAATAGCAGGGTATAACTGGTTTTTACAAGCAAAGGCTACACATAATCAGGAAATAGGAGATTCGTTTGTTCAATTAATTTCTGATGAATCCAAGGATACCAAATTACTTAATGACTTACTTAAAAAAATCGAAATTAACAATAAAAGTAAATTATCTGAGTTAGCATCAATAAAGCTAGTTAGCGAACAAACAAAACTAACTAATGTATCAGATTCTATGGGGCTTCTTAGCAAGATAATTAACAATAATGATTACTCTGAAATAACTAAAGCTTATGCCAGGATTTTATATATTAGCTTAGTTCTTGATATCGAGAATTTAAATAGTGAGCAGGAAAATAAAACCAGGGAATATTTACAATATTTTACTAAGGATTCTCAGATTTTTTACGCAACAGCTACTCTATTAAAATCCTTATTTCACTTAAAAAATAACCAATTAGACTTAGCCAAGCAGTATGCAATTGAAACTCTGAAGCTCCCACGAGCTTCAGCAATCATAAAAGAACAAGCAAAAGCTGTCATTTCAGGAATTTCTATCAAGACATAAAATTAATAAATCTATATTAGGTACATATTATGAATAAACTCTTTGCATTTTTGTTAATTCCTTTTTATTTAACAAGCTGCGATAACATAGGTAGTACAAAAGTAAAAAATCTTGTTGACTTAACACCAAAACTTGAAGTAGAAGCAGCAACACCGCCTTTATTTTCCACTGGTAAAAATAACCCTTTTAAAGAAAAAAAACCTCATTCTTACACGATTTCCAAGAAAGCAATTATCGCAGAACCAGTAGTTGCTAAAGGTATAATGTATAGTATCGATAAGCAGGGGTATGTTAGTGCATTCTCTTTGAAAGAAAAAAAGCTATTATGGAGTAAAAATATAGCTGGAAACGAAGTAGATAGATATTTTTACTCCGGAGGCATATTATTTAGTGATAATAAATTATACGTAACTTATGGATCGCGTAATTTAGTTGTTTTAGATGTAGAAAGCGGTAATGAACTTATCCGTAAAGAGTTTCCTGATATAATTAGGACCAAACCAGTTATGGCAGACGATAAGTTATTACTGGTACAAACAATTAGTAATCAAGTAATAGCTTACAATACAAAAAGCTCCAAATTAATGTGGATGCATGAAGGCGGAATAGAAATTATTTCTTCAAGAAACCATATTCATCCTGTGCTTTATAATGGTTATGCCTTGGTCAGTTATAGTTCCGGGGAAGTAGTATATCTCAATGCTAGTAATGGTTCTGAATTATGGCGTTATAGCCTATCTTCTTCTGAAGAGTTAGGATTGCCAAATTTTGAACCATCAGTCATAATAACAAAACCTATTATAAGCGGTAATTTTGCTTATTTTGCTAGCAGCAACAGAAAAATAATAAAACTTGATTTGAAAGAAGGCAAAGAGGTCTGGATAAAAACTGCTGATGATATACAATCGATGACTTTACATGATAATAGCCTAATAGTCACAAATAATGCCCGACAAATTGCCTTGTTATCGACAACAGATGGTAAAGTGAGCTGGACTGGAGACCTTATTTCTCCAAAAGAACGTATGTCTAAAAAACCTAAAACAGTAACTTTCCTAGATCCTTTTGTTGTTAAAGATGGAAATAGCTATGCGATAAATGTTATAGCTTCCAACGGTGAACTATATCAATTTACCACGAATGATTCAGGTCGATTATCTGAACAAGCTGTTATTTCTGCTATTGATAAAAATATAAGATACTATTGGATATCATGCTGCAGTGGAAACATACACTTAATTTCAGATACAAAGGTAAAATTTTAACTTCTGCAGCCTGCTAATAATCCTACCGCAACGTCTTAGTAAAAACAAAGAACTTACGTGTTGTAATTGGATTGTTAATTAAGCAGCTAGGGGTTTATCTACTGAGAACCAATTATAAATTGGTTCTCACAGTGTAACATCAATGCCCATGTACCGGTTTTTTAGCTATTTTAGCTAATTGTGAAGTATTGAACTGGACAGTGCTTGCATGAAGCATCGGTGGTATATCTTTGACATAATCTAGTAGTTTAGCACTTGCTCTGTGTATATTACCTTGTTCAATAGTATTTTTAGCTTTAGGAGCAGAATGATTCATACCATCAGTATAAGCATCAAGGTAATGCGATTTATTTAAGGTTGGCACATCGGAAGGTCGGTCAAGCCTAGTTGATGAAGTCGCTTGCGCGACCAAATCAACTATTCTATCTCTTCCACTTGCAACTTCGTGCTTTAGCATTTTTGCAACTTCCTCAGGTTTCCTATTTTTTAATATTTTATCTATTTCTTTTATTGCATCTTCCTTTGATGCAGAAACGGAAATTTGCACCTTGGACATTGCTTCTACTAGCGGTACTTGGGACGGGCCTTCTACTTTTGGTTTTACTTGCGCCGTTACCTCAGTCCCACTGGCTATTTGTTCTTTTGGAGATAAATTAATTCCCATACCCTGATTTTTGGCAACTTCCGTCATCATTTCATTATAGGCTTTCTTCGTCACCGGCAAAGTGTATACTTCTCCATTTCGCTCAATATAACCAATTGCATTATCTTCTTTACCCATAAATTTAATAGGTTGGGGAGAGGTAACCTCCATTAGGCCTATCGGCAACATAGCTGCTAAAAAGGCCTATAAGAAATTATGCGAACAATATTTTGTAGTGGTTGATTTATCTGGGGTTCAGGCTTTTGTGATTCCCATTTTTTAATATATTAACAACATTTAATGATAATTTGCCGCCGAAAAGTGGCGGGAATCGCTTTATTATTCGTATAATTAGTGCGTATAATGCATTTTATACGTACCTTAATAAAGAAACTATTTGTATTATACGAATCAAACATATACGCTAAGGCTATACCCTATTATTCGTATAATATAAACTAACCATGTTAGATAAATTATTAAATAATTTTAAAGATAAGATGATTGCTGAAGATATTAGCGATAACACCATAAAAAATTACCTTTCGGATATAAAAAATTTTTACAAGTGGTACCGAGAAATAGATTTTTCAGAAAATATCGAAAAAGTAACCCATTACCACTTAAATGCCTACAAAGATTATTTAATTCATAATCAACGAAAGAAAGCCTCCTCAATTAATAGAAATATTCAGAGTTTAAGAAATTTCTTTCAATTCATGACCGGTCAGAAACGCATCAAGAAGAATCCGTCCGAAAAAATAAAATTCCTGAGGCAGATTAAAAGAACGCAACCTAAAGCATTAACCAAGCATGAGATTCACAAACTGTTATCGGTAACTTCCCATTCGTCGCATGGGACAAAACAGCGCAATTATGCTCTTACACAACTTTTGCTACAGACAGGGATTAGAGTCGGCGAGATAGTTAACCTGGAAATGAGAGACCTAACACTATACGATAGATCAGGAGAAATAAGGATTGTTAACGCCAAGGGAGGTAAAGAAAGAACAATACCTTTAAATAGTTCAGCGAGAAAAGCTTTGCGGAATTATTTTGAAGGGAAAAAATTAGAGGAAAGAAAGGTAGTATTTTTAAGCAAACAAAATAAAAAAATGACTGTCAGAGCTGTGCAAAAGGTAATTAATAGCTTAGCAGGCAAAGCGGGCATAGAAAATATGAGCCCACACACTTTAAGACATACTTTTGCCATTAATTACTTAAGGTCAAACCCAGAGTGTTTAGTAGAGTTGAGCGCTCTGCTTGGACATGAGTCGCTTGATACTACTTCTATTTATACAGCGGCTTCAAAAGAAAGATTAGCCAATACGGTAGAAAACGCGGGACAATATATCAATGAATGAAGAAAGATTATTGCTAGAATGGCTTTTATCCGGAGAAGATACAGGATTTGTTATTGAAAAATCAAGAGGCACCACAAATAGGCTTAAATATGCGGTACAAATTTGTCATTTAAGGAATAATGGTCGTTTCGTTGAAGATTGGTCGGAAATATCAATCATAGTTTTAAACCACCTGTCCAAACAACTTGAATTGGAGCTGGTGCATAATCAACTGGCATTCAATCATAAAAGTATTGAGGTTAGAATCAGAGGCGAAGTAAAACAGTATTTGGGTTTTAAAGAGTTTGATTTTAAGAATGATACCCTGATACTCAATTTTTTAGAACAGAACCCTTTGCTAATTAGTAACAAGAATGAAATAGCTAAAGAAGTTGAGAATTCTCTTATCAAAGCAAAAATACATTTACCGTGCAAAAACCAGTTAATGAGGCATGTATATAGTAAATACGACAAGACTCAGGTAAATATTTTAGAAACTTTCGCGACAAGCATTAATGCAGTACAGCACCTGTACTTAAAGAGAATATACGAGCGCAATATTCTTTTGCCTGGGATAAAGAAGCCTATTGGTGAGGTAAATATTAAAAACATTACTCTGAAAATTGAGGTAATAGAAGAATTGCTAAAATTGAATTTGGAATCTTTGCCCTGGAAATTAATCCATCCAAGCTATTCAGAGAAGCTGGCTCAAATAATTCACAAATATGATATCGCGGCGATAAGAAGGATTAAGCCAAGTACAAAACGGGATGTTATGATGGTTTGCTATTTACATGAAAGTACCAAATCCATTATAGATGCTATGGTAGGTAGCTATGACAAACTGATAGGAGAAATAGAAAGAAGAGTCAACCGAGATTACGAAATTGAGCTCAAACAACTTAGAAACAGGGCCAGAGATAGTAGTCAGAGGGCAATATCAACCCTGAAACTGTTAAGAGATCACAAGAACCGCTCGATTGTAACCTTAGAACAGTTTTGTGAGGAACTTACAGATACGAATAATAACCTCGATGATATTATTAGTGACTGTGAAAAGGTAGAGGACTTTGAGGTTTATGGGAAATCAGAGTTAGCCCAAAGAAGATATGGCTATTTAACCAAGTTTTTACAAAGGTTCTTTGATTTAAAATTTAAATCAGCTACAGGAAGTGAAGATCTGATGACAGGCTTAAATGCCTATAGGCATTATCACAAGGAACAAAAATTTACAAAAGAAATGCCTACAGGCTTTATAGAAAACCCGTGGAAGAAAGGACTATATAAAAAATCAGGCGAACTGAACAGAAAAGCATGGGAGATAGGGTTATGCTTCGCGGTAAAAAAGGGATTAAGAACAGGGAATTTATATTTACCACAGAGCAAATATTACAGGGATTTTTGGGATCCTCTTTATAGTACACGGCAATGGAAACAGGAAAAAGCGATCCATTACAAGGAAATGAATGTACCCCAGCGGGGAAGCGATATCATAGCGAGACTAAAACAAGAGTTTTCGGAACAGCTTTACATGGCTACCAAATCATTTGGTCATGGCAATTTTGCTGAGATAAGAACCAATAGATTGGTGATACATAGAGATGATCCATTGCCGGAATCTGCTAAGGTTAAGGAGCTCAAAGGCATATTGGATTCTTATATCGAACCAATCAGAATAGAAGATTTACTCTTCCACGTTCAAAAACAGACGGGCTACGGTAGAGCTTTTAAACCAATAGAGGGGAACAAAACCAGAGATGTGATACTACCGAATATTTTAAACGCAGCAATAACGGGTCACGCGACAAATTTGGGGTTATATGGAATTAGCAGGAACTGCAGGGGTATTAGCGGTGATAAGCTGAGTTATGTCTCCAACTACTATATTAACTCGGCCAATCTTAAAAATGCCAGTGATATTCTGATCGCAGCACAACAAAATTACTGGTTAACTAAAATAATTGGGCTAGGAGAGCGTAGTTCATCAGACGGAATGAGATTCCGCACAAGTCATAAGGGCTTATACTCCTCCATGCATCCAAGATATTTTGGTGCTCTTGATAGGGGCATAACGATATACACTCATATGTCTGACCAATGCAGTGTTTTTAATACAGAAATTTTATCATGCGCGGTTAGGGAAGCGGTTTATGTATTAGACGGATTACTGGATAACCAGAATATATCTCGGCCATTTGAACATTCTACGGATACAGCCGGTTTTACGGAGGTATTATTCGCGTTATGCTATTTATTAGGTATATCTTTTCAACCCCATTTTAAGGATCTAAAAGATCAGCAGTTATATTGTTTTGATAGAAAGGCTACAAGCTATCCTGAATTATTTAGTAAAGAAAAAATAGATGAAGCTTTGATATGTGAACAATGGGATGACATAATCAGATTGGTATGTTCGCTGAAAATGGGATTAGTTAAACCTCATATAATTGTAAAAAAATTGCATGCACAGGAAACCTTTACAAAACTGGCAAAAGCATTGGTACATCTAGGCAGAATAGTTAAAAGTACATACATACTCAGGTACCTGCATGATGAAAAATTACGCTATGCGGTAAGACAACAATTAAATCGTGGGGAATCCAGGCATGCACTCGCAAGGTATGTATTTTTTGCGGATCAGGGATCATTTAAGACAAATGATTACGAAGAAATGATGAACAAAGCCAGTTGTCTTAGTTTTGTGTCAAATGCAATGGTACTATGGAATACGGAGCAAATGCAAAAGGTATATGAAATGTTAAATCAGAAAGGTTTTAAAGTAGATGAAGAAGATATGGCAAGGGTTTTACCCCTATCAACAAAAAATACATTGGTGCATGGCCAATATTCTTTTTAGGAAAGTAGAAGTTTTTAATCTCTTTTGGGTATATTCCCCGCCGCTTGCGGCGTAAGATGTGGGGATGAGCAAATATATACACAAGAGTCACAATGTTACTGTTTTACTGTATCACCTGGTATTTCCAGCAAAATATCGCCGAGCGGTGTTTGATGTATCGGTTGATCAAGTGCTAAGGGAAGTATGTTTAGGGATAGAAAAGAGATATCAAATAAAATTTTTAGAAATAGGAACTGATGAAGACCATGTACATTTTTTAGTACAATCTGTACCGACTTATAGCGTAACAAAAATAGTAACGATAATTAAAAGTGTTACGGCTCGTCAAATATTCAGATTATGTCCACAGGTTAAGAAACAATTATGGGGCGGAGAATTTTGGACTGATGGATATTTCACAAGTACGGTAGGTAAGCATGGAAATGAGAATATGATAGGAAAATACGTAAAAAATCAAGGCAAGGAATATAAGAAACTGCATGACGACCATCAGTTAGCTTTTTTCTAAAATTCTAAAATACCCCGCTGCTTGCGGCGGGGATTTCTTTTATTGAACTCCAACAGATAACCTGCTTTGCAGGTTACTTTAGAAAAAAGTAACTGTCAAGATAATATTAATGGGCTATTGTTCGTATAATACGCTATAGGTCTTTTTAGCAGCTATGTTGCCGATAGCCCATTAACTTCCCCGATTTATCATAATGGACGGTAAAATAAACTGCATCTTTAGCTGGCATGTTATGTCCGTTTGCATCCTTTAAGGCAAATGATGCATGCATTGGGCCACTTCCTTCTTTCAGTGACGGGGGAAATGCAATACTGCGGGTACTAACCTGTTTTGTACTACCATTAGCGGCTGTAAATGACTGAGATGAGGTGGTTTCTTTTAATGTACATACTTCCTGGCCAGCTTTATTTTTGACTACTTGTGTTTTTTCGCTCGCTGTAGAAGGCCCGTCCCACACAACAGGCTTTGCAACTTTAGCAAATTCCTGATTAAATTTTTTATAACCCTCTACTTCTGCTTGCTGCATTTGCGCTGCTATCTCTTTCTTGAAGGCAGGATTTTCAAGCGCATCAGTTACTAGCTTCTGGTGGTTTTTTAAATAATCTTTAAACTGCTCCATGCTAAGGCCAGTCGTATCAGGATGAAGTATTGCAACCGCCTGCTTTAAAATTTCAGCCTGTTTGTTAATTACTTCCTGCCTGACAAGCGCCACAGGATCAATAACGGGGCTAGTCGGTTTGCCGCTAGTAGTAGTTAAGACTGGTTGGCCTGCTTCGCTTAATCCCCTAGCAGTTCTTTCTACTTCCCGCTCTACTGGCTGACCTGATAATGCAATTGAATCTCCGGATCGTGAGAAAAGAGGTGAAGGGGTCATAACCACACCTTCTGTGCGAACTAATTCTTTTCTTAACTCCTTATTAAGCCCAAGCTGTTTTCCACGCTCCATGATATAGCTTTCTAAATCACCTTTATGAGCAGCTTTGCTAGCACTAGTTTTTACCCATTCTAATCCACCACCTTTCTGCCCTATTCCCTTAGCTTTTTCCAATTCGGCATATGCTGCTTTTATTTGATCAATTTGCTCTTTAGACGGCTCATCACCTTTCTTTTTCCCATCTATTATTTTATCAATATCTACCTGAAGCTGCATAAGTTTGCTTACGCTTGCCATTTTTTGTTGATTGTCTTTGGCAAATTGCTCTATATTAGCAAAAGCAGCATTTATTGTTTCTTTTGGACTTAATTTAGGATCAAGTTTTACACCGCTTATATTACTACTTATTGCGTCCAACGATTTTTTTAAATGTGCAATCCCTTTCTCATCTTTATTTCGCTCCATCGCCTCCAAAAGTGCTGTAAATTCTTCCCTTCCAGCAGCTATTCCTTGGCTTAATCCTGGTGATTGAGACACTTCCTTAAAAGCATCAGCCATTTCCTGAGTGGGGATCATACCAGGATAATCACGCCAAAGTTTAGATTTTGCTCCAAACTTAAGACCCGCAACATTTTCTCTATTTAAAAAATCTAAAACTTGATTATCCTTATTCCTTACTGTACCACCAAATGCTTTGGATGTATTAAGGAGATCATTAAAAGCATGCCCAAAATCTATTCGTGCTGCACGATCTTGTCCATCTTTGGTAACCACAACAAAATTACCAGGATTAATATCATGATCCCCATTTATTATCGAACCGGCTATACCTTTTGCTATGTCCTTACGTAAGGAAGCATTTTCTGGTCCACTAATATCATATTCTCTCTTTTCGGGATTTGCTCCGCCCTTTTTTCTGCTTCCATCAACAAATTTTATATGCTGCTTATCTTTAAGTTTAATACCTGTCTTTTCTACAATAAACTCGTCTAAAGTTCTAACCTCATCCCCCTCTAGATATTTCGAAGCTACCGGGGTTCGTTTTCCAACCTTATCATATACTAATGAAACATTAGGAGCTGCTTCAAAAGAATCGGTAATTAGAATCCTACGGGCTATTTTAGAGGAAATTACTTCACCATAATTTTCTCTATCAGTCCAGTTAGCTTTAATACGCCTCTTAAAAACATTATCCTTAATTGACGGTTTTAACTGGTAATTTTTACCATCCATCTTAACACGTTTACTTCCTGTAACACCCCCGCTATCGGCTGCAGTTGTAAGATCAAACTTATTATAATCAATGGGATTATTTGCAGCTCTAGCAATTTCACTGGTAGCATCTACAAGTTTTTTACCAAGTGTAGAAATCTCTGTAAACAACCCTTCTTTATAAGCTTCTGGTTTTTGAAGCGAACGAAATTCATCTATCTCTGTTTTCATAGCCTCGATAGCATCCAGAGTTTTTTTCCTATACTCCGGATCAATACTGAACTCATTTGAAAGGTTTTTAGCTGCTTTATCAAAAACTTGATGCCATTGTTTTTGTAGGGCCGCATATTGAGAAAAATCAATAAGAGGTGGTAGTGGATCTCTTCTTTCCCGTTCCGCTTTCGCTATTTCTTCCAGATTCTGTTGCTGCATTAATTTAAGAGTTTCATCAAAATAACTTCTGCTTTTTGCTATATTTACATGTATATTCTGATCGAATTGCTCCTGTAATACTTTCAATTGGTCTTCTTTTAAAGTAAGATGGAGTTGAGTATTTTTGGGGTCTTTTAAAATACGCTCTGCATATTTGGGATTTCTGGATATAGCTTCTTGTAATTCTGCTACGTTTAATTTTTTCCCCTTGCTTAAAGCAATTTTTATATCAATCTCACAGGCCATATCTTTTAAAGATTGCTGCCTTTTCTTCATGGTCTCTGTAAAATGAGTTTTTATTTGTCCTGAAGTAACCTCCCCTTTATCAGCTCCCGGAACTTTAATTTGCTTAGCAAACTCCTGTATAGTTTTAGAATTAAAGCTTTTCTCTATTTCTGCCCACTTTGCTTCAACAACTGGAGTTAGATCAATCTCTGCTACCTTACGCAACTCAGCTGAGAACGCTTTATTCATAGTTCGCTCTTTTGGGTGGTCACGTAGAAAGTAATTTTTTTGGTATCTAGCAGGTAGAGGTTTATCAGGGTATTTATTTTTATATTTTACGCCTCCTCTATTTGGTATATCCTGGTAAGGGTTAATATCATCTGTAAAATCTCTAAAAGCAGCCCCAAAATCTATCCTGACTAGTTGCTTTTTAGGTTTTTTTCCCTTTTCTCCTTCAATATTTATAACTCCAATATTTCCTGAATGGACAGAAAAATCTCCGAGAAGAAGGGAGGTAACCATAGTCTTTTCATAACCGCTATATTCATAAGCATCATCACTTTTCCTTTTAAAAGCCGACTTTGGAGATTTCAACGAAGTTGATTCCAACCCAGCTAAGGTTCCAGTTCGTTTGGAAAAAACATAAGTGTTATCTTTGAACTCATTGCGGGTTTGAATTTTTACGAAATAAAACCATTATAGCCTTGTATTTAAAAGGTTTGTAGATATATTGAGTATTCATTAATTTTATTTAAGTAACCAAATAGAATGAGCAGAATTAGACGATACAACAAGCTTCCTACTGTTTTGAGAGAAGATGAATTTAACGAATTTGTCTTACCGCATCTTAAAAAAGGCACACGTGGTCCAAGTAAAAAGATATCATTTTTCAAATTATTTAATTACATTCTTAAACTCATGCATACTGGTTGCCAATGGGAACAGATACCAATAGACAAAAATAAAGACGGCATGCCAGAAATTCACTATACTAATATCTATAATGCTTTTAAGTTCTGGGTTAAGCACGGATGCTTTGATAAGATTTTCGAAGCTTCGGTGGCAAGGTTATTTAAAGCTGGAATGCTTGATACTGATATATTACATGGTGATGGTACTTGTACTTCTGCTAAAAAAGGGGTGACAACTTAGGGTATAATGGTCATAAACACACTAAAGGAGACAAGGTTGTACCGTTTTGTGATAGAAACTGCAATGTTATTGCGCCTTTTGTTACTGCTCCGGGTAATAGGAATGAAGGAATCCTGCTTACTCCTGCAATATCAAACTTAAAAAAGATTGTAAAACTAATAGGTATAGATCTCAAGGAAAGTACCATGAGCTTAGATGGTGTATATAATTCACGTAAAAATCGTAAAGCAATTTTTAATCTTGGCATGACTCCTAATATGCCAGAGAATAAAAGGAGTCGCAAGAAATCTAAGCGAGGAAGAAAGCAAACTTTTTGCCGGAAAATCTTTAAAGAAAGGTTTAGAACGATAGAGAGAATATTTGCCTGGGAAGATAAATTCAAACAGTTGTTACTGAGATTTGAATTCCACAGCATAAACCATTATGCTCTGAAAACTATAGCCTACAGCATGGTTAACCTGCGGCATTTTTGTGGATAACGGCTAAGCATGGATTAAACAAGGTGCGGATGAAGCTAAAGGGAGAATACTGCCCACATTGCCAAAAATTAAGCAATTTGATTATAAAATCATCAAAAATTCCAATACAAAAGCTGCAGTTCCAAAATCTTATCGACGAGAATAAAAACCCACCCGTTTTTAAACTATGAAACCAGCAATGAGTTCTAAGTAAAGTATTCTTATCATAATGGCATGCAATAGGTACAAAGTCCTCTGATAAAGCGTTATAAAGGCCTTTATCTAATTTTTTCTTAATAAATGACACGCTGGTCCTTCTTAAATAGTTGTGATCAAAAATTATCCTCTTTAACGCTTAGAACACTAACCTAATTCAGTCAGTCTTGAGTTATTAAAGAATATAACGACTTTTAGTATGGCAGTAAGTTGATGTAAATTAAAATTATTAGTTGTAAAACCAATTCAATTCAATAGCAGTTGTCGCAACGATGCTATAGTAGGGTGGCAAAGCAACTGCCAAATACACAGAAATTTTTAGAAAAACAGGAGAAAAGGCCTTATAATATCAAGTATGTTCAAAGATATTAAAGAAGGCAATCTTTAACAAAAATTTTAACATTGAGAATCAGATTAAACAGATTTCCTAATTTGCTTTCTTCAGCGCCCGTGCTTTTATTATAGTTGTGATTGCTATGGCTGATAAACCAATTATAGAAACAATTATTGCACTTGGAATAATTGAAATGCTTTTTATGAAAGCATCATTACTATATTGTCTTACACCGTCAGCCATTGCTCCGTCCCATAAATTATCTAACGATAGCCCTATCGAATTATGGAAAAACCACCCAAACGCCATAATAATCATGTTAGCAACAGCTCCGGCTAAACCGCTTCTCTCTTCGGAAACAAAAGTAGATATTTTAGCAAGCATAACTACCTGATAAGCAGAGAAAACGCCAATAACAATACAAACGTAGTCTAGGATGCCAACACTAGCAATCCCGCTTAGTATATAATAAAAGCATATAATTAAACCTATTCCGGAAGTAATTGTTACACCAAAATAATAACCTGTTTTATCAGCTACATAAGGTAATATAACGCAGCCTGCGCTCATGCCGAGTAATATAGATAAAATCAAGAAATCAGCATATACTTTATCAATAGCATAGATATTTATTAAAAACGCACTGCCCCAAGCGTCAGCAAAGCCTTCCATAGGACCGACCATTAACCCGGCAAAAAAACTGGTAAGTAATAATTTATAATTACAAATTACTGATTTAACATCTGAAATAAGATTACGCTCTGATTTTTCCTCTGTTGATTTTGGCATGATGTAATAGGTAAGGATGGCAAGTATTAGGCCGGAATATAGTAATACCTTCAAAGTAGCCTCAAGCCCAACTGACACAATAACGGGTACAATTAGATTTCCAACATATACTGCTACAATTAGTCCTACCGAAACCATCAACCCTAACATTCTAGCAAATTTTGCAGGATATATAATTCTAAATATCTGCAGCGCTCCAACAGCTGCGGCAGAAGAACCTATTCCCGTAAGAACTCGCCCGATTAAGGCACTATCCCAACCCATAGGATAAATTAACGGCAGAAGACCTATAGCAGTTAGAGCTATGCATATAGGCAATATAGCCCTTGCTCCAATTCTGCTAATTGCTATCCCTATTGGAATATGGAGAAAAACATAACCTATATAATAAAGACCAGAAAAAGAACCAAATTCACTAGCACCAATATTAAAATTTGACATTACATCATGACGAATAATATTAGGTAATGAACGTAATACACACTGATAGCAATAAAAAATTGTTATCAATAACCATATTAAAAATGAAATAATTCTATTTTTTTCTGCTGTAGGCATAATTATTTTATTCGATAAACTTTTATAATTTTTGCTTCTGAAATTGGAATAATTTTTTGGCGCAAAATCAGCGTTCTTTATTAACACATTTCTAGGAAAAATACAACTACATTAGTAATTGTATTTCTTTATAGAGCTTTCAAGCTTTCTAGAAGCTATTGTCAATTTGGTTGGAATAGAAAGAAGGGGTTAAAAAGCTAAGTTTTTGAACTTCAGGCAACAAAAAGCCTTCTGGCAATTTTATCCTAGATTGACTTTTTATACCCATAATATTCTTTATTATCTTTCGCCATTAACTCTACAGTGTTTTACCCAGAATAAATTAAGCTATTTTTTTATAAAGTTTTTACCATTGACAATTACATACTAAATAGTATATATTTATCTGTTATATAAACTCATTAGTATACAAAAATGATTTTATCTAATTATACCCAAATATGTAATGCTCTTGTGCTTTTAATGGACCCATTGATTGAGGTCGTCATTCATGATATTAAGAAAAACAAAATAATTTACATCAATGGCAGGCTTTCAGGAAGAAAGGCTGGTGACCCAAGCTTATTAGATCAGGAAGGGTTAGATAGCATAGACCAAATAGTCTATCCAAAAATTAACTTTAATGGGCGGCTTGTAAAATCAATTTCAATTATTCTGCAAGCAAAATGGTTGCTTTGCATCAATTGTGATGTTTCAATATTCAGCAAGTTAAACGAATTAAGCGGGACATTGTTACAGAAAAATATGGGTAATCAGCCACAATCTCTATTTGTAAATGATTGGCAAGAAAAATTACATGTAACTATTCATTCTTATCTGCAAACTCATAACCTGCTCTTTGATCATCTAAGGCACGGGCATAAAAAAGCAATTTTGAGATATTTATTTGATCTCGGGGCATTTAATGAAAAAAATGCGGCGGACTACATAGCAAAGGCCTTGAGTCTTGGTAGGGCAACTGTTTTTAAATACTTAAAAGAATGGAGAAAATAATGAATGTTTTTAAATTAGAGGAATATCTAGCAAAATATGAATTCTCAGCTAAGTATTTATTATGTTGTTCAGATGCAGAAAGCTTTGATATGTCGAAGATTTTAGATAGTGCATCAAGCGAAGAAAAGCATTTATGGGATAATTTGCGCCTAGGTTATACTGAAGTCTCAGGTTTACCAATTCTTCGTAAAACAGTAGCTCAAGAGCTATATCAGCCTCTCGAGGGAGATCATATCCTAATGTTTGCAGGCGCTGAAGAAGGTATATTTTGCACACTTCATGCATTAATCGAAACTAATGATCATGTAATCGTTTTAACCCCATGTTATCAATCACTCGTTGAAATCCCAAAACTAAAAGGTGCAGATATCACAGAAATACAACTCCAGGAATCGAATGATTGGCGCATTGATCTAAATGCCGTTGCAGATGCAATTAAGCCTTGTACAAAGTGCATTATAATTAATTTTCCACATAATCCTACTGGTCAAGTTATAGAAGAAGACGAACTCAACACCCTTATCGAGATATGCAGATTCAGAGGAATTTGGCTTTTTTCTGATGAAGTTTATAGGCTTCTTGGACATCCTAATAAACCCTGGGCGTCTCCTGCGGCATGTTTATATGGCAGAGCATTATCTCTTGGTGTTATGAGCAAAGCTTTTGGTATGGCAGGTCTCCGTATTGGTTGGGTTGTATGTCAAGATAAAAGAATGCTGAAAAAGATTGAGTATATGAAACACTACACCTCTATCTGCAATAGCGCTCCTTCAGAAATTTTGACGATCATATCATTGCGTAATAAAGATGTAATACTAAAGCGGAATAATCAGATTGTTACTGATAATCTAAAACTTTTAGATCAGTTTTTTATAGATTATGTAAATATAATTGAATGGGTGCGTCCACAAGGGGGTTGCGTTGGTTTTGTAAAGTATAAAGGCGCTGAACCTATTGACTCTTTTTGCGAAAGATTGATGTATAAGCAACATACCCTTCTAATACCTGCATCAATTTATAGCTATAATAGTAACCATTTCCGGATTGGTTTTGGCAGAAAAAATATGCCGGAGTGTCTTGACCAATTCAGGACGTTTTTGCGCAATGAGAATATTTGACCTTAAAAAATTAAGGAAATATTAACCTAAGGCTTACTCTTATCACAATAGAGCTCTTAAGGTTTCTAAATTTCCGCTAGCAATAGCATTTACGTGTTTAGTAATTTTTTCTATAGGCCAATCCCACCAGGCAAGTTCTAAAAGAAAATCTATAGTTTTCCGCTCGAATCTATTTCTTATTAATCTTCCTGGATTACCTCCTACTATTGTATAAGGATCAACATCTTTCGTAACTAAAGCGTTACTGCCGATAATAGCGCCATGGCCGATTTTAACCCCAGGCATAATAGTAGCTGAATTACCAATCCATACATCGTTACCGATTACCGTATCACCTTTGTTTAAATCATTACTTGGAGCATTACTCCAACTTTTGCCAAAAACTTCAAAAGGATAAGTAGAGATACCGTTCATTGCGTGGTTTGCGCCATTCATTATAAAACGTACGCCGCTAGCAATTTGACAAAATTTGCCGATTATTAGCTTATCGCCGATAAAATCAAAAAGATATAATACATTCTTTTCAAAATTATACACGTCCTCTATATCATCATAATAGGTATAATCATCCACTATAATTTGGGGATTGGTTATAATATTTTTTAAAAAACATGTTCTATACCAATTTTCAATTGGATAAACTACATCAGGGCTAACATATTCTATACTATCTGTCATATAATTTATGTTTCATATCAATTGTTAGGTTATTAACTGTATAAATGCTAGAATCTAAACTTTTGGCTTTATAATAAACTTTCTAATTAGGTAATGTCCCAAATAACAAAAAGGTGTATCTGCGAGAGCAGCTATTACTTTAAAAACAATTGAATTGGTTGCTACCTTATAGTAATTTTCCCAAGCTAAAATATTGGCTAAACAAAGTATAGTTAATACTAATATCGTATCTAATATTTGCGCAAGTATTGTACTGAGGTTATTGCGTAACCATAAATGCTTTGAGTCAGTCAAAGTTTTCAAATAAGAATAAACCTTAACATCCAATAGCTGAGCAAAAAAAGTAGCAACTACTGAAGCAATTGAAGCTATACCATATACACTAAACATTTTATGAAAACTACTATCATCAACATTTGACCAGGAAGTTGCAGGAAAATAATCGCCTATCATAATTAGCCCCATAACGATAAAACTGCATAAAACTGACATTTTTATCATGTGGTTTGCGTATTTATTACCATAGAACTCGGCAGTTAAATCAGAAATTAGAAAAGTAACTGGATATAAGAGAACACCGACAGAGAGTTCAAATTCTAAGGATAAGATATTAACTGTAACAAATTTTTGAAAAATCAAATTACCGGTAATAACAACAGTACAAAATAAACTGCAGAAAAATATATATAATTTTACCGATTTATCCATGTCTACGCCCCTAAATCGGTAAATATAAATTCATCCATTACACATCTGTTTTAATATTCAGCCTTTTCAAAACTTCCTGATAAGCATTAATCACATCGTCAGGATTAGTTTCTGCTATTTCATAACAGAGCTTTTGATTATTATACATATCCCATAATTTGCAAGTATCCGGGGAAATTTCATCGGTTAGCATTATTATATAGTCTTCACCATTGAAAACTCTGCCAAATTCCAATTTTATATCAACAAGCCTTATACCGATACCGGCAAAAAAACCCGTAAGAAAATCATGTACCCTAATAGCTACTTTTTTTAAATCTCTTATTTCTTTTTTACTTAACCAAGAAAAGCTATATATCTGATGCTCATTAATAATAGGATAGTTTAAATCGCCGTTCTTTACTCTAAAATCTATGATAGGGGAATCAAAAACAAAGCCATCTTCCATACCGAAATCCGTAACATATCTACCCGAAGCTAAAGAAGATACATGAACTTGAACAGGATACACATCTACGAATTGTATTAATTGCTGACGCATATTATTTTTTTGAATAAAATGGGTTTCTACACCTATCAATTCTAGTTTCTGCATTAAAAATGCAGAAATGCTGTTGTTAATAGCCCCTTTACCCGATATTACTATTGAGCTTTTATCTTGCAGTTTTAAAGTATCATTAAATGACATAATAAGGGCGTAATCTTCATCAGCTTGATAAAGGGTTTTACTTGAGCCGGTATAAATTTTTTCCTTCATTAGTTTTAAATATTAGAATTGAGCATGAATTAGGAAATAACTATTTTATAGTGGTTATACTTTTTTGAGCAAGCTTTTTTAAAGCTTAACCATACAGCCATTTCATTTTAATCCTAATTTAATTTGATAACTTAAACATATTAAAATTAAAATTTTCTGGCATCTCTCCAACAATCGACAAGGTCGGCTTTGAAGCAAAAATTTTCTCAGCACATTCAGTTAAATTACGCGTGTTTATATTCATTATTACGTCTAGCACTTCATCAGTAGAAAAATATTTTCCAAAAAGAGCAAAATTTTTACCAATTTCTTCCGATTTATATTCAGTACGTTCTTCTGCCATTAAAATACTCGTCTTAATTTGTGATTTAGCCCTTTGTAATTCCTCTTCTGAAATGTGTTCTCGAATTTTATTTATTTCAATTATTAAATTAGTAAGTAACTTTTCTACATTTTGATGGTCGCTGCCAGCATAAATGCTAAATATTCCACTATCATAATATGAGCTGTTAAAACTACCAACTGAGTAAGCTAGCCCAAGAGTTTCCCTTATCCTTTGGAATAATCTTGAAGAGAGACTACCGCCGAAAATAACAGATAAAATTTGAGCATAATAAAATTCAGCTATATTAGAATATGGAACACTTTCAAATCCAAGCGCAATTGATGTTTGTTCAAGAATTTTCTTTGTATGGACAAAACCACCTTTATACTTAGCTGGAGCTATTTTAGGCGAACTCAATGAAGATCTTACTAATAAAAAGTACTTTTCCGCCAAATTTATTACTTTATCATGAGAAATATTACCTGCTACTGAAATATAGATATTTTCAGTAGTATAATATTTTCCTAAAAAATTTAAAAAATCTTCTTTTTGGAATTTAGCTAAATTTTTTGCATCACCCAGTATAGACTTACCAATTGGTTGCCCTTCAAACGCTAATGAGTAGAACTTTTCATAAACCAGCTCATCGGGATTATCATTAACACTTGCCATTTCCTGCATGATAACGCTTAATTCCTTCTCTATATCGGCCTTAGCGAATAATGAATTTTGTAAAATATCAGCAAGTATTTCAAGTGCTTGATCAAAATTTTCATTTAAAACTTTGCTATAGTAGACTGTATGCTCACGGCTAGTGTAAGCATTAAAATAGCCGCCTATTATATCAAATTCCTTCGCTATTTCTTCAGCACTCCGAGTTTTTGTACCTTTAAATGCCATATGCTCCAGAAAGTGAGAAATCCCAGATTCTTGCCTCGATTCATACCTACTACCAACTTTAACGATAATATTTATTGAAACTGAGCTTACATGCGGCATATTAAACGTTACAACATTTATGCCGTTAGATAGTTTGCTATTTTGAAAACTCATAATTTATCAATCTTTTTGTATGGATGTTATTAAGGATATTAACTAATTTTTTACCAACAATTTTAATATCATAATTACCTATTGATCTTAAGTAAGTGGAGGATGATAATTTATTTGCCTCTTTCCGAACTGAACTCTATTTCTGTTAATAATCCACCTTGCTTGTTTCTGGCAAGCTCACCCGACCTATTTTTTAATTGTTCATTACCTAAAACTTCTCTGGTTTCTATTATTTCATGCTTGGTAAATTTTTCTGCATATATTCCTGACCAAACTCACTTACTTTTAAATAATCAATTTTTCCACTTACCAATATTGGAATTTCTTTAATAAATACTATAATTTGGGGAATATATAGTTCTGAAAATCCTAATTCTTTAGCCTTGTTAACAATTTCTGCCCTCGTTAGATCCTTAATCGTAGTAAATAACATAATCTGCTCCTCGTTATTACCATCCAGGACAGAAATAGCTGCACTCAGCGACTCATTACCTTTTATTTTGTTTATTAATTCTTCTAAAATAGCAAATGAAACCATTTCTCCGGAAATGTTAGCAAACCGTTTTTCCCTCCCTAAAATTGTTAGATAACCGTCCTGGTCAATAGTTGCTATATCCCCAGTATCATACCAATTATTACCTAATCTTTCCACAAATGGTGCTTCTATTACACCTGGATTCTCAGGCTTTATATAACCAAGCATTATATTTGGCCCTTTAACGCAAAGTCTTCCTCCATTCTCAATATTCTTAAGCGGTTTAAAAAAATACTCGATTTTTGGTAAAAACCTACCTACTGACCCTGCTTTATAATGCATCGGAGTATTTACAGCTATTGCCGGAGATGCTTCAGTTGCACCATAAGTCTCAAGTATTCTGATTCCAAATTTATCAAGCCAGATTTGCCTTGTTTCTTCCTTAAGCTTTTCTGCTCCTGCTATAACATATCTCATTGAATAAAAATCATATGGATGAGCGGAAGAAGCATAAGCCGCTAAAAAACTATCAGTTCCAAACATTATTGTTGCACCCACGTCATAAATAACTTCAGGAATTATTCTATGATGCAGTGGAGATGGATATAAAAATGTTTTAACGCCTCCGAGCAACATAATTATTGATGTTGTGTAGCCGAAACTATGAAACAGCTGCAGAGGGTTAAAAGCCAAATCGTGCGGGTTAAAATCGATTATAGAAAGTATTTGGCATCGATTAGACTGTATATTTCGATGAGACAAAGCAACTGCTTTTGGCTTTCCTTCCGTTCCAGATGTAAATAATATCACTGCCGGTAGTTTATCATCCCTTTTGGGACAAATATATTCATAATACAGTTCTGGAAATATGCTGCCGATCATTGCTTTTATTTTTAATAAAGGCGTAATATTTGCTTTTAAATCTTCCAGGTATATAAGCTTTATTCCCTGTTTTAATAACGAATCAATAAGCTCTTCAAGCCCTGCTGTTTTTACAAATTTCTGCGAAGTATAAATGATTTTAATTGTGGCCGTATTACAGCTCGAAATGACGTGGTTTATGCCTGCAGTAAAGTTAATTATTGCCGGAATCCTCCCCATTGCTTGCATAGCAAATAAACTAATTATACTATCAACCATATTAGGGAGCATTAACCCAACTTTTTCTCCAGCTTCTGTTTGTTTTTCAATTAAACTACTAAGAACAAATGATTTTAAAATCATAGATTTATAGGTAGTTTTATTACCTTCTATATCCTCCAAGATCTTTGTGTTCATCCCAAACAATTTTGCAGAATTAATCAACGATTGGAATAAGGTTTCCTTATAATCCGAACTTTCAAACATCATGTCTCTCATTATGTCGTAAAGAGCTTGACTAATATATTTTCTTCTATCCCTACTGCTAAGATTTCCTAGAGGATTAACTTTTACCGGAGGGAGAATAGTAATAGTAATTTTTCTTCTCAAAGAGAACCTAGTTTTTAGCGTTTTACGAATTTTTGAGAAACAAGTAAACTCCGTACCGTGAACTCTTATTGGTAGAATTGTAGCATTAGCTTTATCGGCAATCATAGCCGGACCTTCATATACTTTCATTAAAGCGCCGGTAAGGCTAATTCTTCCCTCAGGAAAGATCGCAATTTTTTTATTCTTTTTTACTTCTTCAATTAAGCTCTTAATTGCCATAGGATTATTCGGATCAATCGGATAGGTACGGGCTAATTTAAGAAAAGGCCTTACCCACCATTCTTTAGAAACTCCTAAATTAATAGCAAATTGGATATTCTCAGGTATGTAAGTAGCTATCAAAATGGGATCAATATACGATAAATGGTTTGCAATTATCACTGCTTTTTTCCCAGCTTTTCTATAATTTTCCATCCCCTTTACCTCAACTTGGTAAAATAGGCTAAAAATTAGCCTAAAGATCGCTTGTAACATTTTTAGGGATATGATTTTACTATTTGGAATCAACTTATATATATGAAGAGCAACAATAAAATTTAAAATACTTATCGTTAAAATTACCGACGGTATTGAGAATTTCATATAAAAAAGTAAGGATAATATAGCAGTAGAACCTGCCATAAAGAATGAATTTATTAAATTATTTGCAGCTACTACCCGGCTTCTGTGAGCAGGGGAAGAAAAATACTGCATCACAGCAAATAACGGTACTACGTAAAAGCCACCAATAGCGGAAAGGCAAAAGAGATCAAATAATATCCGCCAATAATGTAATTTCGATAAAAAATCATAAATACTTTTTAAATGCTCCGGACTATAACTAATCTCGGCAATATGCGTAGCAAAATATAGATCAATACAGAAAATGCTTATTCCAACAGCTGAAATAAAAACATATTTGGTTGTAATATTATTAGCCAAAATCCTATTACATACAAATGCCCCTACTCCTACCCCAACGGAAAATACTACTAAAAACAAATTAGCTACACTTTCATCCGCCCCTAAGGTGTCCCTTGCTAAAAGAGGTATCTGAGCTAAAATTGCAGCCCCAATAAACCAAAACCACGAGATACCTAGAATAGCTAAATAAACTTTATTCTTTGAATAAGCATATTTTACGATGTTAATGTTTTCATTTATAATATTTAAATTAATCCTAATATTAGGATTTGTATTGCCGGAAGCGGGCATAAAAAAACTAGCTATAAAACCTATAAATGATACAACAACAGCAAATCCGACAACTAATTCACTTTCAAAATTATAAAACCCGCCTATTATAGTACCAAGCATTATGGACATAAAAGTTCCAGCCTCTATGTAACCATTAGCACCAAGTAATTCTTGTTTTTTTAAGTGGTCAGGCAACACGCTGTATTTAATTGGGCCAAAAAAAGTTGAATGTATCCCCATTAAAGTTAGAGCAACGAATAAAACAACTAGATTTACACTGTAAAAACCGTAAGCTGAAAGGAGTATTATACCTATTTCTGTAGATTTTATGATTCTAACAATAATAGTTCGTTCATAACGATCCGCTATTTGCCCTGCTAAGCTTGCAAATAGCACAAAAGGAGCTATAAACAAAACATTAGCAAGCATAACCAACATATAAGGTGCTATAGTTAGACTCTGGGCTATTTTAAATGTAATTAAAATTATAAGAGCATTTTTTATAATACTATCGTTTAGACATCCGCAGAACTGTACAATAAATATTGGTAAGAATCTTCTGTTTTTAAAAAGATACAGCTGGTTAGAATCCATTTACTTCCCTAAAAAATTATTGGGAAATACTATGTAATTTATCATTACTTGTCAAACGAACTGTTTTCTATTTACGCAGTGCTTCATATACAATTTGGGCCAGCTCTTTGTTTATTCCTTCTACTTTTGTTAATTCATCAACAGTAGCATCTGACACGGCAGCAAAAGATCCAAAATAACTTAGCAATCCTTTCTTCCGCATTTCACCAATTCCCGGTATATTATCTAGAGAAGAAATCTTTATAGCTTTTGAACGTTTTTTTCGGTGGTTTTTTATAGCGAAATTATGTGCCTCATCTCTTAGAATTTGCAAGTATTTCATTACCGGTAAGTTTTTATCTAAAGTAAATACCTCTTGATTTGGCCTATGAAACTGCTCCCTCCCTCTATTTCTATCTACTCCCTTAGACATGCATA
Source organism: Candidatus Megaera polyxenophila (assembly GCF_029982035.1). NCBI lineage: Bacteria > Pseudomonadati > Pseudomonadota > Alphaproteobacteria > Rickettsiales > Rickettsiaceae > Candidatus Megaera > Candidatus Megaera polyxenophila. Next base: position 260,460 of record NZ_CP104166.1, read on the forward strand.
CAAATGGTATATTTAAACTAAATTTTTCCAGTACTTGCTCTACTATGTTCATATGTCCCCTGCCGCCGTCTATTATCATTAAATCAGGTAATCTATATGGCTCATTTCTTAGCCTATTAAGTCTTCTGGTTAAAACTTCCCTAAGCATTGCATAATCATCGCCCCCTCCTATATTTTGGGGTTGGTCTTTTATTGTAAATAACCGATATTCTTTTTTATCAAAACCCTCCCTACCCGCAACAATCATCGCCCCTATAGCAAATGAACCCTGTATATGGCTATTATCATAAACTTCAATACGATTTGGCAAAGCGGGCAAATTAAATAATTTTTGAACTTCTTCTAGCGCATACCGGTTTTTAGCGGAGTTTTTTAGATGTTGTTCCAACGCAATTCTTGCATTTTCCAAAGCAATCTGCATAAGATTAGCAGTTGAGCCAGATTTTTTTGATACCTCTATTTTAATCTTTATACCGTGTAATTCTTTTAGTGCTTTTGCAAAAAGGTTAGGATCATTAATAGAATGGCTTAAAATTATGTTTTCAGCAGGAATTTTATCTTGATATAATTGCATGATGAATGCTTCCAATATTTCAGAAATATTCTGGCCTTGGGTGTGCTCGGGGAAATAAGGATGGTTACCGCAAGGCTGCCCTGCCCTGTAAATATAAAGCTGCACACAATACTCACCATTAAGCTCCGTTATAGCAATTAGATCTGTATCTTTTATAAAGCCAGTAGTTTCCGCTTTTAACTGTATATAACTTAAAGCCTTTATACGGTCACGTATTTTTGCTGCTTCTTCAAAATTTAATTCCTCACTTAACGATTGCATTTTTTGAGCAAGAAGATTCTGTAAGGATTTGTTTTTTCCTGATAAAAAAGTTTTTACCTGTTCTACAAGTTCATCATAATCTTTTTTTGATATCTTGCGGGTACAAGGAGCAGAACATCTGTTTATTTGATATTGAAGGCACGGCCTTTTTCGAGTCGAAAAATAGGAATCAGAACATGACCTTAATTTAAATATTTTTTGTAGCTCTAACAAGGTAACTTCAACCTGTTTAACAGAAGCAAAGGGGCCAAAAAATTTTCCGTTTTTAAGATCTCTACCTCTATATTTAATTAATTGAGGAAAGTCATGATCAAGCCGCAGTTTAATATAAGGAAAAGATTTATCATCTTTTAATAAAATATTAAACCGAGGTTTGAATTTTTTTATTAATTGTCCTTCAAGCAAAAGTGCTGACGATTCCGAGTCAGTAACACTATATTCCAGATAATATACTAGGGAAATCATGGTTGAATTTTTACCTTCAAGATCCCCGGTATATTGTTTTAAACGATTTTTAAGATTCTTCGCTTTGCCAATATAAATAATTTTTTTATCTATATCTAGCATACGATACACCCCCGGGTGGCTTGGCATTTCCTCCAAGCGAGACTTTATAAGCTCTTTACCCGATAATATATTATCGCTCAGACTTTTTTGGTATTGGGTCATAACCTCCGTCGCAGAAAGGATGGCACTTTAATAGCCTTCTTAAAGCAAAAAACAACCCTTTTATTGTACCATGAGTATTTATCGATTCATATGCATATTCAGAACAAGTTGGGTAAAACCTGCAATTTCTACCAAGCCATGGTGAAATAAAAAATTGGTAAAACTTAATAAGTAAGGTTAAAATAAATTTCATAATCATACTTGCAAAAGGTATATATAACCATTTCTTTAGCTTAATTTATAAGTCCAGATTCTTTTTACAGTAAAGGGCCTTTAATTATTGCTATTTTTTATCTTAGCGGAAATTTATAAGTCAACCCCATAGTAAACTCTCCTACTCCTATAGTCTTTTTAATAGGAGTAGCTTCATCAAAAGAATTTGTATTATTTAAAGTTTGATACTTTACTTTAATATTATTAACTACCTGCATTTTTGCACCAAAGTCAATAGCCAGCTTATCGGTAATATCTTTACTAAACCCTAACCCCGCTTGCCATGCAAAACAATTTTGATTATTTTTCTTTATTTTAAAGTAAGGAATATCAGCGTTTGGTTTAACTGAAATTTTAGCCATACCAACACCAAAAATAACATAAGGCTTAATGCTTAGTGAAGTCATTTTCTGCATTTCATAAATCAAATTCACAGTAAATACATTAGAAGTAACCTTTGTAATTCCGGATGTTTCTGGAAGGACACCCACTCCAGCCACTAATTTTTCTGGTAATCTATACGCCATTCTATACTTTGGTTGATAAGTGCCAGAAATTTCTATCATCATGTTAGGATAAAAGCTATATCCTATTCTCCCACCATACATATGTGACTTTTTCAATCTCATTCTGGTATTTGATTCTTCATGCCTAAAAGATTTTTTTATTGGATCTGAAAGCCCAAACTCAGTACCGATATATACATATCTATCCATATGATTATCCAAAACATCTTCAGCATATGCAGCATTTAAAAACGTTACACATAACCCAAAACTACAAATTATATTTTTCATAAAAAATACCACTTCTAAGATAAAAACCAGGCCAATTATATATTTCTCCATTAAGCCGTCAACTAGAAAACCAATAATTCTGATTGTTAAAATTTTATTCTTAAATTCGTTGTAATTACCCCAATATATAGGTGTCTTAAAGAGAAAGTTAAGTAATAACTTGAAATTACAAACGACATAAATACATAGGCAATTACCCACGTCACTAATAGGATATTGATAATTTAACTTAGCTCGTACCTAAAAAGAAGTAAAAATATACGCATATGTTCAAAAATCACATAAACTAGCGGTATTTCAAATACGGCGTAATAACCTGGTAAGCAAGATAATAATAGGCAAAAGGTAAGAGTATCCACTTAAGTTATATATAATAAATATCATTATGTTCGGATAGGAAAATATACTAACCTAGTCAACCATTTTAAGCTAGTATCCATTTTTATCACAAAAGATTCTACACCTCTATATCTGTTATAGATTATGCGTTTTTAAATAAAAAAATAAGCCAGGTTTGCTACTTGGCTTATTTTTGATTCTTGGATTTGCAGAATACTAGGAAATTACAGACTTAACTTAGCACCTATTAAAGCTACAGTTCCACGCGTTTTCTTTTTCTTAAGATTACCGTTATCATATTCAGGTTTTCCTTTTAAACTAAAGCCAGAGATCTCAGCATAAGGTTTAAATCCAGGAGCAAGTTTATAGTCAGTACCAATAGTGACACAATCTACAGTATTTTTATACTGGTCTGAACGGAAGTATGTTAAGCTGGTAGTAAACGGCCCTTGTTTATAGGCTACCCCACCAGTATAATAAGTAGTTTCTCTACCTGTTCTATGGAATTCAGGACTAGTTAAGCTTTTACCTAAAGATCCAAAAGAAGCTGCATAAGAAAAATTCCCAGCATTTAGAATAGCCCCTATATTATAGGTTCTTAAATCTTTTAATTTTTTATTATTCAAAGTTATAGGTTCTTGTTTATCAGGATCAGCCTTTTTGGGATCAGAATTACTTAAATCATTATTACGAAACTTCTCTATTTTAGAAGCTTTACCATATTCACCGGTTAAAGCTAACTTTAAGTCAACTCCATCTGATATATTCTGCTCTAAAACCACACCTCCTGAAATCGCATCTTTTACGGATGTATCAAGCTTAAAGTACTCATTAGTAGCTACACCATTTCTGCCTATCTTTCTTATGTCAACTCTTGTTGAATTTTTAGTCGGATCATCAGCACCGGTATTGGAAGAATCAGGAGTATAGGAAATACCCATTTGTATCTTTGCCCCCTGGCCAAACTCGAATTTTGGCGTATAGTATGATACCCTTCTACCCGGCTCGTTACTATAAGAGCGGGTTTCAACAGCACTAACTAGCTTATTATCTAGGAAAAACTCACCGAATGTTGCAAAAGATGGACCAAAATCATATCCCTGTTTTAAATCAGTAGAATCGAACTTCGCATATCTATCCCAATCACCGCCAGTAGCCGAAGCAATTGCACTACTATCAATAAGCATATTGCTAGCAGCATCCATTGGAGAGCCAGCTTCTACTCGCCCATAACTACTATCCAGGTAGATATGAGAGCCGTTATAAGTGGCAGAGCCTTTTCTTTTTGCTGTCGGTACTAGAACTATTTTTCCACCATAAGTAATATCATTTACTTGGTTTGATATATCAGTAAATAACGCAGCATCGTTAAAAAAGGCAAAAGACTTTCTATTGGCAGACACATTTTTATCGTTCCCTGCAAGATGGTTCTGATTCCTATAACCGCCCTGAAAATGTCCATAACCGGACAATTTTACCTTTAAATCAGATGTAACAGGCATACTACCTGATTCTACATCGCCTGCAAGCGACATCTTGGAAAAACCAAATAAAACAGAAGCTATCAACATAACTTTGTTTAATTTTTTTATATTAATTTTCATAACTAACTACCTAATTTTTACTGCTAGATTATTAAACCTTTGTAGCCCTTTATTCTGGCACATATAAGAAAACTTAAGTTAGCACTTAAAGATTATCTTAACTCTTAGACATAAAACCAGAGGTTCAACTAAAACACCATGATAATTTAGCATAAAACAGCTGACATAATCAATAACCAATACCCAAAAAAACATCTTAGGACTAGCCAAAAAAAACAAACTAGTGTTATAATTGTCACTGAATTAATTTCTTCATAGGAAAAACCTGCGTTAATGATAAATTATAACTCGCATTAATCAAGAAATTTTTATAGACAGATATATATTTGTTAACTAAAACCAAACAATTAAAGGATCGTCTCATTAGAAAATAAGGTTATAGTTTATGCCAATAATGTCAGATAAATGGATACAGGAAAAAGCCGTAAGAGACGGTATGATATCACCATTTATTAACTCTCAAGTAAGAGAAATCGGAGAAAAAAAAATCATATCGTACGGAGTTTCCTCTTATGGTTATGATGCAAGAGTGTCCAATGAATTTAAAATATTTACCAATATTAACACTACTATTGTTGACCCCAAAAATTTTGATAGCCAAAGCTTGGTTAGCAAAGAAACTGATGTTTGTATCATTCCGCCAAACAGCTTCGCCTTAGGGAGAACAGTTGAATATTTTAAAATCCCCAAAGACGTTTTAGTAGTGTGTGTTGGGAAATCGACTTATGCACGGTGCGGTATCATAGTAAATGTCACTCCACTTGAACCAGGATGGGAAGGCTTTGTTACTCTTGAATTTTCAAATACAACTCCCTTGCCTGCCAAAATTTACGCAGATGAAGGTGCCTGCCAGTTTTTATTTTTTTCTGGGAACGAACCATGCGAAATATCATATTCTGACCGTGCTGGTAAGTATATGGGCCAAAAAGGCGTTACTTTACCCCGCACATGAAGTACTAACCAAAAGTTAAGTTAAATTAAACAACAAAGGAAACAAAATGAATTCCACAGAAGAAACCAAAACACCTCACATCTCAGTAAATGCTCAATATACCAAAGATCTATCTTTCGAAAACCCGGGAGCTCCTGCTTCTCTTGTTAATACAGGTAACCCACCACATATAGACCTCGCATTGGATCTCAATATCCAAAGAATGCCTGAAGATGAATATTTTGAGGTTGAAATAATTATTAGCGCAAAAGCAACAAGTGCGGATAAAACTCTCTTTATAGTTGATTTAAAATATGCCGGTATATTCCATTTGGTTAATGTTCCTGAAGAACAAATTCAAATGCTTCTTGCCGTTCATTGTCCCGCAATAATATTTCCATTTGCCCGTAAAATTCTTGCAGATGTAACACAGGATGGTGGTTTTCAACCATTAATGATTGACCCAATAGATTTTGGAGCTTTATATAGTAAAAAACTCAATGAAAAAAATATATCATAAAAATATTTGATTTAATACAAAAGCCTCTTTGACAAAATTTATCTTTAGTTGTAATTTATATCGAAAAGCAACTTTTAGTAGTTTAGATGTTAAAGAAATTTTGCCTTTTTTAAATAAAACATATACCTAGAAAATTTTAACTATTATTACCGTTATCTATATGAATATAAAAAAGAAATTAACAAAAGCCTTTTTAGTACAAAGCATTTTGATTTTTTGGTCGGCCAACGCTTCATTAGCCGCAGAAAACAAGGTGAAAATGGGAGGAATTTACGATTTTCAAGCTATTCATTACAAAAGTAACGGCGATACCAATCAAAGAGTGGTCTCTACACGCAATAAAGAATTTGGTTTCTATACATCTGGAAATATATTCGTAGACTATCAGCTTATAGCCGAAAACGACAATTTGTACGGAGCAAAAATAAGCCTTGAACATACCTCAGTAAATGATCGAGCTGTACCTTTTTTCTTATATATAGAATCTGAGCTTGGGAGAGTGGAAGGCGGAGCAGAATCAAGTGCAGGAAAAAAAATGAGAATAAACGGTTATAGCGCATCTTGTGGCCCTGGTAATGGTTGGAATTCAAGAGTTATAGCTTCTCCTAGCAACCCTGCCAAACCTTCAGAAAAACTGATTCCATACATCACCAATTTTTGTAGTTTTCTGGATTCAAAAACTAGAACAAGCTTAAGGTCAGATTACTCAAGGAAGGTTACTTATTTTACTCCTAAAATGGCGTTGGCAGAAAAACATCACATTCAATTAGGTATTTCCTATATACCCGATTCTTCAAACATGGGACACGATGATATAAATGTTGATAAACAAAACCCTCCTGTTGTTTCGCCAAAATACAAATTTGTTATTAAGGATGGTATTTCTTACGGCATTACATACAGTGGCAAATTTCATGATAAACTGGAGGCAAAGCTTTCTGTTGTAGGAGAACACGGGAAAACCCACGCCTTTAACAAAGCTGATAATACCAAATCCAGTATTAAATTCAAAGATTTAAACACCTACGTCATTGGTGGAATTTTAACATACGAAAAAATTAGCTTTTCCGCCGCATATGGAAATTATAATAAAAGTTTAACAGCAAAAGAAGTAGACGTAATTAGCAGGGATAGTTACGTTTACGGTTACGGTGCTAAATACACTTTGGGAAAGTATGCTTTCAGCATAAATCAATTTCGCAGTAGCCACAAAAAAAGCAACCTAAATGCCACTTCGTTGGGTATGGATTATGAAATTGCACGAGGACTTAAAGCTTATCTTCAGACAAACTTTTATCAAGCAAACGGTAAATACATGGATGCAAGTAGCAATACAGTTAAGTCTAATAAAAACCATGGAATGTTGACATTTTTAGGAGCGAAAATCAGCTTTTAAATGATTATGTACTAAAGAGAAATTAAAAAGTTAATAAAGTTGTAAAAAAATATTGATTTTTAATTAATATAATGAGATTATTAAAGAAAGTAAAATTATGTTAAGGAGATAATAACAATGAGGGTACTACTTATAGAAGATGATAGTTCAACTGCAAGGTCGATTGAATTAGCATTAGCAGCCGAAGGGATAATTTGCGATACCGCTGAAGTTGGAGAAGAAGGTGTAGAAATAGGAAGAATATATGATTACGACATAATCCTACTTGATTTGATGTTACCAGATATTGACGGTTACCAGGTCTTACTAAGGCTTCGGTCAGCAAAAGTTAGAACTCCTATACTAATTTTATCTGGATTATCCTCCGTCGATCAAAAGGTCAGAGGTTTAGGATTTGGAGCAGACGATTACTTAACTAAACCATTTAATAAAGATGAGTTAATTGCAAGAATCCATGCAATTGTCCGTCGTTCTAAAGGACATTCCGAATCTGTTGTTAGATTTGATAAAGTAGCAATAAATCTTGATACACGAAATGTGGAAGTTAACGGAATACAAGTCCATTTAACCAACAAGGAATATGCCATTTTAGAGCTTTTAGCGATGCGCAAAGGGTCTGTTCTGACAAAAGAAATGTTCTTAAACCACTTATACAGTAGTATGGACGAACCTGAAATTAAAATTATTGATGTTTTTGTTTGTAAATTACGTAAAAAGCTAGCTGATGCTTCTGGTGGCGTTAACTATATTGAAACTGTATGGGGACGTGGTTATATGCTAAAGGACAATGAAAGCAACGAAAACAAAAATCTCCTTGAAGAGTCTCTGGAGATTGAACAGGGCCAGAAAGCGTAAGTTTAGAATATATAATACATTTTAAGACTTAAGACATATATTTTGTGAACCTATTTGCCTAATAAGGAGCAGTAAATAATTTACTAAATAATAACTATTGTTTATTAAATATATAAAATGGTGTTCACAAAATTGTTAAGAAAAGCATTATATTCTATTATTTTTGTTATTCTGGTATTCATCACCTTCACTAATATTTTTAGCAATTACTTACATACTCCTGGGCCTTTAAATGACAAAACCATTGTTCTAGTACGTCCAGGATTATCTACAAGCGAAATAAGTAGTCTACTTGCTGAATCTGGTGTAATCAAAAATCCCGCATTTTTCTCTACCATAAGCAAACTATATTCATTATTTAGACCGCTAAAAAGCGGTGAATATGATTTTACTTATGGAATATCCCCATTACAAGTGATAAGAAAATTAGCAACCGGTAAATCAATAATTCATCGTTTAGTTATCTCAGAAGGGTCCACAGTAAACGAAATCATTGATAAAATTAATAAAGAACCACTGCTGAATGGAACAATATCAACACCAATTCCGGAAGGATATTTGATGCCTTCAACTTATTTTTATTCTTATGGCGATAAAAGAGACAATATTATTGATCAAATGCGACTAGAAATGTCATTAACGTTAGATGAAGTAATGCAAAAACTTCCAGCGAATTTTCCTTTAAAAACTCGTAAAGATGTTTTGATATTAGCCTCAATAATTGAAAAAGAAACTAGTAATGACGAGGAAAGGTCAAAAATCGCTGCTGTATTTATTAATAGGTTAAAAAAAAATATGAAGCTACAAGCATGTCCTACTGTAGCCTATGCGTTAACAGAAGGCAAATACAGACTAACAAGACCACTTACTAAAACTGATTTAAAAGTAAGTTCGCCTTACAATACTTACCAAAAATTAGGATTACCGCCTGGGGCAATCTCCTGTCCTGGGAAAAAATCCTTAGAAGCAGCTGTTAATCCCGCTCTAATAGATTCTTTATATTTTGTCGTAAATGGCAACGGTGGCCATCATTTTTCTAAAACATTTGATCAACACAATCAGCATAAAGCAAACCTCAAGTCCTCCTCTTCTAAATAACTAGGCTGTTAATAGACAATAAAAAAATTACAATAGCTAGAAGATATAATTATACTAGTTAACTTAGTTTATATTGTTTTATGTAACTATTAATAATACACTTACGGTTAGAGAGTTTCAATTAAGAGGTAATTATGTCAAAAAAAGGTGTTGACGGGCTTGTAGAAGCGTCGCAGGGGTTTGCAGAAACTGCTGCAAAACTCAATGAACAGGTTAGCGGAAAAGATGTCCCAAAAGTAGGTAAAAAACAAGAAAAAGGGCTTGCTGGAATGGCGGCTGATTTTAGAGAAAAAGCAGAAGAATTAAGGCATGCTGAATATGCAAAAGCAGAACTAGTACCGATGATTGACACTTTTGTAGCTTCTCATCTCAATGGCCAAATAGTTACTGAAGCCGAAATTAGGCAATTTTATACCGATGTTTTAGGAAAATTACAGCAACAAAACTACATTACTCCTGAAGAAGCCGCAAATTTTACAAAACCTTCAAAAATTGTTATCAAAGAAGAGACCGAAGTAGAACAAACTGGTTTGAGGGCATTGTTTAGTGGAGGTAAGAAAAAGATACAAACTGAGAAAACTATTGATGGTCCTTCTAAATTTGATGAAGCTATACAGCAAACTATCAAAACCATTAATGACCACCAAACTCTACCTCTTAAATTGGATATGACTGAGAAGTTAATGTTTGGCGTTGGTAAGTTTTGTGAAAGCCTTGGCTTAGAATCAATAAGCAAGTTTTGCATGAAACAGATTAAACCAGAAAATTTAGAAAAGATAACTAGTAGGGAAAAAGTTTTAGCAAGCGCTATGGATGCAGTAAGTACGGTAGGAAAAGGTAATAAACCTACTAAAGTTGAAGCTCTTGTCGAAAAAAGAGCAGCTAATAGAACCAGCGGTGGAATGGAAAGGTAGTTATAGCTCCTTAATTAAGACTTTTAACAAAATTAGGCAGGAAAGTCTAGGCCTGCTTAATTAAGCGTGAAAGCATTTTATTTTTTAAGGAGATAACAGGTATAAAAGAAAATATAATTAAGCCTATAATTGTATATTTAATTAGAAAAATCCCATCAACTAAGGCTACCTGTTCAAAATGAATTTTTGGGAAAGTTTTATTAACTATCAACAAAGAAAATACTCCTAAAACAGCAGACATTAAGTTACAACGCATCTTGGAATTTGTATAGTTTTTAGCATAAGAAATGGAAAGTCCATAACTAATAAGTATCCCGCCAAGACTAATTATCAGAGGCTGTACTTCTGTAGATACTAAAATATACAATATAAAAACAAAACTACACAGTAACCAGTAAGTTATCGTTTTCCCAGTTTGCCACTCCTGAAATAACTTTTCTCCTTGAGAACTAATAGCTACAAAAACAGTAACAATACCAAAAAACAGGCCTCCAAAGACCTGATCAACTGTATGAACTCCTAAATATACTCTGGATATCATTATACACAATATAATTAATACCCCTAAAAAGCGTAAAGCTCGTGATTGAAAATAATATAAAAGCAATCCCCACAGTACAGTTGCTACATGTACATCTCCACTTGGAAAACCCAAAGACTTATCGATGACATGTACCAAATGTAATGAGGTATCAGGCCTCTCTAGTAAAAATACATTTTTAAGTATTCCATTTACTACCGTAGAAAAAGGGATTAAAAACCCCAGCCTCCAAAAAACAGAAGCATTAAGCGCAAGCCAATATCCAAGGGCTATTACTCCAATATAAAAAGGTTCACTGGCAAAAAATGGAAATATTTTAAAAAGAAAAGTAAGTTCAGGATTACGGAATGAGATTATGGTGTCCTGTAAAGTCATCATAAATTTTACAAAGCTAGTTAATATCAATGGCCAGTAGAGCCAAAGCCTTTAGCACCTCGCGATGTATCCTCTAACGATTGTACTTCCTCTAAAATAATATGCTCATATCTAGCAACTACCATTTGTGCAATTCGCATTCCCCGTTCAATAACAAAGTCACTAGAGCTATGATTTATCAAAATCACCTTAATTTCTCCGCGATAATCAGCGTCTATTGTTCCGGGGGTATTTAGTACTGTAATCCCGAATTTTGCAGCTAGCCCAGATCGTGGTCTTATTTGTGCTTCAAACCCTTCAGGTAATGCGATAGCAATCCCCGTCGGTATAATTGCTATTTCGCCTGCCTTGACGACAGTCGGCTCAAAGATAGCTGCAAGTAGATCCATACCTGCACTTTGAGAAGTGGCATAAGCCGGAAGAGAGAGATCTTTTGCATGTTGGAGTTTGGTAATTTTAACAGAAAGTTTCATGAATATTACTAATTAATAAAAAATTATGATAGGAGCTGGACTTATGCGTTTTTCTAATAGAATAGTAGCTTAAGTTTACATATCTGTCAATTTCTCCGGCACAATCAGATCAATTACGGGCGTAAAAAAGTGTTGTGTGAAATTTTAGAAAAAAGTCTTAAAACAAATTCATTTCAATTTAAAAAACATATCGTCTATACAAAACAAATGATATATTTCTTACTGCCTCATCTTTTCTAGTACATCGCTTTCAAAAAGCTAACTACTCTTCATAATATAAAACTTACACCACTTTAAGCTCAATCATCATTTTCTTTACCTGCATACTTCACCTCGGATTTAATAACCTAGATTATATGATTCTTTTTTTTATATCTCTATTAACTTGAAGTGCTTAAGTAACTAATAAACATCAGTACTAGTTTTCTTATTACTCGAACAGCGCAATTAATAATTGTACTATTCTTTAAGAAATTATATTCATAATATATAGCATGCTATAATTTAGCGGTATAATTATGAACCTCATAGACAAATTTAACCTTAACGATCCTATTTGTAAATTTCGGCTTAATAAGTTCGAAATTGTTCTTTCAAGTTTAGCTATTAATCTGCTTTCTCTAGCATTACCGATAATGGTGTTACAAGTTTACGATCGTATAATGATTAATCATAGTGTAGGTACATTAACGGTTCTAGCTATTGGTGTATCACTAGCAATTATTCTAGAAGGAATACTGCGAATAGCAAGGGCTTACACTACAAGTTGGGCCGGTATGATGTATGAATATACTATGGCTGCAAACGCCATGCGATTATATATTAATGCTAATCCGATCAAACTAAAGAAAGAAGGAGCTGGCCAGCAAATACAGAATCTTAATGCCTTTTCTAAACTACGGGATTTTTATAGCGGCCAAACACTAATTAACATAGTTGACATACCTTTTGCCTTTACTTTCCTGGTTTTGATTTCGTATTTAACCGGCAAACTCGTAATAGTACCAATAGCACTAATTGCTACATTTACGGTCGTTACCTGGCTCATAGGTAATAAATTAAAGCAGGCTCTGCTAAACCAGGGAGGTGTGGATGATAGAAGATATAATTTTATTGTTGAAGCTTTGCAAGGTATCCATACTATAAAATCTTTTGGCCTTGAAGCAATTTTTACAAGGCGTTATGCGAGGCTTGAAGAAGAGTCTAGCCTTCATAATTATAAAACTGCCTTAATAAGTACAGAAGGTTATACTTTTGGTATATTATTTAACGAATTAATGGTTGTATCAGTAGTAGCTTTTGGAGCTCCTATGGTAATTAACGGAGATTTTACCAGTGGCGCCTTAGTAGCAACTGTATTACTTGCGGGGAGATTAATGCAACCAATACAAAAAACTTTATTTCTTTGGACACAGTTCCAAGAATACAGAATAGCCAATAATCAGGCTGAAAAAATGTTTGCAATTGAACAGATAGAACGTCGAAAAATAGATCCTAAAGAATATAAAGAAATCGGTACTGTAAAATTGGAGAACGTATCTTTTGGCTATGGAGAAAAATTAGTATTCGAAAATATCAATTTAGATCTAAAAATTCCGGATACTATCGGTATTAGAGGGGATAATAATGCAGGAAAAGCAACGTTAATGCGTTTAATTGCTGGTATTTTAAAACCAACTGACGGGAGGATATTCATAAATGGTATTCCTCCTAGTGATTATCATTCTGAAGAATTAGTTAAATACATCGGATATATCTCTTCCAATAATGTCATTTTTCAAGGAACGATTTTAGAAAACCTCACGGCCTTCGATGAAACTATGGAACATAAAGCACTAGAAATAGCTAAAATGCTTAATCTAGACAAAGAAATTGCCCTGCTGCCTAAAGGATATGATACAAAAGTTACTGATGGAATTGCTGATATTATTGCCCCTGGAATAAAACAAAGGGTAGCTATTGCAAGAGCTTTAATCCACAAGCCCAAGATAATATTATTTCACAATGCAGATAGAGGTTTAGATAGGGAAGGTTATAATTTATTAATTAAATTCCTCCATTTAATTAATAACCAAACTACTACAATTATAGTGACAGAAGATCACAATATAAATTTGCTTGTTGATAGGGAATACCTTTTAAAAGATGGAAAATTAACTGCAATAAACTCAAAAGATAGTAGAGTTTATGATTTAAAACCTTATAAAGAATTAAAAATATGAAAAGTAGTATTCCTCTTGCAGATCTAGCAGAAGATGGGAAATTAAATTTTATTGATACTGATAAAATTGATGAATTAATGGCATTATTTGAGATGCATAATTTAATTCCTAATTTATCTGAGGATAGCCACCTTTTTGCAAGTTCGCTAGCTATGCTACTTTCTTCGTTAAAATGGGACGGAAACGCAAAAAATCTCTTTGATTCATTACCATATGTAAGGGATAGGGACATAGATTTGCTTGATATTGTAAATACTATGGCTAACCTGGGTTTTACCAGTCATAATACGGTAATCAATATCAATGACATTGATGAAAGGCTACTTCCATGCCTTTATATACCTCATAAGTTAAATGCTTCCCCCCTTGTAATTTTAACTAAAAAAGAAGGTAATTTTTCAGCCTTCCATGCCAAAAAAAATCAAATTGTAGAGTTTAAAGCTAAAAAAGAGTTCCTTGGAGATGCTTATTTTTTTGAAAAAAATAATCCGGAAAAGATAGAAGAAGACAACCAAACTAAAAAATCAGCGGGTTTAACCTGGTTTCGGATCATTTTTGGGAGGTTTCGGCCAATTATTAATGAAATTGTTTTAACTAGCGTGATTATAAACCTTTTGTCCTTGGCCATGCCGTTTTTTATTATGTCGATATACAATACTGTAATAGGTTCAGGATCAACTGATACCTTAATACAGTTAGTAGTGGGAGTAGGAATCGCAATCGGTGCTGAAGCAATCCTTAGAGTAATCAGATTAAGACTAGTAGTCTGGCTTGGAGTCAGGCTCGATAATATAGTAAGTAATACGATTTTTGAAAAATTACTGCTTATGAAGGCAGCTTATACTGAAAGTGCCTCAATTTCATCACAACTTTCCAGAATTAAAACCTTTGAATCGGTAAGGAAATTTTTTACCGGACCTTTATTTACTGTAATGGTTGAGTTACCTTTTACAGTTATATTATTAACTGCTATATGGCTTGTCGCTGGCCCATTAGTATATATTCCAATAGTTGTCGTTATTTTATTTACCATGCTGCTTGCATATTATCAATCAAAGATAAGATTAGCTACAAGAACAGCAGCGCGAGCAAGTTCTAACAGACAGCAATTTGGTATGGAAACATTTATAAAAATGCATTCCCTGCATCAAAACGGAATGTCCAGAAACTGGTTGTTACGTTATAAAGATAAGCTAAGTTATTCTGCAACTACCAGTTTTAAATCGAATATGATATCTTCAACAATCGAAACTGCTGCGCATTCCATATCAATACTATCCGGCGTTGCGGTGGTTAGTTTCGGTATTCATTCTATCTGGAATAATACTCTTACTATGGGTGCATTAGTTGCGACGATGATGTTAATATGGAGAATTCTTGGCCCTCTGCAAACCCTTTGCTCTATGTTACCTAGAATTGAACAACTTAAAAACAGTATTGAGCAGATTAATAGATTAGTTGAAATAGAGGTAGAACACCGTCCAACTATAATAAAAAGGCCAATTGAAAATCTTAGCGGGGCGATAAAACTTACCAATATCGGTCTTCGTTATACAATAGATGTAGAACCTATATTTGTTGGCCTCGATATTGACGTAAAACCAGGAGAAATCATCGCAATTACGGGAAAACGGATCTGGCAAAAGCTCTCTTTTAAAATTAATCAATGGCTTATACCAACCCCAAACCGGAACGATAAGGATCGATGGGGTCAATATAAGGCAGCTGGACCCTATAGAACTAAGGAATTATATATGTTACCTTCCTCAAGTCCCCAATTTTTTTGAAGGAACTATCAAGGAAAATCTATTATTTGCTAATCCTTTGGCTACTGATAAGGACATTATGGATTCTTTGGAAAAGGCAACAGGCCTTGAGGAGCTCAAAAATCTGGAAAAAGGTATAGAAACTGTTATTTACGGTAATAATGCACCTATCCCCACGAGTTACACTTATACCCTAAATTTGGCCAGAGCGATCTTAAAAAAAAGTAATATACTCTTGCTTGATGAACTGCCTAATGCTTCACTAAATGAAGATGTCGGTTTGGCATACAAAAAAATAATACAGGATGCTAAAGGCAAGAAAACAGTATTCTTTGTTAGCCAAAGAGACGATTTCATAAAAATAGCAGATAGGGTAATTGTATTAACTCCTGGAATCAGGCCAGCTATTATGGATACGGCTAAATTTATCAATCAATATGGAATATAAAATGATGTTAGGCAAAATATTCGATTTTTTTTCTAAAAAAATGGACACTGAGGAGAAAAAAAGTAAATTAGCAGATGGAATATACAAAAACTTTTTAATTACCCTAAAAAAAGTATTCTGGATTCTTCGCCCTAAAATAAATTCCCATGCTAAAATCGATCAACTAAGATATTTATCCCAAACAGCTTTAATTGAAGAAACCGTTGCACCTCATGTAGTACGCACCACTTTAATGATTATAAGTACGATTATTATTGTGTTAGTAATTTGGTCTGCTCTTACTTATGTCAATGAAATAGCAGTTACGGAAGGAGAAGTTTTACCAAGCAAGCATATACAGGTTATACAGCATCTCGAAGGCGGGATAGTAAGTGAAATTAATGTTGCGGAAGGGGAATTAGTTGAAAAAGGCCAAATATTAATTAGATTGGATGGATCAGGGCTTAAGAAAGATCTAGCAAGTCTTAAAGCAAAGAAATTATCACTTCAATATCAGGCCCTAAGGCTTAAGTCTTTTATTAGCAAAACTACCCCGACTTTTAATGGAATACCTCCGGAAGATAGAAACAAGCAAATGGAAGATGAACAGTTAAAAGCTTTTGAAAGTATGATAAAGGCTAAAGAAAGCGAGAGAAAAGTTATTGAGGAACAAATTGATCAAAAAAAAGAATCCCTTAAAAGCTTGGAAGAAAAATATAAGACATTAGCAGAAAATATTAAATTAGTTTCTGAAGAACGCGATTTAAAAAAACAACTTGCAGATAAAGGGCGCTTGAGCAAATTTAATTTCCTAGATATTAACCCACCAATTAAATACCCGACATAACTATTGCCAAGAAGGAAGGAATTTGTATAATGCAATAATGTCAAAAAGTGAAGATTTTAGGAAATTATCAATAAGCGCACAAGCGTCGATGAGAAAGATTGCTCTAAAACTAGTAAAAAGAGGAGAGAGTCAATCGTCGGTAGGTGAATTAATAGGAGTGAGTCGCCAGACAGTAAATGAATGGGTAAGGAGGGAAAAGAGAGGCGACAAGTACGCAATTAGTGGGAAGTTAAGAGGTAGAAAGATAGGAGAGAAAAGGCTTATAACCGAAGATCAAAGTAAAATAATACAAGGGTACGTAAATATCTCTAGACCAGAAGATCACAATATCAAATCAGCATTATGGTCAAGAAAATCAGTTAATGCACTCATCAAAAAACATTGTGGATTTTTTCTTCCCCTAAGTACAATAGGCGAATATTTAAGAAGATGGGGGTATACTGCACAAAAGCCAAAGAAGTTAGCATATGAGCAGCAACCCAAAAGGGTTCAATTTTGGTTAGATGAAGAATATCCGTCAATAGCCAAGCAAGCAGAATATGAAAAGGCAGAAATACATTGGTGCGACGAAGTAGGGATAAAACAAGAGTGTCAGGTATTACAAAGCTATTCTTTAAAAGGAAAAACCCCTGTTGTGATTCATAAATCGAAGAGATTTAGTATAAACATGATATCCACTGTTACAAATAACGGTAAGCTAAGGTTTATGCTGTACGAAGAGACACTAAAAACAAATGTATTTATAGAATTTTTACGGAGGTTGGTAAAATACTCCAAGAAAAAAATCTTCTTAATCCTAGATATTAACCCACCAATTAAATACCCGACTTAGGCGGCATATTTTACTTCTTTCGCCTGAAATAATCTTTTGATATGTTCTGGGTTATTTTGCAGAGTCCTTAGGTAAGATTTTAAATTCCCTTGGAGTTCAGATTTTGTAAGAGGTATATGTTTCCTATTTACATTTCTTTTTAAATCGTTGTTTAAATATTCATCCGGATTATGTTGCGGAGTATACGGAGGCAGAAAAAATAAAGAAATTTTCTTTTTATGTTTCCGAGTCCATATTTGTACTTTTTTGCTATGATGAACCTTGAGATTATCTAGGATTAAGAAGATTTTTTTCTTGGAGTATTTTACCAACCTCCGTAAAAATTCTATAAATACATTTGTTTTTAGTGTCTCTTCGTACAGCATAAACCTTAGCTTACCGTTATTTGTAACAGTGGATATCATGTTTATACTAAATCTCTTCGATTTATGAATCACAACAGGGGTTTTTCCTTTTAAAGAATAGCTTTGTAATACCTGACACTCTTGTTTTATCCCTACTTCGTCGCACCAATGTATTTCTGCCTTTTCATATTCTGCTTGCTTGGCTATTGACGGATATTCTTCATCTAACCAAAATTGAACCCTTTTGGGTTGCTGCTCATATGCTAACTTCTTTGGCTTTTGTGCAGTATACCCCCATCTTCTTAAATATTCGCCTATTGTACTTAGGGGAAGAAAAAATCCACAATGTTTTTTGATGAGTGCATTAACTGATTTTCTTGACCATAATGCTGATTTGATATTGTGATCTTCTGGTCTAGAGATATTTACGTACCCTTGTATTATTTTACTTTGATCTTCGGTTATAAGCCTTTTCTCTCCTATCTTTCTACCTCTTAACTTCCCACTAATTGCGTACTTGTCGCCTCTCTTTTCCCTCCTTACCCATTCATTTACTGTCTGGCGACTCACTCCTATTAATTCACCTACCGACGATTGACTCTCTCCTCTTTTTACTAGTTTTAGAGCAATCTTTCTCATCGACGCTTGTGCGCTTATTGATAATTTCCTAAAATCTTCACTTTTTGACATTATTGCATTATACAAATTCCTTCCTTCTTGGCAATAGTTATGTCGGGTATTTAATTGGTGGGTTAATAATCTCAAGGTTCATCATAGCAAAAAAGTACAAATATGGACTCGGAAACATAAAAAGAAAATTTCTTTATTTTTTCTGCCTCCGTATACTCCGCAACATAATCCGGATGAATATTTAAACAACGATTTAAAAAGAAATGTAAATAGGAAACATATACCTCTTACAAAATCTGAACTCCAAGGGAATTTAAAATCTTACCTAAGGACTCTGCAAAATAACCCAGAACATATCAAAAGATTATTTCAGGCGAAAGAAGTAAAATATGCCGCCTAAGTCGGGTATTTAATTGGTGGGTTAATATACAAAAACAATTAAATCAGATTCAAGGAGATATAAATAGTGTGGAGTCAGATATATCTCAAGCAAAGAATGCTATTGAGGAGTATCAAAACCGCCTTGATTCTCTTAATGCAAAAGCTATTGATGAAGCTTATCAAGAACTTAACAGAGTTAATACAGATTTATCTCAGATTGATGAAGCCACTCGAAAATTATCCGATCAAATTTCTAGGCTTGATATAAGGTCACCATCATACGGTTACGTTAAAGGTTTAAAAGTTAAAACTATTGGTGGAATTATTGAATCCGGAAAAGTTATTATAGAAATAGTTCCCCTTGAAGGGGCATTAGTAATTGAAACAAAAATTAACCCTAGAGATGTTGGTTATGTAAAAATTGGCCAATTAGTAAAAGTTAAAGTCAGTTCCTATGATTTTTCGAGGTACGGAACTGTTAACGGTAACCTAGAATATGTGTCGGCAACTACTTTTATAAATGAAGACGGAACTAGATACTATTTAGGTAAAGTATCTCTTGAGAAAAAATATGTGGGGAAAGATCCTACCCGAAACTTAATTATACCTGGTATGACTGTACAGGCTGATATAGTATCAGGAAGTAAAACTATCCTTGCATATCTGTTAAAGCCTATACACACTTCTATTGCTACTGCATTCACAGAACGGTAGGTTGGTAATGCTTTTAATAAATTTGCCCTATTCGATAATGAGAAAGAAAAAATGAAAAATAATCCCTTAATTTTAGTTGTTGACGATGATAGAACAACGTTAACTATAATTGAAACTATTTTATTAACCCACCAATTAAATACCCGACTTAGGCGGCATATTTTACTTCTTTCGCCTGAAATAATCTTTTGATATGTTCTGGGTTATTTTGCAGAGTCCTTAGGTAAGATTTTAAATTCCCTTGGAGTTCAGATTTTGTAAGAGGTATATGTTTCCTATTTACATTTCTTTTTAAATCGTTGTTTAAATATTCATCCGGATTATGTTGCGGAGTATACGGAGGCAGAAAAAATAAAGAAATTTTCTTTTTATGTTTCCGAGTCCATATTTGTACTTTTTTGCTATGATGAACCTTGAGATTATCTAGGATTAAGAAGATTTTTTTCTTGGAGTATTTTACCAACCTCCGTAAAAATTCTATAAATACATTTGTTTTTAGTGTCTCTTCGTACAGCATAAACCTTAGCTTACCGTTATTTGTAACAGTGGATATCATGTTTATACTAAATCTCTTCGATTTATGAATCACAACAGGGGTTTTTCCTTTTAAAGAATAGCTTTGTAATACCTGACACTCTTGTTTTATCCCTACTTCGTCGCACCAATGTATTTCTGCCTTTTCATATTCTGCTTGCTTGGCTATTGACGGATATTCTTCATCTAACCAAAATTGAACCCTTTTGGGTTGCTGCTCATATGCTAACTTCTTTGGCTTTTGTGCAGTATACCCCCATCTTCTTAAATATTCGCCTATTGTACTTAGGGGAAGAAAAAATCCACAATGTTTTTTGATGAGTGCATTAACTGATTTTCTTGACCATAATGCTGATTTGATATTGTGATCTTCTGGTCTAGAGATATTTACGTACCCTTGTATTATTTCTTTGATCTTCGGTTATAAGCCTTTTCTCTCCTATCTTTCTACCTCTTAACTTCCCACTAATTGCGTACTTGTCGCCTCTCTTTTCCCTCCTTACCCATTCATTTACTGTCTGGCGACTCACTCCTATTAATTCACCTACCGACGATTGACTCTCTCCTCTTTTTACTAGTTTTAGAGCAATCTTTCTCATCGACGCTTGTGCGCTTATTGATAATTTCCTAAAATCTTCACTTTTTGACATTATTGCATTATACAAATTCCTTCCTTCTTGGCAATAGTTATGTCGGGTATTTAATTGGTGGGTTAATAGCACAGAATGATTATGAAATCATTACAGCGATAAATGGTAAAATGGCTCAGGAAACTATAATGAGGCATCACGACAAACTGGATGCAATTTTACTTGATAGAATAATGCCGGATATCAATGGTATAGAAATAGTAAGATGGATAAATAGCAGTAAAAAAATTTCAAAACCTCCTATAATAATGTTAACAGTTTTAGATAAACCGGAACAAGTCAAGGAAGGAATAGACGAAGGAGTATTTTATTATTTGACAAAACCTATCCAAGGAAATGTCCTGAAATCAGTTTTATTGTCAGCTGTTAATGAATCAAAACAGCATAAGCTACTGGCCCAAGAATTACAAAGACACCGAGGTGGTTTCAAGTTAATAAAAAATGCTGTATTTAACTTTCACAGTTTAGCTGAAGCTGAAGATTTGTCCTGTTTTATTGCAAATTTTTTTCCAGAATCCAATAAGGTTTTACCTGGTATTTCTGCCCTCTTAGTTAATGCTGTTGAGCATGGAAATCTACAAATTTCCTATGATAAAAAATCAAAACTGATATCAGCAGGAACTTGGAAACAAGAAGTAGAAAAAAGGTCAGAATTAGAAGAGTATAAAAATAAATTTGTAGAAGTTATTTTTAATAAAGAAGATAAGAAATACTCAATAAAAGTTACCGATCAAGGTTCTGGATTTGCCTGGCAAAAATTTATTGCCGTTGACCCTGCTAGGGCTCTTGATAATCATGGGCGAGGGATCGCTAGAGCTAATATGATTTTCGACTCTCTCCAGTATAATAAACAAGGAAACCAAGTAATTGCAATAGTAGATAACACAGGGAAGGACAGTTTTACATGGTAAAATCAATTACCAAAAATTCATTTTCTATATTTGCCGTTTTCCTTGCTTATTTTATTCCAGCAAAATTAGGTTTCCTCATAGCTCTTCCTTCTGATAATGCCACCGCAATATGGCCGGCATCCGGTATTGCAGCGGCTGCCGTTATTTTTTTTGGCTACAGAACATTACCGGGAGTTTTTTTAGGGTCTTTGACCGCAAATTTAACTAACTTTACTTCCTCCCTTGATCTTTTTATTGATAAAACATTAAATTTCATCGACATATCTCTTTATATAGCAACCGGAGCAGTTATTGAATCTTTCACTGTTGTTTTTATCATAAAAAAACTTATAGGGTATCCCAGCTCGCTTTCTCACTGGCACGATATACTTATTTTATTCATTATAGCCGGTATGGTAGGTTCTATTCCCTCCCCTACCATAGGCGTTACCTCTTTATATCTTAAAGGTATAATTCCCTTTGGTAACTATTTTTATAATTGGTGGACTTGGTGGATAGGAAACAGCCTTGGAATTATTGTATGTACCCCTATACTCGTCGCTATCTTTACCCCCAATGAATATTAACCCACCAATTAAATACCCGACATAACTATTGCCAAGAAGGAAGGAATTTGTATAATGCAATAATGTCAAAAAGTGAAGATTTTAGGAAATTATCAATAAGCGCACAAGCGTCGATGAGAAAGATTGCTCTAAAACTAGTAAAAAGAGGAGAGAGTCAATCGTCGGTAGGTGAATTAATAGGAGTGAGTCGCCAGACAGTAAATGAATGGGTAAGGAGGGAAAAGAGAGGCGACAAGTACGCAATTAGTGGGAAGTTAAGAGGTAGAAAGATAGGAGAGAAAAGGCTTATAACCGAAGATCAAAGTAAAATAATACAAGGGTATAAGGTGGCCCAATTTGTCTAGACTAAAAATCAGAAATTATGAGATATAATTTGCGTTATAATATTAGCCAATAATTTTTGTTAAATACACCTGTTCTGGAGTTAAATATTCCAAGGATTGGTGCATCCTTTTACTATTATAAAAAGTTATGTAATCTGTTATAGCATTTTTTACCTCCTTGACAGTATTTAAAATTATCAAATATATTTTTTCTTGTTTTAATGAACGCCAAAATCTTTCAATAAATACATTATCTAAAGCCCTACCTTTACCGTCCATGCTAATCTTGATTTCACGTTTAACAAGTTCGTAGATGAAATTTTTTGACGTAAATTGAGAACCTTGATCGGTATTAAAAACCTCAGGTTGACCGTGCTTTTCTAGGGCTTCTTCTAGTGCGTCGATGCAAAAATCACTTTCTAAGCTAATAGAAACCTTCCAGCTCAGAATATAACGGCTAAACCAATCAATAATGGCTACTAGATATACAAATCCTTGTGCCATTCTAATATAAGTTATATCGGTGCTCCATACCTGATTTGTCTTAGTAATTTCAACGCCTTTTAAAAGATAAGGATATACCTTATGAGCTTGGTTGCGCTTGCTTAAATTCATTTTAGGATAAATGGCTTCTATTGACATTATTCCGTAATAACGACTTACCGCTTTGCGACCAATAACAATTCCAAACGGTACAAGATGCTTGGACATTCTTCTGGCCCCGAAATACGGATGCTCTGTATAGATTTCATCAATTACTTTCATTATTTCTAAGTCTCTTGTAGTTATTCCTTTTGCCTTGTAATAATAAGTAGATTTATTAATTAAAAGTAGATCGCATTGCCTAACAATGCTTAGATTTATACAATTATTATCAATCATACTTTTCCTAGTTTCCAAGTCCAAACAATGTAGATTTTTTTTTCAGCCAGTCACGCTCAACGCTTAACTGTCCTATTTGTTCATATAATTGTTTTATCAAATCTTGATTGTCTGGATCTTTTGTTGCCGGCTTAACTTGAAAACCACTAACTAAATTTTCTATACCTCTTTTTTTCCATGCTTGTATTTGAGTTGCATGAACCCCGTACTTACTGCTTATTTGTGCTATTGTCATTTCAGCTTTTATTGCTTCTATAACAATTTTTGTTTTTTCCGTCGCACTATATTGCTTCGCTTTTTTAGACATATAATTTCCATTTCCTTGTTGTGAAATTATATCTCATTCTTCATTTTTAGCAGTCCAGTTTTTGGGTACCATTATAGTACGTAAATATCTCTAGACCAGAAGATCACAATATCAAATCAGCATTATGGTCAAGAAAATCAGTTAATGCACTCATCAAAAAACATTGTGGATTTTTTCTTCCCCTAAGTACAATAGGCGAATATTTAAGAAGATGGGGGTATACTGCACAAAAGCCAAAGAAGTTAGCATATGAGCAGCAACCCAAAAGGGTTCAATTTTGGTTAGATGAAGAATATCCGTCAATAGCCAAGCAAGCAGAATATGAAAAGGCAGAAATACATTGGTGCGACGAAGTAGGGATAAAACAAGAGTGTCAGGTATTACAAAGCTATTCTTTAAAAGGAAAAACCCCTGTTGTGATTCATAAATCGAAGAGATTTAGTATAAACATGATATCCACTGTTACAAATAACGGTAAGCTAAGGTTTATGCTGTACGAAGAGACACTAAAAACAAATGTATTTATAGAATTTTTACGGAGGTTGGTAAAATACTCCAAGAAAAAAATCTTCTTAATCCTAGATAATCTCAAGGTTCATCATAGCAAAAAAGTACAAATATGGACTCGGAAACATAAAAAGAAAATTTCTTTATTTTTTCTGCCTCCGTATACTCCGCAACATAATCCGGATGAATATTTAAACAACGATTTAAAAAGAAATGTAAATAGGAAACATATACCTCTTACAAAATCTGAACTCCAAGGGAATTTAAAATCTTACCTAAGGACTCTGCAAAATAACCCAGAACATATCAAAAGATTATTTCAGGCGAAAGAAGTAAAATATGCCGCCTAAGTCGGGTATTTAGTTGGTGGGTTAATATATTAGTATTAAACGAAAAATACTTATAGTTACTCCTCTTATTTCTGTTTTTAGTATAGTAATTATTTTATTTATAAACGCAAGTAACTGGGAGCATAAAAAATTACAACAGGAACTCGAAAGCACGGCCAGAAGCGCAATAATTCAGCTTGAAAACAAGATACACAATTATATTGAGGAAATATCCGCAATGAGTAATTTTTATCTTGCATATGATCAGGTAGATAGGTCAAATTTTAAATATTTAATTGGTAATCTTCTAAAACATTCGCCGGAAATATACAGCCTACAATGGGCTCCCAAGATGGATATAAATTCCCAAAATAAATTTATAGATCAAGCTAGAAAGGAGGGAATTAATTATCAAATAAAGAAATATTCCGGTAGTAGAAATTTATTACAGAGTCAAGAAAAAGCAATATTCTTTCCTATGAACTCATTGCGGGTTTGAATTTTTACGAAATAAAACCATTATAGCCTTGTATTTAAAAGGTTTGTAGATATATTGAGTATTCATTAATTTTATTTAAGTAACCAAATAGAATGAGCAGAATTAGACGATACAACAAGCTTCCTACTGTTTTGAGAGAAGAT
The DNA here is from genome assembly GCF_029982035.1 of Candidatus Megaera polyxenophila. NCBI lineage: Bacteria > Pseudomonadati > Pseudomonadota > Alphaproteobacteria > Rickettsiales > Rickettsiaceae > Candidatus Megaera > Candidatus Megaera polyxenophila. The sequence continues at coordinate 285,834 of NZ_CP104166.1, forward strand.
GAATTTAACGAATTTGTCTTACCGCATCTTAAAAAAGGCACACGTGGTCCAAGTAAAAAGATATCATTTTTCAAATTATTTAATTACATTCTTAAACTCATGCATACTGGTTGCCAATGGGAACAGATACCAATAGACAAAAATAAAGACGGCATGCCAGAAATTCACTATACTAATATCTATAATGCTTTTAAGTTCTGGGTTAAGCACGGATGCTTTGATAAGATTTTCGAAGCTTCGGTGGCAAGGTTATTTAAAGCTGGAATGCTTGATACTGATATATTACATGGTGATGGTACTTGTACTTCTGCTAAAAAAGGGGTGACAACTTAGGGTATAATGGTCATAAACACACTAAAGGAGACAAGGTTGTACCGTTTTGTGATAGAAACTGCAATGTTATTGCGCCTTTTGTTACTGCTCCGGGTAATAGGAATGAAGGAATCCTGCTTACTCCTGCAATATCAAACTTAAAAAAGATTGTAAAACTAATAGGTATAGATCTCAAGGAAAGTACCATGAGCTTAGATGGTGTATATAATTCACGTAAAAATCGTAAAGCAATTTTTAATCTTGGCATGACTCCTAATATGCCAGAGAATAAAAGGAGTCGCAAGAAATCTAAGCGAGGAAGAAAGCAAACTTTTTGCCGGAAAATCTTTAAAGAAAGGTTTAGAACGATAGAGAGAATATTTGCCTGGGAAGATAAATTCAAACGGTTGTTACTGAGATTTGAATTCCACAGCATAAACCATTATGCTCTGAAAACTATAGCCTACAGCATGGTTAACCTGCGGCATTTTTGTGGATAACGGCTAAGCATGGATTAAACAAGGTGCGGATGAAGCTAAAGGGAGAATACTGCCCAAATTGCCAAAAATTAAGCAATTTGATTATAAAATCATCAAAAATTCCAATACAAAAGCTGCAGTTCCAAAATCTTATCGACGAGAATAAAAACCCACCCGTTTTTAAACTATGAAACCAGCAATGAGTTCGAATACTCAATATATCTACAAACCTTTTAAATACAAGGCTATAATGGTTTTATTTCGTAAAAATTCAAACCCGCAATGAGTTCATAATTATTTAAAACATACTCAGATACTTTCAATTCTTGATACACTTCTCTTTTAATTTTACTACTATTTAAAAGTTTCTGTATTTCAGCCGGTTCATAGTTTTGCTTAAGATACTCAAGATCACGTAGGGTTTTTCTTCTCATTATATTTGTTGGTTTAGTATATATCACAAAGAATAAAAAACTTTAATAGTTAAATAAACTTTTTGATTTCGGTAATTGATAAGCCAGTGATTTTAGCAATCTTGTCAACTGGATTACCTTGGTTAAGCATCATTTTTATTAATTCAGATTTGCCTTTCTCAATACCTTTCTCAATACCTCTAGCTTCACCAATGGAGATGCCTTCAGCTAAAGCTTCTGCTGCAGCTTTCTTTAGCGTATTGGCTTCTATCCTTAGCCATTTAAGATGATCTTCGTAAAGTTCTCTTTCCTCTTTGCTAAAGTTAAGGACATCCAATACATGTAGCGCTTTCTTCAGATTCTTATCATCTAGTTCTTTAGGTAACCTGTCAGCTGTCAGTAAATCATGTCTGGTTAAAAATGCAACCCAGATATCAAGAGCGGTTCTGGTTTTGGCAACTATATCCTTTAATTCCTCACTTGAATCACTGGTAAATTTATTGAGCTCTATAGTGTGTAATTCCAAGTCCTTAAAATAGGCAAACCCGTTCTCTTTTTCCGTAATGTGAAAAACGTTATGATAATTTTTTGCTTGTGGAATGGAAGTAAAGTTCAGTATATGAATACCTATGGCTTTAGATAGAGCTGAATAATCCTGTGCTACCTTTAGCTGCTCGGTATATAATTTTGCCCAGTAATAAAGAGCCCGTTTATCATAATCAGCTTCGTCACTGATCTGAATCTCAATATTGAATCTTTTGCCGTCCTGATTGGTAGCTTTAACGTCTAGTATTGATAATTTATCTTGTTTAAAGTTTTTAGGATTATAAGGATTCAGTAAAGTAACCTCTTTTACCTGATCTTCCGTGCCAACAATAGAATTTATAAGAGAAATAAGTAAATCCTTATTCTCTTCGACACCGAAGATTTTCTTGAAGGCCAAGTCCACGCGAGGAGATATTTTTTCCATAATTACCGTTATAAATACTTACAAATATTATATCACAAAACCTTTAGAAGTTCCATAGTTTTATTGGTGTTTAAGGGTTTTTATAACAATTATCGTTATTAGTTTTATTTTGAAGTGCTATAAAACTACATTCCAAATAATCTGTATCTTTTGTAAATAAGCAAATAAAGCAGTTTCTGTTAAGTTACCTTGATCTAAAATTTCATAAGCTTTCGTTAAAAGGTTAAGTTCTCTAGGAGTAACAGTCTGTTGTTCTTGATTTTGTTTATATCTACTATGCGCAGCTTCACCATTTTCAGCTATATTGTGCATTTCCCTAGTGCGTATTTGTATTTCAACGAACTCATTGCTGGTTTCATAGTTTAAAAACGGGTGGGTTTTTATTCTCGTCGATAAGATTTTGGAACTGCAGCTTTTGTATTGGAATTTTTGATGATTTTATAATCAAATTGCTTAATTTTTGGCAATTTGGGCAGTATTCTCCCTTTAGCTTCATCCGCACCTTGTTTAATCCATGCTTAGCCGTTATCCACAAAAATGCCGCAGGTTAACCATGCTGTAGGCTATAGTTTTCAGAGCATAATGGTTTATGCTGTGGAATTCAAATCTCAGTAACAACCGTTTGAATTTATCTTCCCAGGCAAATATTCTCTCTATCGTTCTAAACCTTTCTTTAAAGATTTTCCGGCAAAAAGTTTGCTTTCTTCCTCGCTTAGATTTCTTGCGACTCCTTTTATTCTCTGGCATATTAGGAGTCATGCCAAGATTAAAAATTGCTTTACGATTTTTACGTGAATTATATACACCATCTAAGCTCATGGTACTTTCCTTGAGATCTATACCTATTAGTTTTACAATCTTTTTTAAGTTTGATATTGCAGGAGTAAGCAGGATTCCTTCATTCCTATTACCCGGAGCAGTAACAAAAGGCGCAATAACATTGCAGTTTCTATCACAAAACGGTACAACCTTGTCTCCTTTAGTGTGTTTATGACCATTATACCCTAAGTTGTCACCCCTTTTTTAGCAGAAGTACAAGTACCATCACCATGTAATATATCAGTATCAAGCATTCCAGCTTTAAATAACCTTGCCACCGAAGCTTCGAAAATCTTATCAAAGCATCCGTGCTTAACCCAGAACTTAAAAGCATTATAGATATTAGTATAGTGAATTTCTGGCATGCCGTCTTTATTTTTGTCTATTGGTATCTGTTCCCATTGGCAACCAGTATGCATGAGTTTAAGAATGTAATTAAATAATTTGAAAAATGATATCTTTTTACTTGGACCACGTGTGCCTTTTTTAAGATGCGGTAAGACAAATTCGTTAAATTCATCTTCTCTCAAAACAGTAGGAAGCTTGTTGTATCGTCTAATTCTGCTCATTCTATTTGGTTACTTAAATAAAATTAATGAATACTCAATATATCTACAAACCTTTTAAATACAAGGCTATAATGGTTTTATTTCGTAAAAATTCAAACCCGCAATGAGTTCACAGAAACAGAGCAAGTTTCTGGAGAAGAAGCGAGTAGTAATGAATAACTTAAGTCATCAAACTTTCTAGTTGATACAACTTGTAAAGCACGCTATACTACCATAAGTAGTACAGTTTAAAAGCTTTTTAACTCCTTGAGTGTATAAAATAAATTAAAGAAATATTGTCCTATGACCTTGACTGTAACGAATCCACAAGTAACTAGTGAAAGCCCTATTCCGGTCGTTCCAATTCCAGTTACGGCTTCTACTTGGGGAGAAATCAACGTACCAACTAATACTTCAGTTATCGCACCCGTGCTTCTGGTAACAAATCTGGAGGCTATGGATTTAGCTACTTCTGGCCCTGCTGTTAATATTCTGGGAGAAGGGCAGGATGCAGAGGGTAGCTATGTTCATAACCTACCGGAAATTTTTACCCCTTTTAGTGAGTAAGTTTTTTATCTTTCTCCTCTATAAGAGAGCTTCTGATTTTTTGTTATAGGAAATTAGGCAGTTCTTTTTCAAGTATTGTAAGTTTTTCAATATCCCCGCCTCCTGCTTGTGCTAGGTCTGCCTGTCCACCACCACTCCCACCAATAAAACCAGTTAATTTTTTTACAATGTTACCGGCATTATACTCAGATGTTATATTTTTAGACACCCCAACTAATACTGATAATTTATCATCTAATTTACTAGTATATACCACAACCAGATTATTATGATTTTTTACCATATCTTGTAGTGCCATACGCAGTAGTTTAGAGTTAACATTATCAATCTGCTTATAGATTAATCTAATATTATCGATATCTTTAGCAATTCTATTAATTTCCTCTGCAGTTAAGGATAAAGTTTCTAGCTGTTTTTTTTCTAGATCCTTTTCTAGCTCCTTTTTACTGTGAATAAGGGAATCTAGTTTTTGTAAAACATCCTGCTTATTAGTTTTGAGGTTATTTATAATAGTGGCCAGTAATTTTTCATTTTCCCTAATAAAAGAAAGAGCATAAGTACCACAAACGGCTTCAATTCTTCTAACCCCAGCAGCAATTGCACTTTCACTCACTATTTTGAATATCCCTATATCACCAGTTCTAGATACATGTGTTCCGCCGCAGAGTTCAAAAGAGTAAGGGTTTTCTTTATCATTTTCATTACCTATTGAAACTACTCTTACTTCATTTTCATATTTTTCGCCAAATAGTGCCATAGCACCGGATTCAATAGCAGAATCAGTAGACATTAATTTTGTATGTACGGGTGAATTATCTACTATAATCTGGTTTACTTTATCTTCAATCAGATTAATTTCAGCAGAGGTTAAGCCATTTGGATGGCTAATATCGAATCTCAACCTATCATGAGCTACTAGCGACCCCTTTTGAGTAATATGATTACCCAGGACGCTTCTGAGTACAGCATGCAGCAGATGAGTAGCAGAATGATGCATTCTAAGGTATTTGCGGTGATAACTATCGATGGTGAGTTTGACTTCATCATTTTCAGTAACAAGGCCTTCCTCAAGCTCACAAATATGACCATGTATTTTTCCTAAATATTTTAGGGTATCTAGGACCTTAATTTTACCATGCTCCGAGTTAATAAAACCAATATCTCCCATTTGCCCTCCAGATTCACCATAAAAAGGGGTTTGATTGGTAATTAAAGTAAATTTTTTACCTTTTTCGGATATTTGCCTAGTACGAGTGCCGTTTATAATTAACGCAAGAACTTTGGCTTCTGAACTATTAAGGGAATATCCAAGAAACTCAGTAGAGCCAAATTCAGACAAGAGATCAAACCACATATTATCCGTTTTTGACTCTCCAGAACCAATCCAAGTACTTCTTGCTCGTTCTTTCTGCTCGGCCATCATTTGCTCAAAACCAGCATTATCAATTGCTATGTTCTTTTTCTTTAATATATCTTGAGTCAAATCTAAAGGAAATCCGTATGTATCATAAAGCTTGAACGCTACTTCTCCGGATAAGGTAGAATTAGCAGGTAAGGTTCTAGTCTCTTCTTCTAAGAGTTTTAGTCCTCTATCCAAAGTAACTTTAAATCTTTCCTCTTCTTGTTTTAAAATGCTACTAACAAAATCTTCTGCCCTTTTTATTTCAGGAAAGGTATGGCCAAACAAATCTACAAGTTTTGGTAATAATTTATACATTAAAGGTTCTGATGCTCCTAGCTGGTGAGCGTGGCGCATGGCTCTGCGCATAATTCTTCTTAGCACATATCCCCGTCCTTCGTTAGATGGCATAACACCATCCGCAATCAAGAATGCAGATGAACGTAAGTGATCTGCTATTACTCTGTAGGAAAAAAGTTCTTCACCTGTAGCTTTTACTTTTAATAGCGATTCGGTATAGCCTATTATTTCTCGGAATAAATCAATATCATAATTATCATGTACGCCTTGTATTACTGCTGAGATTCGCTCAAGACCCATTCCAGTATCAACGGATTTTTTTGGCAATTCAATCCTAGTATCCTTATTTATCTGCTCAAACTGCATAAATACTAGATTCCAGATTTCAATATATCTATCCCCATCAGCGTTTTTTGTGCCCGGCAGACCGCCAAATATTTTATCGCCATGGTCATAGAAAATTTCAGAACATGGTCCACATGGGCCTGTCTCTCCCATTGACCAAAAATTATCATTTGTAGCAATTCTAATTATTCTTTCATCAGTTAAGTTAGCTATTTTTTTCCAGTAAATTACTGCTTCTTCGTCATCATGAAACACGGTTACATATAATTTCTCTTTAGGAATTGAAAAACTTTTGGTTAGTAGGTTCCACGCATAATAAATAGCTTCTTCTTTAAAATAATCGCCAAAAGAAAAATTACCAAGCATTTCGAAAAATGTATGATGCCTTGCGGTATAACCTACATTATCAAGATCATTATGCTTACCGCCAGCTCTTACAGATTTTTGGCTTGAAGTAGCTTTATTATAATCTCTTTTATCGATACCGGTAAATACGTCTTTAAACTGTACCATACCGGAATTAGTAAACATTAATGTCGGGTCATTTTGTGGTACTAAAGAACTAGCAGGTACGTAAGTATGGTTATTTTTAACAAAGTAATCTATGAAAGTGTTTCTAATCTGCGTCGTAGTGAATTTTGACATTTCTAAATTTACAAATATTTAATTTTTAACTCTATTTTAGGATAGCACATTAAAGAATTTATGGCTAAATTACAATATTATTTTAAAAAGCTTTTTAAAGGATTTTATTGCATTTGAGCTCGAGAGGATATTAGTCATACTCTAAGGTGTGGTTCAGATGATATTTTTGTGGTAAGAATTTAAGATGAAAAAAATTAGTTCGAAATTAGAAATAGTCGGTAATTTCATCAATAATCTTTTACATAAGCAAAATTTGATAATTTTTATTGGAAAAGTTGGGATTAAAATTATTGCATGCTACAAACACCAGGCCATCGACAACATTTTTGTCTCTTATGAAAAAGACGACCATTTCCAAGTATGCTGCACATTTTTAAAGAATTATAAAAAATTTCAAGTGCTGGTTTTGCTAGATTCTCCAACGTGTCAGATAAAGCATGAATTCATACCCATGCTTCAATCTATAATAAAATCTAACCCTATAGAGAAATTTATTCAGGATAATTATAATTCAGATGATATAGTTGCTTATACTGTACATAATATAGATGCCAATAATGCTGGTGGAGAAGTATGGCAAACGGTAATTGCGTCTTCGCCTTATATCACTCCAACAAGTCAGGTGCTAGAATTTGTGATCTATAATTCTTTTGGATTTAACGGTATATATTTTTTATCTTTGGAATTTGAATCAATAGTTGATACAATTTTAGCAATAAAACACACGCCTAAGGTTCAAAATGATTTGCAAATTTTTGTTACGATTACTGAAACAAGTGGCATCAGAATTGCAACTAAGTATAAGAAAAATATTCTGGATGAGTTAACTATAAGTTTTCCATCAGATAAATCAGATCTTTATATAGTAGGAACAATTGAACAGGCAATTAGCGATAAAATTTTAAAATATAAAACATATGCGACCAGTCTAGATTTAAAAATTTGCATAATATTTTTATGCAATAAAGCTTTATGTGATATTTTTGAAAGACTCCCCTCATTCCAAACGTATAGCATTATAACCTATAGCGATAATATTTTACCTTTTGTTGCTGAAAATAAATACCAGTCTTTCCAGGAACTCATTGCGGGTTTGAATTTTTACGAAATAAAACCATTATAGCCTTGTATTTAAAAGGTTTGTAGATATATTGAGTATTCATTAATTTTATTTAAGTAACCAAATAGAATGAGCAGAATTAGACGATACAACAAGCTTCCTACTGTTTTGAGAGAAGATGAATTTAACGAATTTGTCTTACCGCATCTTAAAAAAGGCACACGTGGTCCAAGTAAAAAGATATCATTTTTCAAATTATTTAATTACATTCTTAAACTCATGCATACTGGTTGCCAATGGGAACAGATACCAATAGACAAAAATAAAGACGGCATGCCAGAAATTCACTATACTAATATCTATAATGCTTTTAAGTTCTGGGTTAAGCACGGATGCTTTGATAAGATTTTCGAAGCTTCGGTGGCAAGGTTATTTAAAGCTGGAATGCTTGATACTGATATATTACATGGTGATGGTACTTGTACTTCTGCTAAAAAAGGGGTGACAACTTAGGGTATAATGGTCATAAACACACTAAAGGAGACAAGGTTGTACCGTTTTGTGATAGAAACTGCAATGTTATTGCGCCTTTTGTTACTGCTCCGGGTAATAGGAATGAAGGAATCCTGCTTACTCCTGCAATATCAAACTTAAAAAAGATTGTAAAACTAATAGGTATAGATCTCAAGGAAAGTACCATGAGCTTAGATGGTGTATATAATTCACGTAAAAATCGTAAAGCAATTTTTAATCTTGGCATGACTCCTAATATGCCAGAGAATAAAAGGAGTCGCAAGAAATCTAAGCGAGGAAGAAAGCAAACTTTTTGCCGGAAAATCTTTAAAGAAAGGTTTAGAACGATAGAGAGAATATTTGCCTGGGAAGATAAATTCAAACGGTTGTTACTGAGATTTGAATTCCACAGCATAAACCATTATGCTCTGAAAACTATAGCCTACAGCATGGTTAACCTGCGGCATTTTTGTGGATAACGGCTAAGCATGGATTAAACAAGGTGCGGATGAAGCTAAAGGGAGAATACTGCCCAAATTGCCAAAAATTAAGCAATTTGATTATAAAATCATCAAAAATTCCAATACAAAAGCTGCAGTTCCAAAATCTTATCGACGAGAATAAAAACCCACCCGTTTTTAAACTATGAAACCAGCAATGAGTTCGACATTAAGTCAATAAATAACTTGACGGCATAATGATAAGCAAATGGAAAGATAGCCCCTATTACAGGAGCTATAAGCATTCCTGCATAATACCATTTGTAAGGCTTTATATGTTGCCAGAAAAAGGAAATAATAGATATGTTTTTCATATTATTTTGATCATTTTATCCCTAACTTTAGCCCAATTATTCCTATTAAAATCATCCCAACACAAATGATATTCTTAACCGAAATCGGATCTTTCAGTATTAACAGACCGTAAATGAATACTCCTACTATTCCAATACCAGTCCACACTGCGTAAGCTATGCTCATTGGAATGGTTTTAGTGGCTAATCCCAGAAAAATTACACTAAGAGCCATGGAAATTATTACTAAAACCAAAGAAATAGTAATTTTAAATCCATCGCAGTATTTTATCCCTACTGCCCAAAATATTTCAAATATCCCCGCCATAAAAAGGTAAAACCAAGACATATTTTTAATCGATTAATAAATTATGATATAAAAATAAGTAATATTATTAATATATGCAATTATTGTTAGACATTGCGCTTTTCATATACCTTAAAAATTTAAGCCATATAAAAATACTTACAGAAAATCAACAGAATAAAGGACAAGTTCATCTAACACCCCTAAAGTAAAATTGGGATATTTCTTTACTCTAGCGTATAACCCATTATGGTAATTGAATTGAGAAGCATCAAGAGAACAATAACACCTTCATTAAGAATAATTTGGGGCTAATTTGTATAGCAGCTGTTATGCAGCTTCTATACTTTTTGCTTATCCCCCAAATTCTTAGTTACAAAGACAAATCTATGGCTTATGGAAGCCTAAAAAAGGAAGTATATTCCTTATTTTGCGGTTAAACCTTTTTTGGCTTGCTCTACAATGTGGGCAAAACTATCGGCGTTATTTACAGCAAGCTCTGCCAGCATTTTACGATCCACAACAACCCCGGACTTATTTAATCCATTAATAAAGCTAGAATAAACCATTCCATGCTCTCTTACAGCTGCATTAATTCTTTGAATCCAGAGGCCTCTAAAATCACGCTTACGATTTCTACGATCTCTATACGCATACTGTAATCCTTTTTCTACTTTCTCAATTGCTATTCTAAAACAATTCTTTGCCCTGCCTCTATAACCTTTAGCAAGCTTGATTATTTTTTTGTGGCGACTTTTGGATACTATTCCTGCTTTTGCACGTGTCATAATTTCACTCTCATTTTTTAATTAGTCCCATTAGGAAGGAAAATCTTTACTAATCTCTTCGCATCTTCATCACCAAGTATTGTAGTTCCTCTTTGATTGCGAAGTTGAGCTTTCGTACGACGTCTCATAAAGTGCTGCTTACCTGCCTGACTAGCTTTTACTTTGCCGCTTGCAGTAAGCTTAAAGCGCTTTTTTGCACCCGAATGTGTCTTCATTTTAGGCATATTGACTCTCTTTTTGGCATTTAAAAAAATAAACAAACAGCAAATTAGGCATACCAGAGCCACGTTGCTGTAAAGGGCATTATACTTAATGCATATTCTTTTTTCAAGCCTTTAGTTATAAAACTAAAACAGATTTTACTGATTAAAGGCTTGAATTTAGGAGCTTAAAGGAATTACTTAGAAGCTGATCCTTTTTTTCCGTGGCTATCACCATGATGCTCATGACCTTTGTCATGGCTTTTACCATGCTCTTCATGGGCCTTAGCGTGTCCTTCTTCGTGAGCCTTTCCAGCTGCAGAACCTTCAGATCCGGTATTTGCAAAAGCAAACTTTGATATCGCAAGAACACTGAGTAATAATGCTAATTTTTTAAACATAACAGACTCCTTAATAAATTGATAAAAATTTTTATTGATACTACCTTAAACTGCTAAACGATGTGCTAGAACTTTTTATTTGTTGTGTTCTATATGCTTTTTTAATTTTATGGCCTGGTTTTTGTATTAGTAATACTTAATCCCGCCACGACGTTAAAAAAGAATAGTGTAGAGATAATAACACTAACCTTTAGCATATAGAACCACTTATAACTTAGAAAGCTTAACTAAAAATTATTATTTCTTGCTTCCTTTTCCTTTTTCATTCAACTCTTTTTCTGCAGTTGCATCATCCTGAAGCGCTGCATCTTTGCTAACTTCAGTAACAGGAGTAGTTTCAGCTGAACCTTTAGCAGAACCTGTTGCAAAAGCAACTTTTGATAAAGCAAATACACTAACTAGAATAACAAGTAATCTTAACATTTTAAACTCCTTAAATAAATTAAATTGGTGTACACACTATAGCACTTTTTTAGAAAAAATAAACTAGATTCTATGCTTTGTTCCTTTTAGAGAATTACAAATTTTATAAATTTTACTTTTTTTGTAATGTTTGTGGTATTTTTGAAACAATTGTTGAGTAATATCTTTTGTGTGCGTACCCAGAATAAGTAAATTTTTAATTTCTGTGATTAGTTTTTCCTCAGATGATTCAAGTGATTTTTTACCGGAAATCAATAATACTATCTCTCCTTTGGGTAAATTCTGACTGTAATATTTTATTAAACTTTCTATATCAACCGTTCTCGATTCCTGAAAGAGCTTGGTCAATTCTCTAGAAACATTAGCTTCTCGATTACCGAGAATTTTTAATGCAGCCTGCAACGAATCCACTATTCTGGTAGATCTGTCAAAAAAGATAAGTGTTGCATCGACTTCTGCAAATTCTAAAAAAACCTTTTCCCTTCCTATATCCGTTTTGGGAAGAAACCCAGCAAATATAAACCGGTCAGAGGGTAAACCCGAAAGAGTTAATGCTGCTATCGGAGCAGAAACCCCAGGTGCTATATCAATAAAATATCCTTTTTCTTTTACTTCTCTAACCAATTTATATCCGGGATCAGAAATTAACGGCGTTCCGGCATCAGAAATTAAAGAAACAACTTTACCGGCTTCTATATTTTTTATTATGTATTTACGAGTTGTCTCATCACTTTTGTCATTATATATGGAAAGAGAGCCGGTGATATTATGTTTTGCTAGTAATTTTGCTGATATTCTGGTATCCTCACATAAAATAATATCAGAGTTCTTTAGATTCTCAAGCGCCCGAATGGTAATGTCGTTTAAGTTACCAATTGGAGTTGATACTATATAAAGCCCGGGTCTAAAATTCATATAAAATAAGAATTGTCTTAAAATTTAGGAATATAACATGAACAACATAAAACAAAAATTTACAAAATTCATTATTTCTTTTTGTTTTCTATTGGTTCTTACTGCTTGTGAATCTAGTAACAATAACACTAATAGTAAAAAAAGCTTATCAAATAATACCATTACTGAAGTTGCGCTTTTACTACCATTATCTGGTGAAAATGAATTACTCGCAAAACAATACGCTGGAATGATAAAAATGGGATTAGGAGATGGCGCTAAAACAAAAATTAAAGTAACTTCTTATGACTGTTCTGATGAAATTAAATTAAAAGAATCCATTAAAAGAATATTAGAACAAAAAATTAAGATCATAATTGGGCCGATATATTCTAAAGATACTAAGGTTCTCTCTGCAGCGATCAAAGATAAAGACGTAATTGCTCTATCTCTTTCAAATGACCCAACATTAGCTGATAATAATATGTTTATCTTTGGTCATGCTCCTATGAGACAAATCGAACAAATTACTACTTATCTAATAAATAACGAATATAAGAATTATGTAATTTTATTACCAACCGGTAGACACACACAAATTGTTAGCAAAATAATTCAGAATATTATAGCAAATAAAGAAGCAACACTTAGTAGAATGGAATTTTATAATAATACTGATGAAGATATAGAGAAAGCAGTTAATATTGTTTCTGATACTGTAAGTAATTTAAATGAACAGGATGAGATTTTGAAAAGGCCGGTAGTCATAGTGGGTGATGACCCAGAAAATTTAAAAAGGATATACCAATTTGCAAAAAATTTTAATTTAGATAAAAAAGCTGTTATCGCAGGCGATAACAGAATAGATGTAATCGATGATAAGCAATTTGAAATTATTTACACCGGATCAATTACTCTGGAAAATGGCAACCTAAAGCAAAGAGCTGCTACTTTAGGCATAAATTACTTCTCCTTTATGCACGCTCTTGCTTATGATGCTGGAAAGATAGTTGCAAGTAACATAATCGGTAATTACAGACAGGAAGATTTTTTAACTAGATTAAAAAGTTCCAAAAAGTTTTCGGGTGTATCGGGCAAGTTATATTTTATAGATTCTATAGCCCAGCGTGAATACGAAATTATCAAAAAGCAGAATGGAGTATACACTCTACAAGATAACTATCCAAAAGCAGAGATAGAGGAAAAAGTTTTATCAATTCCTAATAATTAATTTTTGCTGAAAGTAGTAATGCATAGGGCAGTTAACCTTAACTCTGAAAAAGATTAGATTCACATAATTAATGACTTTTTTTGAACTTATCTCTATATTTAAAAAATCAAAATAAATTATACAGTTACTAATGCTTAGATTTTTAATCCTTGCAACTAAGCTAAGTTTAGCCCTTGCTATTTTGGGGATTGCAGTTGTAATTGCTATTCTATGGCACTTTAGCCAAGATCTGCCGGATTATTCACAATTAAAAGAATATCATCCTCCCTGCGTAACTAGGATTTATTCAGCAGATGGAAAATTGATTGAAGAATATGCGAAAGAAAAGAGAATTTTTGTCCCGATAAATAGCGTACCTAAGTCTCTTGCACAAGCCTTTATAGCAGCTGAAGATAAAAATTTTTATAGTCATCCCGGTATTGATATATTCAGTATTATCAGAGCGGCATTTGCAAATGTTTCTCATGTTATTAATGGTACTAGATTTGAGGGCGGATCAACTATTACTCAACAAGTTGTAAAAAACTTTCTATTAACTTCGGAAAGGTCGATTGAAAGGAAAGTTAAAGAAGCCATACTTTCCTATATGATTTCTCAGGTTTTGTCCAAAGACCAAATTCTAGAGCTATATTTAAATCAGCTCTTTTTAGGAAAAGGTTATGGGGTTGCAGCTGCAGCGCTTGGTTATTTTAACAAATCAGTAGAAGAATTATCTATCGCTGAATCTGCTTTTTTGGCTTCGCTTCCCAAAGCCCCGTCGCAATATGGCTCTGAGAAAAATTACGAAAGGGCACTAGCTCGAAGAAATTACGTAATCGGACGCATGTATGATGATGGATATATTACTGAAAAAGAAGCAAGAGACTCAATAAATGAACCACTAAAACTCGTTAAACAAGATAAAGTTCAGACTCTAGATGCAGATTATTATGCCGAGCAAGTGCGGTCGGAAGTAATAGGCATGTTTGGTGAAGAGTATTTCTATACAGCAGGTTTAACCATTATCAGTTGTGTAGATTCCAAGTTACAGGAAAGTGCCGCTAACGCTTTAAGGTTCGGTATTAAGACTTATGATATGAAAAGAGGTTACAGAGGGCCTCTTAGGAATATCCCTTTAACTAATTGGCAGAAAGATTTAGAAGCTCTTCCAAGACCGGTTGGGTTAAGGCATTACAAACTCGCAGTAGTATTAAACGTTGAAAACTCTCGTGCAAAAATAGGATTACGTGACGGTAAAACGGCCTTTATTAAACTGGCGGATATGGCTCGGACAAAAACAAATCTGAATTCAGCGAGGGATTTACTTAAAAACGGTGATGTTATAGTAGTCGAAAAAATAGAAAATGATTATAAACTACAACAGATACCAGAGGTTAATGGCGGTATAATGGTAGTTGAACCTTATACGGGAAGGGTTCTGGCCGCAGAAGGCGGTTATGATTACGATATAAGCAAATTTGATAGAACTACCCAAGCAAAAAGGCAACCTGGTTCTTTAATCAAGCCTTTTGTTTATTTAGCAGCCCTTGAAAATGGTGCTAAACCTAATGATTTATTTCCTGATTCTCCTATTGAAATTTATCAAGGCGCAGGAATGCCTGTATGGAAACCTAAAAATTGGGACAACAAATTTATGGGCACAATGACCCTGCGGAAAGGATTGGAAAAATCGCGTAACAGTATCACTGTTAGAGTTGGACAGATAGCAGGTCTTAGAAAAATTGCTGAAACCTTTAAAAGGTTCGGTATTAACGATAATCCCTCGCCAAAAATCCATTCAATTGTTCTTGGAGCTCTGGAAACCACTCTCGAGCGGATGACTATGGCTTATAGCATTATCGCTAATAAGGGACGAAAAGTTACACCACATTATATCGAATTAATTAAAGATAGAAAAGGCAATGTCCTCTACCGTAGGGATTATACGGAATGTATGGAATGTAAGGAATATAAACATGATGAAACTGGCAATGCATTACTGCCGATAATTCCAGTATCGTCAGGACATATCATTACCGATGATGCCACAGATTATCAAATTACTTCTATTTTAATGGGGGCAATCCAAAGAGGAACTGGGCAGGCAGCAAAAATCATTCCTAAAGTTATAGCCGGTAAAACTGGTACAAGTAACGAGGGGAAAGACACCTGGTTTATAGGATTTACCCCCAGAATAGTAGTAGGTACTTATATCGGTTATGATATTCCTCGAAGCCTCGGAAAAAGTGCAACTGGCGCTACTGTTGCACTCCCAATATTTATAAATTTTATGAATAACGGTTACAAGGATATTGAATCTGTTGATTTTGAGATACCAAAATCAATTAATTTAATTCCAGTAAACTATGATACTGGTAAACCATCAACAGAAAAAGGTTCAATAATAGAAGCTTTTAAAGCAAATTATTATGATACAGAATTAAAGAATTTGGAAAGTAAAACCCAGTTAGAAGACTTTTTCGATCCTTTCTCAAAAATCCAGGACAATATTATATTACCAAAAGAAGATCCGTCAGAGGAAATATATTAAGTCCTAGTTACGCTTTAGTGCTTAGCTTTTGGCTGCAAGTAACACAGCTAATTTGCAAACTGATTTCATAAATACCCTTTATAATAGGAATTCCTTGCTGAACTAATAGCTTCTTCTTCTGTTAAATAAATATACCTAATACAATACGATTGCAAAAACCATCTGTTTCTTAACACCTGCGTGACGTAACACTTCTGTAAAAACAGGAAAACCATCAGATTTTGGACGAATTGAAATTGCGTATTGTTGTGGTAAAGTATACTCTAGATGTAACTATATTATAGGCCTAAAAATTCTTTCCTTGCTTTTCTAGTAGGAAATAGCGTTTTTAGAAAAAAGCAGTCTTTTTCTTCTTCTATAAATGGAACAGCATATACTTCTTCTAATACACGGACATATAAAATTTTCTGCTCAGGATATTTTAGTTCATTAGGATGTTTTCTAATATCTAATATATTCCCTTCGGAAATAGCTTGAATTATTTCTTCAAAACCAATCCCTCTCGTTTCTAGCAGTTGAGAGTTTTTCTCGTAGTTGTATTTAAAATTCATCCTACTAATAATAATTAAATCTTAGAGGCATCATGGTGAATTAGCATATTAATATAAGTTTGGTATGCTAAACCCATTTTTGAAGCTTTAATCTTAATCGCTTCAAGATCATGATTTGCAACTCTTATAGTAATAGATTTTTTGCTTTTTAAGTGCTTAGTAGCAGCTATCTTTAAATTATCTACTAACGATTTAGTCTTTATACTCTTTTGAGCATTAAAACTATCTTCAATATTTTGTTCATATTTATCTAATATTGTATTCATTATTTGATATACCGGTTAATTATTGATTAGTACAATTTACCATATTTGTACATACTATGTCAATACTTATTAAAAAATTAAGAGTTAGAGGTAATAAATTCTACGATTAATTAACAACCTGTTTGTTATAAGCATTTTACCCCACCACTCCTATTATATATTACTTTATCGTAAGCAGAACTCTTATCAGTTAGTTATAATAATTAAAGGGTAGTAAGGTTAAATATGATTTTCCAATTTAAGTAAAATAAGTAAATAGGACAAAAATTAAGTCAACAGAAAACTTCAACGATAGTCCTAATAGTTACAATACTCCAAAGAATTGAGAAGCAGATATACTCTTGCAGTTAAATTTCAACTCCAAAGAATCTTTTGATTTTCAGCTTATCTTCTGAGGATAAGTTTGATTTAAATTGATATATTTCTTTTTTATTATCACTCTCTGGTCTGAATTTAAATGTTTTATTAATTGTTTTTATTGTTGCTATCTGATCAGGATCAGAGCCTTTAGGAAAACTAAATTCTACTACTTTATCTCCATTTCTTAATCCGGCTTTATAAGCGTTACTGTTAGGGTTAATATTATGTATAATTTTGTTTTTTAAGATTTTATCCCTATTAAAACCACGCTCATACGGACCCATTTTTATTTTTTCCAGAGGTAAAATAGAGGCAGCAGCAGTTAAATCAATTATTTTTCCTTGATCTATAAATATAGCAATTTCCTGTTCAATCCCTTGGAATATATAGTTTTTAGCGCTCTCTTTAAAAGATTTTACAGAAAATGGTTGTTGTTTTGCGATTTTAAACAGATCTAATATAATATTATCTATAGATTTTGTATCATCATGGAGTTTAATAAGGCTATTTAGGTAAATAGCAAAAACAAAACCGCGAGTATACGGAAGTTTTTGTACATTTTCATTTTTCCAGTAACTATTTTTGATCGTGGTGTTAGGTTGATTTATCACAGGAGATAAGTAGTAATTTCTCAATATTTGATTGCATTCATCAATAAATTCTTCAAGCGAAATACCTCCAGAACGTAATGCTAGAACCCTTGCATAATAATCAGTAAATCCTTCACTCCACCAATAATCCAAGCTGTCTCGCCCATTATTATGTATTTTACCTCCTAGCCAATTATGTAAATGCTCATGGGCAAAAAGAATATAATAATCCAAATGCTTCATGCCTTTTGGTAAATAAGCTGCAAAACTATCGTATAATCTAGTTCCTCCCATTGAATTTGTATCATTTCCTTCAATTAAACTTATAACATAATAAGGAAAATCATGATCATTAAAGAACGACCTTTGAGTTTTAACAATCTCTTGAAGTGAAGTAACAATTAAGCCATCTTTAATATCAAAAGACCCATAGAGTGACAAGAAAACCGGATTTTTATTATCAGCAATCTGATACATACGTAAGTTTCCTGCCGCATAAATTGCATGTAGTAATTCCTGCGCTTTTGCTCTAAAATTGAGGAACTGAGCAATCCCGTAAGATGAAATCGTTTTCCATTTACTCGGCATTTCTTTCCATTCTATAGAAAAAGATACTTCACCTGCCTCTCGTGCATCATTTGGTATGGCAAATATTCCATAACCGACACTATGTACTAAATCTGTACGGATAATTGCTTCATGGACTTCGGCCGGATCACCCTTTTTTTGATGAATCTCATAATTTATAATAACTCTATCAGTAGACTTAGGTGTTGCTATGATCAGCTGGTTGCAAAGTTCATTATTTGAAATTATGCGATAGCTAAAATTATCTACCTTAACCTCTTTCAGCTGTTCTACATATTCACCGCTAGCCCATCTGCATGGCAAATCAACAACTAATTGATCCTTTATATCCCCTCTAATATCTGCCGTTACTTTTATTGCCGGTGCTTTATTTCCGAATAAAGGAGTAATGGTATAATAAATTGAGGAATAGCTATTAGCAAAAACAACATTAGACGATGCAATACCCCATAAGAAAATAATTATAATACAGCTACTAAATTTATTCATATGTAAGATATAAATAAATCGTGTTCATTAAGTAGTGTAAGGGTTTCTGCAGGTTTTACAATTATCACCCCGGATTTTTGGATAGCAAGGCCATTATAGCCATGTTTCGCAAGGTAAAATATAGTATCTGGGCCAATTGTCGGTAGATCAAGACGCATATCCTGCGTTAACTTGGCCATTTTAACCAGAACCCCTCCTCTTTCAGTTTTTCTGAGCAATTCACAGCGCCTAATTAAAGCGTCAGTTCCTTCTGCAGCTTCAATACCAAGTACATAACCATCAGCAATGATAACTGACTGCCCGATATCAAGATTGCTTAAAGATTTAATAACTTGCGAGCCAAGCTCAATATCTATTTGATCCTGTTTAGAAGGCAATTTATTACTCACATATAATTTTTCATAAGTGCCAAGCTCTAATAAAGTTTTAGGGGAAATAACTTTGAAACCTTTCGATTCAATAAAATCAGAAATTATCTTTAATATATTATCATCACCTAAAAATTTTTCCTTTAAAATTTTAGCTATTAAGAGAGAACCTGCTTTATCTACTTTCACCGATTTTAAATCAGGCCTTGTTATACCGCCGATGATAATAATTTCTTTTACATTATTTTCTCTAAAATACTCAAGAAGTGCCCCAACCGATCCTATCGGGAACTGCTTGTACTGATATTTAGTAATGTGTAAAATATCGGTTTCCCCTTCCAGAACAGCAATATAAACATTGCCTCCTTGTTTTAAGTGTAAATCTGCAATCTCAGAGGGCAACAGCCCACTTCCAGCGATAATACCTAAGTTATTCTTATTTAAAACCACAAAAACTCCTGTTTTTATCGGCCAGAAGAAATTCAGCTATCTCTTGGACAATTTTATTATCGGGGTAATTCTCCCGAGCAAGTTCAATGCGTTTAGTAAAAACATTTTCGGAATTTTCATTAAATATCTCTCTTATTACTTTGCTTGCTTCCAGAGATTGCTGTTTATCAAAACCACGCCTATTCATACCAACCAAATTAAGACCTTCCAGGTGAGCCCTATCACTTGTTGCAAGGCCATAAGGAACAAGATCTCTTACTACCGCAGATATCCCACCTATCATTGTATGAGAGCCCACTCTAACAAACTGCTGCACAGCTGAAAGACCTCCGATAATTGCAAAGTCCCCTACATTAACATGACCAGCAAGACTAACATAATTAGCAAAAATTACATTATTGCCGACAGTACAATTATGGGCAATATGAACACCTACCATAAATAAGCAATTATCACCAATAGTAGTACGCATTGAACCGTCCTCAGTTCCATGCTGAATCGTTACATATTCTCGAATTGTATTGTTTTTACCAATAATAATTTCTGAATCTTCCCCCTGATATTTTAAAGTCTGTGGATAACATAAGGAAGCAAATGGATAAATAATTGTTGCTTCACCAATTGTCACTCTCCCCTCAATAACCACATGTGATTTTATTTCTACGTTATCCCCAATAATAGCCTTATCGCCAATAATTGAAAATGGTCCTATTTTTACATTATTTCCAATTTTAGCCTTTTTACTAACTAGGGCACTCTTATGTATCATCTCTTATCCTTTATTTTTATCTCTTACCATTGCAGTAAAAACTGCTTCCGATGCGATTTTACCGTCAACTTCTGCACGTGCCTTGAATTTCCAAACAGAACCACGGTTTTGAACTATACTAGAATACATAACCAGACAATCCCCCGGTTCTACTATTTTCCTAAATTTTGATTCCTCAATAGACATAAAAAATACTTCTTTATCTTCAGTAGTCTCCATGGATTTAGCCACTAGCACAGCTGATAATTGCGCCATTGCTTCAATAATTAAAACTCCTGGCATTATCGGCCTGCTTGGGAAATGCCCAGTAAATTGAGGTTCATTAAAAGTTATATTTTTAATACCAATTATAGATTCCCCTAAAATTATTTCTTTAATTCTATCTATCAATAAAAAAGGATACCTATGAGGTATTATCGACATTATTTGATTGATATCCATTGATGTATCTTCTTGCGTATTCATTTCTTTTTTTCATTAATTAATTTTTTTAAAATTATGGTCTGCCTATGCCAGTCCTTTATCGGAACAGCCGGCGTTCCTCCCATAATTCCTGATTCCTTTATATCCTGAATTACCCCGCCTTGACCAGCAATTTGTACATTATCAGTAATGGTAATATGTCCTGCCACTCCTACCTGCCCTCCAAGTGCACAATAAGAACCTATCACACTACTACCAGCAATACCCACCTGCGCTACCAGAATTGCACCTTTTTTTATGTGAACATTATGACCTATTTGAACTAAATTATCTATTCTACATAAATCCTCAATTATTGTATTATTCATCGAACCTCGATCAATAGTTGTGTTTGCGCCGATTTCAACATTATTGCCTATTATTACCGATCCCGTATGATATATTTTTTTATGCACCCCTTGATGAGTAGCAAAACCGAAACCGTCCTGTCCGATTCTAGCTCCAGGTAGGATTACTACATCATCACCTATTAACGCATAAGAAATAGATACATTTGAACCAATTCTAGCTCTGTGGCCAATTCGGACACCGTAATCAACGAAACTACCTGATTCAATTACGCAATCATCTCCTATCTCAACATTTTCTTCTATTACCACATTATGATCTATATAACAATTTTTACCAATTTTAGCAGATTTAGCTATAAATGCGGAAGGTGCTATCCACCCTTTCAGTTCTTTTGCCGGAGCATAAAATAAATCAACTAGCAAAGCGTAAGCATAATAAGGATTTGGTACTTGAAGCAGAATAGGGATGATTTTAGACTCTAGCTCGAAATTTAGAGGAACAAGACAGACAGCTGCTTTACACACTTTAAGCCCAGCTACATATTTTTTATTGCTTAGAAACGTTAAATCCCCACTACCTGCATCTTTTAAGGATTTGATATCGCCTATCAAGAGATCAGTTTGATTATATGCAATATTTGCACCAATAACAGAAGCAATCTGGCCTAATTTAAATGGGCCCCAATTTTTACAGAAGCGATTTTCAGACACTAGAATAACCTTATATTATATATAATTTATGATAAGAATAATAGAAGCAAAATCCTAGTAAATAAAACAAATATTATTTTATGTTGCAAATTTTAAATGATAAGTTTTTTGATATTTATTGCTTATATTTTATTATAAAAATAATTGCAATAATAGCAGTATAATAAGTGATATTAACAGTCATGCGGAACAACATTACCGTATCTTCTGGTAATTTATATTTAGATGCTAAATATAAGCCAGGGCTGATTAAATACAATAATCCAAGCTTAAATAATAGATAAAACCGTTGCATGTTTCAAAATCGATTATAATTATAATGATAAAAATTTTTAGTTAATTATATTAACATCCCAAGAGGTTTTACCAAGATCAGGGGGCGTGAAATGAAATAAAGCAGTATTATCAACCCTCTGTGGTGGTTTGCTGATAGCTGCAAGTATAGCCATAATTATACCACCGTGTGCTACAAATAATATACTTTGATAAAGGGGTAAATGGTAGTTAGTAGCTTTCACTGCTCTACTTACAAACTCGGAAAAAGCTTCCGCACCCGTCGGTACTATACCCTGTTTCCACCATTTTTCTGGTTCAAAAGGAGTGTCCTTGTAAGAACAATCCCCTTTTACTTTTCCTTCCATAACACCCCAGCAAAATTCCTGTAAGTCATTTTCGATGAAGACAGGTTGGCGAATTTTATTGCCTATTATTTCTGCTGTTGCATAAGCTCTTTTAAGTGGTGAGGTAACGATTGCATCAATTGGTAAAACTTGAATTTTCTCAGCTACTGTTTTTGCTTGTAAGACACCGTTTTTATTTAACGGAATGTCTGACTGGCCCATAATTCTCTGCTGTTTGTTCCAGTCAGTCTCTCCGTGACGTAAAAAGTAAAAGGACTTGTGTATAAAAGGCATCTTAATTACTGCTTAAAAACTTACATCATTAGTAGCACGTTCTCTTTCGAAATACTTTAATATTATAATATGTAAAATCTAAGCACAACTACTATCAAGAAACCGCAATTCAGATTAATTGAAGTATTTTCTCTCAGTTATGTTTTCATCTTCACTAACTGGCTTGTTTTTCCATTTTTTAGCTACTTCCCTTTTTTCACCTTTAGAAGTTGGTGGTGGGGTAACATTTTTAGGAATCACGGCTTTTTCATTTAGCTGAACTTCTTTTTTAGGTTTTTCAGGCTGAGAACCCTCAGCATTTTTGATAGTTAATTTTGCTTTACCACGATCAAAACCTATAAGCTTTACTTTAACTTTTTGTCCTTCTTTTAGAGATCCTGTAACCGACTCCACCCTTTCATGCGAAATTTCGCTAATATGGACAAATCCATCTCTATTGCCGGAATAATTAACAAAAGCTCCTGCTTCTAAGATTTTCACTACTGTGCCTTCAAAAATATCACCTATTTCAGGATCAACTGCAATTGCTTTTACTCTGCTAATTGCGGCATCCAATTTATCCCTACCAACCGCCGATATGGAAACTAGTCCTTCATCTGTGATGTCAATTTTAGCTCCTGTTGTTTCGCAGATCTCTCTAATAATTTTCCCCCCAGGGCCAATTATTTCCCTAATTTTATCCTTACCGACCTTAAAGGATTCTATCATCGGGGCATTTTGACTTACTAAATTATTAGTTGTGATAGCTGTAGCCATTTTACCCAAAATATGAATGCGTCCGGCTTTTGCTTGCTCTAGAGCTTTTTCCATTATTTCAAAAGTAATACCCCTAACTTTAATATCCATCTGTAAGGCAGTAATACCATCTTTGCTACCGGCAACCTTAAAGTCCATGTCTCCTAAATGATCCTCGTCAGCAATAATATCTGATAAAACTATAAAATTATCACCTTCCTTAATAAGACCCATAGCAATACCTGAAATTGGGGCTATCATTGGAATACCCGCATCCATCATAGACATTGAACCGCCACAAACTGTTGCCATTGAAGATGAACCGTTAGATTCCGTAATTTCCGATACCACCCTTATGGTATAAGGAAATTCAGTTCTTGTTGGCAAAGCTCTCTTTAAAGCTCTCCAGGCAAGTTTGCCATGCCCCACTTCCCTTCTGCTTGGTGCTCTAAGAGGTGACGCATCGCCTACACAATATGGTGGAAACAAGTAATTTAACAGGAAATACTCCTTATATTCCCCTTCCAAAGCGTCAATTATCTGCTCATCCTGACCTGTACCAAGAGTTGTTATTACTAGCCCTTGGGTTTCACCTCTTGTAAATAAAGCAGAACCGTGGGTACTTGGAAACAAGGAGGTTTCACACTCTATTGGTCTAATTTCATCAGGTTTTCTACCATCAATTCTGACCCTATTTTTTAAAGCATCAGCTCTAAGGATTTCAGATTCTACTTCTTTAAAAGCAAAAATCACCTGAACCGCACTATATTCTTCATTAGCAGTAAATTTTTCTATCATTGCTGATCTTATATCACTAATTAAAGTATATCTTTCCTGTTTTATTTGGAGCGTAAAGGCTTCTTTAATCGCTTCTTTTGTTAAATTTCGTATTTGGTCTTTTAGAACTTGCGGAAATAGCTCTTTTGTTTCCCACGGAGCTTTATCAACAGCTTTTTTGAGATCTTCTATCAGTTCTATTACTGGCTGGAATCCTTGATGACCAAATTTTACTGCTTCGAGCATTTGCTCTTCGGTAAGCAATGACGCTTCTGACTCTACCATCATTACTGAGTCTTTTGTACCTGCCACAACCAAATCTAATTTACTATTCCCTAGCTCTTCAAGCGAAGGATTTAAAACATATTGTCCGTCAATGTACCCAACTCTACTTGCAGCAACTATGTCCAGATAAGGAATACCAGAAACGGCAAGCGCAGCCGAAGCTCCTATTATTGATAAAATATCAAGATTATGTTTTGGATCATAAGAATGTACCGTACAAAGAACTTGCGTTTCATTTAAAAAACCAGGATGAAATAACGGCCTTATAGGACGATCTATTAATCTTGAGACTAATATTTCTTTTTCACTACCTCTTCCTTCTCTTTTAAAAAAACCACCAGGAATTTTTCCTGCAGCATAAGCACGTTCCTGATAATTAACAGTAAGGGGAAAGAAATCTGCTCCCTCTTTTACCTGTTTTGCACTAACTACCGTAGATAAAATTGCCGCATCACCCATTTTCAGCATTACTGCGCCATCGGCCTGGCGTGCTATTTTACCGGTAGATAATTCAAGATCAGAACCATTCCAGTTAGTTTTTTTTATTATTTCGTTAAACATCCATTTACCTTTTTCTAATTTATTGTTTAGTATACGAACCATCAAAATGGCTAAATGCCGGTTGGCGTCCTGGTTTATAGTTCCCAAGCTGAAATTGACACCTTCCAAAGCTCTAGATGGTAGTTCCTACCCGTATGTATTGATCTATGCCACACCCATTAAAAACTTATGGATTAGGTATCTCCTATAAAATCACTTCTGTGTATGATGCCTAAAACTAATCCTATAAATCTAACCAGATTACAATATGTATTACTAATTTTCTTAACAAACGACAAAGGGTCTTTTAAGACCCTTTACCATCTCTATTTCCTAATACCAAGCTTGTTTATTAGCTTAACATACCTATCAAGGCTTTGACTTTTTAGATAATTAAGTAACCTACGCCTGCGTCCGACTAACATTAAAAGCCCTCTTCTTGAAGAGAAATCTTTATGATTACTCTGCAAGTGTTCAGTCAGGTTTTTGATTCTTTCCGAAAGGATAGCACATTGCACTTCAACAGAACCTGTATCATTCTCGGCGTTTGCATATTCCTTTATTAGCTTTGTTTTCACCTCTGCTTGTATCGACATCATTCCTCTCCATCTTTTTTATAGTTAAACACTCTTGAAGATTTGAAGCTTTCATCAGATAAACTACCTATAGCCAAAATTTTGTTATCGTATTTAAGCCAGATCTGATCATGATTTTCTACTTTATCGAAATCACATTGCTGGCCATACCTAATTTTCTGGGCAACTAATTCATCTACTTCAAGTACCGGGATGTCGTCTAGTACATCTTCAACCTTCAAGCACTTACTTTTAACTACAGCATGAGCTTCATCAAAAGTTTTGCAGTTTATGTTAAACATATTTATTGAGTTTTCTTCAGTAAATATTCCAACCCTTGTGCGGCGCAATTCTACCACAAATCCTAAACTATGCAAGGATAAAGAAATATCTTCCGCTAGGGTTCTAACATATGTACCTTTAGAACAATTGACCACATAAGTTGCACGCTTAGTATGACTATCATAACATAATAATTTTAAGTCATAAATTGTTATGAAACGTGGGTTTACTTCAAATTCTTTATTCTGCCTTGCCAGCTTATAAGCCCTAACTCCATTGATTTTTAGTGCTGAATATATCGGAGGTATTTGCTTGATTATACCAACAAATTTATGGCATACATTCAGGCATTCATCTTCTGTAGGAATAATATCTGTTTTTTTAATAATTTTCCCAGCCAAATCACCGGTATCAGTTTGAGAGCCAAACTGAATAGTAAATATATACTCTTTTGAACTATTAATGAGAATACTTACTAATTTTGTTGCCTGGCCAATAGCTATCGGCAGGACTCCTTCTGCTTCCAGATCTAAAGTTCCGGTATGACCAATCCTAGATTTTTTAAAATAACTTTTAACAACTGCTACCGCTTTAGCAGAACTTATACCCCTTGGTTTATATAAATTAAGCCAGCCGTCCACAAAAGGCCTAAAGGGCTATCTAAAATTTAAAACCGAAACCGGCAGAAATCACTAGTGGATTCCAGTTAACTTTTGAACTGATACCATCGGTAGCAAGGAAGCCTTTTTTAAATTTAACCTTTGTTTTTAACAAATATTGCCTGATATCTAAGGTAAATAAGGTATCATCTTTTGAGATAAAATCTACACCTGCCTGGAGTACAGGTCCAAAACCACTATCAACTTTAATAGCTTTTGAACGTGTATGCATGTAGGTCCCATTAAGACCAGCACCAACATAAGGCCTAAGACCACCATATGGAGCAGCATGATACTGGGCAGATAAGGTAACTGGGACCATAAAAATTTGGTTTCTTTTTCCAAGACCAGTACCACCGCTACCGTAAGCATCTGCAGCACCTAAGAGCGTAGAAGATTTACCTTTGTAGAAACCAAGACCAAGAGAGACCTCAGCTGCAATATTTTCAGTTACAAATATTGTCATAGCTGTATCAAAGCCATACCCCTGTTGTGCAAGTTTTCCGGGTTTTGAAGCCCCCGCAATTGTCGGAGCAGGTAAGTTGCTCATTTTTGCATTTGTAGCGGCATAAAAGCCTCTAATTTTAAACAGCAAGATACTTTCTGTGAACTCATTGCGGGTTTGAATTTTTACGAAATAAAACCATTATAGCCTTGTATTTAAAAGGTTTGTAGATATATTGAGTATTCGAACTCATTGCTGGTTTCATAGTTTAAAAACGGGTGGGTTTTTATTCTCGTCGATAAGATTTTGGAACTGCAGCTTTTGTATTGGAATTTTTGATGATTTTATAATCAAATTGCTTAATTTTTGGCAATTTGGGCAGTATTCTCCCTTTAGCTTCATCCGCACCTTGTTTAATCCATGCTTAGCCGTTATCCACAAAAATGCCGCAGGTTAACCATGCTGTAGGCTATAGTTTTCAGAGCATAATGGTTTATGCTGTGGAATTCAAATCTCAGTAACAACCGTTTGAATTTATCTTCCCAGGCAAATATTCTCTCTATCGTTCTAAACCTTTCTTTAAAGATTTTCCGGCAAAAAGTTTGCTTTCTTCCTCGCTTAGATTTCTTGCGACTCCTTTTATTCTCTGGCATATTAGGAGTCATGCCAAGATTAAAAATTGCTTTACGATTTTTACGTGAATTATATACACCATCTAAGCTCATGGTACTTTCCTTGAGATCTATACCTATTAGTTTTACAATCTTTTTTAAGTTTGATATTGCAGGAGTAAGCAGGATTCCTTCATTCCTATTACCCGGAGCAGTAACAAAAGGCGCAATAACATTGCAGTTTCTATCACAAAACGGTACAACCTTGTCTCCTTTAGTGTGTTTATGACCATTATACCCTAAGTTGTCACCCCTTTTTTAGCAGAAGTACAAGTACCATCACCATGTAATATATCAGTATCAAGCATTCCAGCTTTAAATAACCTTGCCACCGAAGCTTCGAAAATCTTATCAAAGCATCCGTGCTTAACCCAGAACTTAAAAGCATTATAGATATTAGTATAGTGAATTTCTGGCATGCCGTCTTTATTTTTGTCTATTGGTATCTGTTCCCATTGGCAACCAGTATGCATGAGTTTAAGAATGTAATTAAATAATTTGAAAAATGATATCTTTTTACTTGGACCACGTGTGCCTTTTTTAAGATGCGGTAAGACAAATTCGTTAAATTCATCTTCTCTCAAAACAGTAGGAAGCTTGTTGTATCGTCTAATTCTGCTCATTCTATTTGGTTACTTAAATAAAATTAATGAATACTCAATATATCTACAAACCTTTTAAATACAAGGCTATAATGGTTTTATTTCGTAAAAATTCAAACCCGCAATGAGTTCAAAGCATCCGTGCTTAACCCAGAACTTAAAAGCATTATAGATATTAGTATAGTGAATTTCTGGCATGCCGTCTTTATTTTTGTCTATTGGTATCTGTTCCCATTGGCAACCAGTATGCATGAGTTTAAGAATGTAATTAAATAATTTGAAAAATGATATCTTTTTACTTGGACCACGTGTGCCTTTTTTAAGATGCGGTAAGACAAATTCGTTAAATTCATCTTCTCTCAAAACAGTAGGAAGCTTGTTGTATCGTCTAATTCTGCTCATTCTATTTGGTTACTTAAATAAAATTAATGAATACTCAATATATCTACAAACCTTTTAAATACAAGGCTATAATGGTTTTATTTCGTAAAAATTCAAACCCGCAATGAGTTCAAAGCATCCGTGCTTAACCCAGAACTTAAAAGCATTATAGATATTAGTATAGTGAATTTCTGGCATGCCGTCTTTATTTTTGTCTATTGGTATCTGTTCCCATTGGCAACCAGTATGCATGAGTTTAAGAATGTAATTAAATAATGAACTCATTGCGGGTTTGAATTTTTACGAAATAAAACCATTATAGCCTTGTATTTAAAAGGTTTGTAGATATATTGAGTATTCATTAATTTTATTTAAGTAACCAAATAGAATGAGCAGAATTAGACGATACAACAAGCTTCCTACTGTTTTGAGAGAAGATGAATTTAACGAATTTGTCTTACCGCATCTTAAAAAAGGCACACGTGGTCCAAGTAAAAAGATATCATTTTTCAAATTATTTAATTACATTCTTAAACTCATGCATACTGGTTGCCAATGGGAACAGATACCAATAGACAAAAATAAAGACGGCATGCCAGAAATTCACTATACTAATATCTATAATGCTTTTAAGTTCTGGGTTAAGCACGGATGCTTTGATAAGATTTTCGAAGCTTCGGTGGCAAGGTTATTTAAAGCTGGAATGCTTGATACTGATATATTACATGGTGATGGTACTTGTACTTCTGCTAAAAAAGGGGTGACAACTTAGGGTATAATGGTCATAAACACACTAAAGGAGACAAGGTTGTACCGTTTTGTGATAGAAACTGCAATGTTATTGCGCCTTTTGTTACTGCTCCGGGTAATAGGAATGAAGGAATCCTGCTTACTCCTGCAATATCAAACTTAAAAAAGATTGTAAAACTAATAGGTATAGATCTCAAGGAAAGTACCATGAGCTTAGATGGTGTATATAATTCACGTAAAAATCGTAAAGCAATTTTTAATCTTGGCATGACTCCTAATATGCCAGAGAATAAAAGGAGTCGCAAGAAATCTAAGCGAGGAAGAAAGCAAACTTTTTGCCGGAAAATCTTTAAAGAAAGGTTTAGAACGATAGAGAGAATATTTGCCTGGGAAGATAAATTCAAACGGTTGTTACTGAGATTTGAATTCCACAGCATAAACCATTATGCTCTGAAAACTATAGCCTACAGCATGGTTAACCTGCGGCATTTTTGTGGATAACGGCTAAGCATGGATTAAACAAGGTGCGGATGAAGCTAAAGGGAGAATACTGCCCAAATTGCCAAAAATTAAGCAATTTGATTATAAAATCATCAAAAATTCCAATACAAAAGCTGCAGTTCCAAAATCTTATCGACGAGAATAAAAACCCACCCGTTTTTAAACTATGAAACCAGCAATGAGTTCTTAATTTGAACATTATATCGTTTGAGTAAAATTTTTATAAACAGTTAAAAAATTCATATGGTCTTCTACATTATGCACTCGCAAAAAATCAACTTTTTCTGCTAAAAAACAAGAAACAGCTATAGTTTCTATATCTCTTTGAGCCGCAGTTCGACAAGTAAAGGCACTAAGATAGGATTTTCTAGAATGACCTATCATTATTTTTACTCCAAATTTTTGAAGCTCAACTACCTTTTGCAGAATTTCGATATTTTGATAAGTGGATTTACCAAAACCGATACCAGGATCTAGAATAATCTGATCAAGAGAAAACCCGAGTGTAAGCAATCGATCAATATTAACTTTTCCCCACTCTACAATAACATCTACAGGTTTTTTTTCGAGGGGAATAATTATTTCCTTAGTTGGCGGTATGGTAAGAGAGTGCATTAAGCATATTTTACAATTTTTGGCGGCTATTAATTTTAATGTATCATCATCAAGTTCACCTTTTACATCATTAATCCACGCCACAGGATAATTTTCGAGGAGTTTACTTATTACTGAAGGCCAAAACGTATCAATACTAATAGTTAGTGTCCGATCTTGCATAAATTGTATAATATTATCGAGAACCGGTTTTAATTTATTATACTCCTGATCAGGGCCAGCTATAACTG
Organism: Candidatus Megaera polyxenophila; assembly: GCF_029982035.1. Lineage (NCBI taxonomy): Bacteria > Pseudomonadati > Pseudomonadota > Alphaproteobacteria > Rickettsiales > Rickettsiaceae > Candidatus Megaera > Candidatus Megaera polyxenophila. The sequence goes on from NZ_CP104166.1 coordinate 316,648, forward strand.
CTCCTGGTCTCGTAGATTGCGCCCCAATTTCAATGGTACTAGCTCCATCAGCGGCTAGTTTTAGCACTTGCTGAATCGCTTTATCAGTTTGGCTAAAATTACCTCCATCCGAAAAGGAATCATGCGTAACATTTACCACACCTACTAATTGAGGCGATAATACCAAGCTTTTCTTAAATGAAGGAGAAAATCCAACATTTTGCCAGGCTTTTAACCCCATAAGAGCAAGAAGATGATGCAAGAAAGGCCGATTAGCTAACTCAGGATGGGGAATTTTGAGGTCAGAAGAGTTAATTTCTAGTTTATCCCAAAGAAGAATATCCAAATCAATAATCCGAGGTGACCATAACTCGTAAAATTCAGGCCTTCCCATTTCAGTTTCAATGGATTTTAAAGCTGCAAGCAATTCACTAGGTGATAACTCTGTTTCTCCCGAAACTATCATATTTAAAAACGGTTTGTTCCACTCAATTGGCGCATTTTCCGGTAAAATAGCTTCTGTTTCTAGCACTATAGAACAAGTAGTGTTATGCAAACAGCGTTGTATTAGAAAGGCAGATGCTGTTCTTAAATTATTTATACGATTCCCCAAATTGGAGCCCAGGCTTATATATACCATGCTTACTCCTTTGTAGAACTTAAGTCATCACAATAAGTAAAAGTAACACCTCCGTAAATATCAGGCACAGGTGGCGACATTTTATGACCAGTAACGCCGATAAAGGTAACAAGAGACCTATGTTGTTTTAAAGAATCCTTTACAACCTGATAAATTTCTGCCGTTAAATGTTCAATTAAATTGAATTGCCTATTTCGGCAAAAAGATTTTACGTTTTGGACAAGGTCAGAGTAACAAACAGTATCTTCTAATTTATCGCTTGTTGCACCTTCTGGCAGGGCTTTAAAATATAATTCGACATTCAAACTAAGGAGTTGAGGATTAAATTTCTCCTGGTCGCTGCAGCCAAGACGAACCCAAATTCGCAAATCTAAAATTGAAAGCTTAAATAATTTATCTGGTGGGATATAACCTCTTATTTTAATAATTTCTGGTTTACCTTAAGTTACCAGCAAGCCTGTTACTTATCTTAAACAACTAACCTGCAAGGTTACTTCTTAGAGCTAGAGATATATAAAAACTATATTATGAGGTATTTAGATTGTCAACCAGAAAGCAGTTTGAAGTTTATATTTATACGCTTTTTCCTGCTTAAATTTTTTCAAAACCCCTTCTTTATATCACTTAATCTAATTAATTTTTATTTTTGATAAATATAATATAGTTAAAATTTATTAAATTTTATTCTTGTAAATTAAGTTAATTTATGTTAATAATTACTCAATTTAATTGAGGGTAAAAACATGAGCAAAAAAACCAACCTAGAGTACCATCCTTCACAAGAATTACCTTTTATTAGTCACTTACAAAAATTAGAGGATTCTATAACAGATAGCCATGCTGCAATAGATCACGACAACTGGGAAGATCTAAAAACATGTATAGATATACTAAAAGATCATACGCTAAGTGATGAGCTAATTATCAGATTTACTAAACTTGGGACATCCTTGCAAAATACCGGTATGATTATTAGTTCATTTTATGATGCATTACTTGGCTTAAACCATGAGCAATTATCAAAAGCCCTAGAAGAGGTAAGCACTTTTAAATATAAGTTATCAGAAAATGCAAGGGAATATTTATTTGAGCAGATTTTTATAGGCGCGGCTGCTAGTAAATTCAACACCGTACAAATGACTGAAATTATTTATAATTTGTCAATGCCAAATTCTCCAGCTTGGGCTAAGAAAGCTACTGAATTCATGGCGCATTTAAGCAGCTTAAAGGATGAAGATCAACAAATTTACAGTTTAACATGGCATAGATATACAGAACCTAAAATGGTTTTTGAATTCTTTAAAAACATCAATATCAAAGAATATTTAACTCCGCTAAACGCTTATTCTCAAGCAAGAGTAATTGAAAAAATATTTGAACTAAAAAATGTTAAAGAAGCATCGAATTTATTGAAAAAATTATCGCACGAGATAAACGAATTTTTACAAGAAATGGATCCATCTGTTCAAAAAATATTTATAAGAGAAGCATTTGATCTCCCAAATACAGAAACCGGAGCTAAAATCGCAGCAGAAGGGCTATTAACAGAAGTTTGTGAACTTTTACCGGACATGAATCCGTCTGTGCTCCAATATCTAGAAAGCAACAATTATTTTATTACTTCACCTAAAGAATATGACCCAAATTTTAATATTCTGGCTTCGTCTATGAAAGCAGCAAAAAAAATAAAGCTAGACCTTGAGAAAAAGTTAGTCACTGATGATCAATTCAAAAAACTGCTCTTGCTAACAAAGAACGATTTTTTTATAGAGCTATCCTACTATGCAATTGATGATCATAAACATATTAATAAGGATATAATAAAGACATTAATATTAGCAGGCCTCAAAGAAGAGATAGCACCATACTTTAACTTGTCTGATATACATGATGAAAAAGAGCAAATAACATCAATAAAAGAAATATTTGCACTTTGGCACTCTGAAAAAGAGTTGCAAAAGGATGTATTTGATGTTTTGGTAAATTTTTATGTTAAACTTCTGCCAAAAGTCTCCTCAGAAGTACAAGAAACATTTATCGCAGAGTTATTCGATCCAAAGGGTTTAGGACTTGGACATTTCACAGCTTTTTCTAAAGAACTCATTGCGGGTTTGAATTTTTACGAAATAAAACCATTATAGCCTTGTATTTAAAAGGTTTGTAGATATATTGAGTATTCATTAATTTTATTTAAGTAACCAAATAGAATGAGCAGAATTAGACGATACAACAAGCTTCCTACTGTTTTGAGAGAAGATGAATTTAACGAATTTGTCTTACCGCATCTTAAAAAAGGCACACGTGGTCCAAGTAAAAAGATATCATTTTTCAAATTATTTAATTACATTCTTAAACTCATGCATACTGGTTGCCAATGGGAACAGATACCAATAGACAAAAATAAAGACGGCATGCCAGAAATTCACTATACTAATATCTATAATGCTTTTAAGTTCTGGGTTAAGCACGGATGCTTTGATAAGATTTTCGAAGCTTCGGTGGCAAGGTTATTTAAAGCTGGAATGCTTGATACTGATATATTACATGGTGATGGTACTTGTACTTCTGCTAAAAAAGGGGTGACAACTTAGGGTATAATGGTCATAAACACACTAAAGGAGACAAGGTTGTACCGTTTTGTGATAGAAACTGCAATGTTATTGCGCCTTTTGTTACTGCTCCGGGTAATAGGAATGAAGGAATCCTGCTTACTCCTGCAATATCAAACTTAAAAAAGATTGTAAAACTAATAGGTATAGATCTCAAGGAAAGTACCATGAGCTTAGATGGTGTATATAATTCACGTAAAAATCGTAAAGCAATTTTTAATCTTGGCATGACTCCTAATATGCCAGAGAATAAAAGGAGTCGCAAGAAATCTAAGCGAGGAAGAAAGCAAACTTTTTGCCGGAAAATCTTTAAAGAAAGGTTTAGAACGATAGAGAGAATATTTGCCTGGGAAGATAAATTCAAACGGTTGTTACTGAGATTTGAATTCCACAGCATAAACCATTATGCTCTGAAAACTATAGCCTACAGCATGGTTAACCTGCGGCATTTTTGTGGATAACGGCTAAGCATGGATTAAACAAGGTGCGGATGAAGCTAAAGGGAGAATACTGCCCAAATTGCCAAAAATTAAGCAATTTGATTATAAAATCATCAAAAATTCCAATACAAAAGCTGCAGTTCCAAAATCTTATCGACGAGAATAAAAACCTACCCGTTTTTAAACTATGAAACCAGCAATGAGTTTATTATATCAAATTGCTCAAAAAACGTTCCTATTGATAAAATACCTACTGCTTCTTTTTGTTCTTTGGTAAGACTTCGCTGTTGTGCTTCTTGCATTTAAATTAATGATTATTTTATAAATTTTTCCCATTAAAGCAGTTATTTAAACTACTTTTCAACCATTTATTGCACTAATATAATAAATTATTGAGATTCCTTGTTATTTTATAGTATAGGAATTTCAAAATTTGTAACCAGAAAAATTGTTAATCAAAACTTTGAAAATTCGTTTAATAAAATGTAGTTACAAGCCACAATATTAGAAATTATCAACACTTTTATAAAAATCTCTGCCAGAATCTATCTAAAAATAGGTTCAGTTTTACAAATTATGTGGCTAAGACGTGAAAGAAGTGTTCGCCATAATGATGTTATCTAGGCGTTGATAATAATTCATTGATTCTTATTAATAACAATGGCGGAGATAAACCGTAATAAACTTGCCGCAGATTCATACATTTATTGCAATTATAGCAAAACAGAGGATCTATTTTAAAATTCAACCAAATCATTAATCTCCAACTAATGAGCTTGGTTTTCTTATGAACGATTTGATTAATTGCCTTATATACGATAGGTAATTGTACGCCCCTAGTTCTATTAGATAAAAAACCGTAATACCTAATCATTCAAAATAACGATCTGGTATATGCATAATCAGACTAGCTATGAACTGCATCACGGGCATAGTTATGCGATCAATTGTATTATTATAGTGATCAAGAAATTTAAACGTTACCTGCTTTCCGTCGTAATTTTCTATTCTTGTCTCGGAAATAGGGGGCGTTTTATATACCGCCCTAAATATTCTATGTTGCGTTTATGATCATCCGATGGTTTTTGTAAATAAACATACCAACTGATTTCGTATAAACTACTCATCCAGTTATTAAAATTCTCAGCATTTTGATATGCGGACGGCAACTTCAAATTACTTGAGATATATTGAAAGCGAAATAACTCAAGGACTCTATGTCTCCACATTTTTTTAATAGGTTCGGCAGGAAAAAATAATTTTTGCCACTTGCCTTTGCTATTTATACCGCCGCAAGTAACCGATAAATGGATATGAACATTGCGTTTTAAATCTCTACCGAAAGTGTGTAAGGCAGTAAATATACCAACCACAAGATTTTTCTTTGTAGCTATCTCCTTAATAATTCCTGCTGCAATACCGGAAATCAATCCAAACAGATCACGATTGAGCCAAAATATCGGCCATAAAGAGTCCGGCATTGTAAATGTAATGTGCTGCCATCGTGTTTTTGGTAGAACATTGCTAGCCTTACTCACCCATTGATCCGTTTGTTTCTTACCACAACGAGAACAAAACCTACCTTTACAGCTGAATGCTACCGATTTATTGCGGTTACAATCACGGCAGCTATAACGTTTAAATCCTAAATATTTCGTTCCACACGATATAACTTTAGTGACGTTGAAAATAATGCCGTATCTTAGCTTGCCGTATTTTTTAGCGAAATCGAGACCAATTACCACGGTCTAGAAAAATATGTTTTATAGATATTCCTTTACCGACTATTTCCATAAATTACTTATAGTTAATGTTTTCTTACCAAGGAATCTTTCTTCCTTTGCGTTCTAAATCAAATTCTTTACAATCAGGGCAATAGTAAACAGAATTATACTTATGATTGGGAGATATTTTTCGCAACATTATCCAGAAAGCCTTGGCTATTTCCTTATCTCCTTCGGAAAAAATCTTTTTGATCCTGCTGTAAGGAATTGCTTGCTCTTTAGAAATGGCCTTAAGAGTTTTTACCGCTAATTCATTGACCAAATGCTGCTCAGAGTGCAAGTTACTCATAACTCAATTATATATTATCTTATGTATGTCTAACATTCAGTCTTTATAACTCAAGTTAAAACAAATCAAATACCAGTATTATAATCCTCCATAAATATTTATCGGTCAAGAGTATCTTCTTTTAAGCTGCCACCGATAGGTGGCTTATCTTGTTTATATTATTTAATACAGACGATAGTTTCTGGTTAATCTGATTTTAGAAATTTTAGCTAACTGAGCATATAGCTCTAGCTGATTTTTGCAGAAAATAAATTTATGTCCACCTCGGTTACTATCAAAAGTACCCCATGCGCAAATCAGAGTGAGCCCGCCAAATAAATTATTTTGCTGGTAGAGGTGATAATATCGTTTTAGTTTTTTAAATTTAAGTAAAATCATTCAGTAGCGTGGCTAATTAATAATTTTGTATCAGATTCTTTAGGAGAGCCGTCGCCATTAACATATTCATAAAGAGTAGCCGTAGATATGTTAAGCCTTTTTACTAAATCTTTTAAGCTTCTGCCTAATCTATCAAGTTTCCATATTACCAGAGTATTACGAGGTTGGAGAGCTTTAAGGCAATTAATTAATCCTGGTCTGTTATCGGGTCTTGACCCTGACTGGCTATCAGAATAAATCCGGTCTTCGCTAACACCAGCAGCGAGTAGGGCGTCTTTCTGTAAACTCATTGCTGGTTTCATAGTTTAAAAACGGGTAGGTTTTTATTCTCGTCGATAAGATTTTGGAACTGCAGCTTTTGTATTGGAATTTTTGATGATTTTATAATCAAATTGCTTAATTTTTGGCAATTTGGGCAGTATTCTCCCTTTAGCTTCATCCGCACCTTGTTTAATCCATGCTTAGCCGTTATCCACAAAAATGCCGCAGGTTAACCATGCTGTAGGCTATAGTTTTCAGAGCATAATGGTTTATGCTGTGGAATTCAAATCTCAGTAACAACCGTTTGAATTTATCTTCCCAGGCAAATATTCTCTCTATCGTTCTAAACCTTTCTTTAAAGATTTTCCGGCAAAAAGTTTGCTTTCTTCCTCGCTTAGATTTCTTGCGACTCCTTTTATTCTCTGGCATATTAGGAGTCATGCCAAGATTAAAAATTGCTTTACGATTTTTACGTGAATTATATACACCATCTAAGCTCATGGTACTTTCCTTGAGATCTATACCTATTAGTTTTACAATCTTTTTTAAGTTTGATATTGCAGGAGTAAGCAGGATTCCTTCATTCCTATTACCCGGAGCAGTAACAAAAGGCGCAATAACATTGCAGTTTCTATCACAAAACGGTACAACCTTGTCTCCTTTAGTGTGTTTATGACCATTATACCCTAAGTTGTCACCCTTTTTTAGCAGAAGTACAAGTACCATCACCATGTAATATATCAGTATCAAGCATTCCAGCTTTAAATAACCTTGCCACCGAAGCTTCGAAAATCTTATCAAAGCATCCGTGCTTAACCCAGAACTTAAAAGCATTATAGATATTAGTATAGTGAATTTCTGGCATGCCGTCTTTATTTTTGTCTATTGGTATCTGTTCCCATTGGCAACCAGTATGCATGAGTTTAAGAATGTAATTAAATAATTTGAAAAATGATATCTTTTTACTTGGACCACGTGTGCCTTTTTTAAGATGCGGTAAGACAAATTCGTTAAATTCATCTTCTCTCAAAACAGTAGGAAGCTTGTTGTATCGTCTAATTCTGCTCATTCTATTTGGTTACTTAAATAAAATTAATGAATACTCAATATATCTACAAACCTTTTAAATACAAGGCTATAATGGTTTTATTTCGTAAAAATTCAAACCCGCAATGAGTTCTAGCTATTAAATATCAAAACTATTTAAAAGTGAAGTTGGAGGTTCAGAGATTTTGATCAGCTTTCTGCGAAATGATTTATAGTTGATAACCTCAACGATATTAGAGTTTAGGAAAGTTTTTGATAGAAAATTTTATTATAAGCATTTGCATTTATTATCAAATGTCGCTTAGTAATGCAAAACAGTTCTTATAACGGAATTTTATACATTTATAAAAGTTTTATTTGACAGATACAATCTTAAATTTTAAAATTACTTGCTGTGATGGTCGCGCAGTTGCGTCAAGTTTTTGACGAGGAAAGTCCGGACTCCATACAGACATGATGCTGGATAATCTCCAGCGGAGCATCGTTAAGGATGTTTTAGGGAAAGTGCAGCAGAAAGATACCGCCATTAATTTGGTAAGGGTGAAATGGTGCGGTAAGAGCGCACCGGGTTTCTTGGTGACAAGAGCCGCTTGGCAAACCCCATCAGGAGCAAAATCAAATAGGTGTAATCGAACTTGAAATTTTATTTTAAGTTCCTAGTTGTCTGTAACTAGATATTATACGGGTAGGTTGCTTGAGGTAAATGGTAACATTTATCCTAGATAAATAACTGCGGTAGCTTTGGCTATACAGAATCCGGCTTATAGACCATCATTGTCTTTCTTGTGACTATATCATTTAATTAAAGAGAAATGATCAAATTCTTTCATTATCCTATATGTCCTCTTTCACGCCAAATTAGGGTATATCTAACCGAGTTAAACCTCGAAGTTAGTTTGGTTAAAGAAGCTTATTGGGAGCGAAGGGAAGATTTTATTAGAATTAACCCTGGTTCAACCCTGCCGGTAATAATATTTGGGGAAGAAGCTATAATTGGTTATTACGCAATTACTGAATTTCTAAGCGAAAAATTCGATAATTTCTACTTAATGCCTAAAACCCTTAAAGAAAAAACTAAAATCCGCCAAGAAATTTACTGGTTTAACGAAAAATTTTATCGTGAAGTAAGTAAATTAATCCTTGAAGAAAAAATGATTCGTCTTCTTAGAAGGATAGGGGGTCCTAGAAGTGAATATATAAGAGCAGCTAAAGCAAATTTACTTCCTCATTTCAAATATTTGACCTCTCGGTTAAATACTCATTCGTATATAACCTCAGAACAAATGACATGCGCAGACGTAGTAGCAGCTTCACACATTTCAACGATTGACTATTTCGGCGAGATAAAATGGGATAATTTCCCACTTATTAAACAGTGGTATGCAATTATAAAATCACGTCCTAGTTTTAGGTCAATTCTGCAAGATCACATAGCTGGGTTTGTTCCATATACAGATTATGCAAATCTTGATTTTTAAGTATGTTTTTAAAAATCAATAAAAAAATCTATACTTTAAAAGATATTAGGTTAAAAAAAATAATAAATAGTCTCTCCGTCAAAACTCTCTACCCCTGAATTAGAAGGGGTTTCATGTTATAAATGGCTTACGAAATCCATAAGAAAATGTTATAATTAGCGCATAAAGCTTATGGATTTTAAAGTATATGCCTATAGAAAATATTAGTTTTTCTCAAAAACAAGAAAGATTATTTGGTGAAAAATTATCTATACAACTAAATCGCAAAAACAAATTATATAAACTGAGAGATTTGGTAAATTGGTCTGAACTTGAAGCGCTGGCATTAGCTAAGGTTGAAATCAAGCAATTCGGTAGAAATAAGAAGGATCATAGAGTAATGCTAGGACTATCAATGCTGCAAGCTATGTATAACGGTTCTGATTCGTTTACGGAGGAAGAATTAAAGGAAAATATATATTGGCAATATTTTTGCGGCTATGAGTATATGCAACAAGATATTGACGTATCGGAGGCGACTATACGTAGATTCCGCAATGCTCTGGGAGAGGAAGGATATAAAGAGATTCTAAAAGAGCTTTTGCGTATAGGACTGAAGGTCGGAGCACTCAAAAAAAAAGACTTGGAATCGGCGATTATAGATACGACTGTACAGATTAAGAATATCAAACATCCACATGACGTACATTTAATGGAGACCGCAAGAGCAAAAGTAGTAGATCTCTGTAAACGACTTGGTATTTCGCTTAACGAGACATACGCCAAGAGTTTTAAATATAAGACGATCAAGCTTTGGAAGTACAAGGAAGATAGTAAAGCAAGGCAACGTAGAAAAATAATGATAAGCTTAAAAGTCCGCTTAGGTAGGTTGATCCGTATATGCTGGAGAGGTATAGAAAAATCAAAATTAGAACTATCTGCTGAGGATAGCGCCATTTTTACGAGAGTTAAAAATATTCATGCCCAGTCTGTGCTTAAGAAAAAGGACAAGGATATTTATAAAAAAGAGCATAAGATAGTCTATAGCTTTCATGCTCCGGAGGTAGAGTGTATCGGCAAGGGTAAAATGAATAAACCTTACGAATTTGGTAACAAAGTCGGGATTGCAGTAAGCGGCCGAGGCAACTTTATTCTTGGGGTTAAATCTTTTCACGGTAACCCCTACGACGGACATACTTTAGATCAAACGGTATCGGAGCTGCGCAAGCTAAGTCCGGAGACTAGCAAAATTTTTGTAGATCTTGGTTACACCGGCCATAACTTCAAAGAAAAAGGCAAGGTTTTTACCGCCAAGACCAAGAAAGCTTTATCAACCGATGACAAAAAGATGCAAAAGCGGAGAAGTGCAATTGAACCGATAATAGGTCATCTAAAGAATTTTGGTCGTATGGGTAGAAACTACCTTAAGGGAATAATTGGAGATATCGTTAATCCGCTTATCTCTGCCGTTGGCTTGAATTTGCGTAGAATCACTAATATTCTCAAAGAATCCACCGCATAATAATTTTCCGAAAATCTTAATAATTTAAGCAATTAGCATTGCTCAAGAGAGAATCATGAGTAAATTGTGAATTTTTGCCATCATAGCACCTAAATTTTATATTTTTGGTAAAAAAATACCCCAAAAAAATAAAAATGCGATGATTGACTTTTAAAATTATTAAAACTACATCAAAAATTTAGAATTTTGACGGAAAGACTAAATAAATAGAATATTGAATACCAAAATAACTTTTTAGCTACGTGGTTTTGTTCTGTGTCTGCAAAAAGATTAACTGCATAATATAAAAAAATCAACCCAGAAATTATGGCAGTAATCAAATACAGGTGACTGCTAATGTTTAAAAAATAAGGCCATAAACTGATAAAAAACATCAATATACTATAAAACATAATCTGTTTTTTTGTATATAATACTCCTTTGATTACCGGCATCATTGGCACGTTACAATTTTTATAGTCATCTGACCTATATAACGCAAGCGCCCATGAATGTGGAGGAGTCCAAATAAAAATAATAGCAAACAACGAAAAAGCTTGCCATGATATATTGCCGGTAACTGAGGCCCATCCAATTATTGGTGGCAATGCCCCAGATACTCCTCCTATTACCACATTTTGAACAGATGTTCTTTTTAGCCAAATTGTATAGATGTAAATATAATATAATATGGTAAATGCAAGTAAGGCGGCTGATATGATATTTACTGATACCGCCATCATAATTACTGCCATAGTTCCTGTAATTATGCCAAAAGCAAGGGCCTCATCAGCTTTTACTGCGCCGGTAACTATAGGCCTTTTTTGGGTACGTTTCATAATTGCATCAATATCTCTATCGTACCACATGTTAATTGCTGCGGCTGAACCAGCACCGATAGTTATACATAAAATAGATACAAATGCAATTAGAGGGTGGATATTACCTGGTGCTAGAAGCATACCTGAGATAGCGGTAAAAACTACTAGCGACATAACGCGTGGTTTCATTAACATGAAATAATCTTTTACCGAACCGCCGAGGTTATCCTCGTATGATAGTGTAGGTAAATTGATATTGGCCATCGTAGTTTACCTAATAATTGGCTGCTTTTCAAAACTATGATACGCTGGCGGCGAAGGTAATGTCCACTCCAAGGTGTCAGCTCCCTCCCCCCACGGATTATCCTCGCATTTTTTACCAAATTTTAGAGTATAAAAAATGATATATACAAAAAAAAGAGCTGCGCCAAAGGAGATATAGGATCCTATTGATGAAATTAAGTTCCACCCGGCAAAGGCATCCGGATAATCTGGGATACGTCTTGGCATTCCAGCCAACCCTAAAAAATGCTGCGGAAAGAAAGTAAGGTTAACACTGAGAAAAGTAATCCAAAAATGTGTTTTTCCCATCCATTCAGGATATTGCTTTCCTGACATTTTACCAAACCAGTAGTAGAAGCCAGCAAATGCTGTAAATAATGCCCCAAGTGACATAGTATAATGAAAATGAGCAACTACATAATAAGTATCATGCAAAACTCTATCTAAAGCTGAATTAGATAAAACAATACCAGTAACCCCGCCAACGGTAAATAAAAGGATAAATCCTATTGAAAACAACATAGGAGTTTTAAAAGAAATTGATCCTCCCCACATTGTTGCTATCCAGCTGAATATTTTGATACCTGTTGGGACGGCAATAATCATTGTACCGGCTGTGAAATATATAAGAGCGTTGTATGACAACCCAACTGTAAACATATGGTGCGCCCATACTATAAACCCGATAAATCCGATAATTGCCATTGCGCAGACCATACCGGTATAGCCAAATATCTTTTTGCGTGAGAAAGTAGCAATCACTTGGCTTACGATACCGAATCCAGGAAGGATTATGATATATACTTCAGGATGGCCAAAAAACCAAAATAAATGCTGAAATAGAATAGGGTCGCCGCCCCCGTCGGGTTTAAAAAAGTGCGTGCCAAAATTCCTGTCAGTAAGTAGCATAGTAATTGCTCCGGCTAGTACTGGCAAAGCTAGTACAAGCAGAAATGCAGTAATAAGTATAGACCAGACAAATAAAGGTAATTTAAACATTCCCATTCCAGGAGCGCGCATGTTAAATATAGTCACAATCATATTAATTGCCCCTAAAATAGAGGACATACCTGCAAGGTGCAGGCTAAATATGGCCATATCAACAGCAGCGCCAGGATGGCCTGACAAATTGCTTAAAGGCGGATATACAGTCCAACCGGTACCTGCTCCCCCATCTGTTACGCTTGATAAGACAAGTAATATCAGTGATGGAACTAAAAGCCAAAAACTTATATTATTCATTCTAGGAAATGCCATATCAGGCGCACCAATCAGTAATGGTACAAACCAGTTACCAAAACCGCCAAATAAAGCAGGCATAATCATAAAAAACACCATAATCAAAGCATGGGCGGTAATTAGGACATTATAAAATTGATAATCTCCGCCCAAGAAATTTGAACCAGGTACAGATAGTTGTATTCTAAAAAGTACCGAAAATGCCCCACCTATTAAACCAGCAATTATCGACAGAATAATATACATAGTGCCGATATCCTTATGATTGGTTGACATTAACCATCTTCTCCATCCCCTTGGGGTATTATGATCATCATCTGCCATATATTCTTTCCTTGAGTTATTAAATTAATTATTATTACTTATAGTATGTTAATTTTTTGTATATTGTACAAATTCAGTAAGAAATTAATTGCCTACTAGACAGCTTCAGCTAATTGTTTAATATCAGCTCCTACTATCGTTTTAATGTTCCTTGTGATTTTATCATATTCCCAATCCCACCATTTTACTTGTAATAATTTTTCAATAACATCCTCAGTAAACCTTTTTCTTATCAAATGTGCTGGATTTCCAGCTACTATGGTATAGGGCTGTACGTTTTTAGTCACTACACTGTATGCACCGATAATCGCTCCATCACCTATTGATACTCCTGGCATTATTACAGAACCAGTGCCAAACCACACGTCATTACCGACTATTGTGTCGCCCTTTAAAGGGAATTCTGGTGTGTAATCTTTCCAATTATCAAAAAGAAAAAACGGATACGTAGAAAAACCGTTCATCTGATGATTCGAATTATCCATAATAAAAGTGGTATCAACCGCTATTTGGCAAAATTTACCAATAATTAATTTACAAAAAAAGCAGTTCCTGACATTTTTTTCCTCAAATCTTTCTGGGTTGGTGTAATCATGATAATAAGTATAATCACCTATAATAATGTTCGGATTACTAATGCAATTTTTAAGAAACACTGTTTCTTTAACCATTTTGGGGTAAATGAACGGATATAGGATATTAGGATTAGTCATATAAAATGGTTAATTCATTATTACTGCATACTAAGTTTCATTTTTGATTTAGCTACCCACTGCTGGAATTCTTCTTTGCTTACTACTTCAATAGCTATAGGCATAAACCCATGATTTACACGGCATAATTCCGAGCATTGCCCATAATAGACCCCTTTTTTGTCTATTTTGGTCCAGGTTTGATTGACTCTACCAGGTACTGCATCAGTTTTGATACCAAGGGACGGAATAGCAAAACTATGAATTACATCAGAAGCAGTAATTAGGAACTTTATAACCGATCCTTGCGGGACAATTACTCTATTATCTACTTCTAAAAGCCTAATTTGTCCAGGTTTTAAATCCTTATCCTGAAGCATGTTGCTGTCAAATTCAATATTACCATGATCAGGATAGGAGTAACTCCAATACCATTGTGATCCTACAACTTTTATTGTAACATCAGGGGTAGGGGAGTGTTCAGCTATTTTGAGAATGCGGAAGGAAGGTACAGCTATAATAATTAGTATTAGGATAGGAATGACCGTCCATATAACCTCAATTGCTATATTATGGGTGAATTTTGCTGGAATAGGGTTACGCTTTGCGCTGAACCTGAATATAACATAAATTAGAAGCAGTAATACAAATAATACTATGGCTGTTATAATAAAAAGAAGAAAATTATGAAAAGAATGGAGTTCAGCCATGATTGGACTAGCGGCTTCTTGAAAGTTTAGTTGCCATTCATGCGGTTTACTAGCGTAACAGGTTGAGGCTTGCATAAAACCAATTACCAATAACAGAACCCTTGTCATAATTAATCCTAACAAAATTGATAAGCTGTACTATTTAGAATATATATCCCTACTTGCATATAATACCTGTTTTTCTCTAGATCATAAAGAAATAAATCAAACTATTACTTCTAATATGTTTACGATTTGCAAGAAAAGTTACACTGATTTAGCTTAGGGGTAAATATTGTTTTAAATAAAAGCCTGTATGGCTTTGGTTGCAAGCTGCAACGGTTTGAGGCACGCCTTGAACGACTATTCTACCTCCTTTTTCCCCTCCTTCTGGTCCTACATCGATTATATGGTCTGCTGTTTTGATTACGTCCATGTTATGTTCTATCACTAAAACTGTATTACCTTTATCTACAAGTTTATGTAAAACGTCTAATAATTTCTTAATATCATCGATATGTAGCCCAGTAGTGGGTTCATCTAATATATATAAAGTTTTTCCAGTTGAGCGTTTAGATAGTTCTTTGGCTAATTTTACTCTTTGTGCTTCCCCTCCAGAAAGGGTAGTAGCTGATTGGCCAATTTTAATATAACCAAGGCCGACTTCCTGTAACGTTACTAATTTTTCATAAATATTAGGTACTTTTTCAAAAAATGTAGTGGCATCTTCAACCGTCATATCCAAAACGTCAGCAATGCTCATACCTTTGTACTTAACTTCTAAAGTCTCACGATTGTATCTCTTACCATTACAAACATCACAATTAATGTACACGTCAGGTAAGAAGTGCATTTCTATTTTGATTAACCCATCGCCCTGGCATGACTCACATCTACCTCCTTTAACGTTAAAGGAAAATCTCCCGACTTTGTAACCTCGTGTTTTAGATTCTGGCAAATCTGCAAACCAATCTCTAATGGGGGTAAATGCTCCAGTATAAGTAGCAGGATTGGAGCGGGGAGTTCTACCAATTGGGGACTGATTAATGTCAATTACTTTATCTATATGCTCAAGTCCCTTAATTGACTCAAATTCTCCTGGGTAAATTTTAGTTCTCGGTTCTAAATATTTCAGGGCAGCCTTATAAAAAGTATGAATTATCAATGAAGATTTGCCGCTACCTGATACACCGGTTACAGCGGTGAAAGTACCCAGTTTTAGTGTGAAATTTACATTATGTAAGTTATTTGCTTTAGCACCTATTAATTCAATTTCCTTGCCTTTATGACTGGGTCTAATTTTATCTGGAACAGCTATAAACTTTTTACCGCTTAAATACTGACCAGTTATACTTTTCTCCGATTCCTTAATTTGTTGCGGAGTGCCTTGGGCTATTATATTACCACCATGAATACCAGCTCCAGGTCCTACATCAATAATATGATCTGATTCGAGCATAGTCTCGTCGTCATGCTCAACTACTATTACAGTATTTCCTAGATCTCTTAAATTCTTTAGAGTAGCAATCAGACGAGCATTATCTCTCTGGTGTAAACCGATTGATGGCTCATCAAGAACGTACAGAACACCGCTAAGGCCTGATCCAATCTGAGAGGCAAGTCTAATACGTTGACTCTCTCCTCCTGATAAAGTTCCAGACTCTCGGGATAAGGTTAAATAATCCAAACCGACATTGATTAAAAAGCCTAACCTTTCACGGATTTCTTTGATAATTCGCTCAGCGATTAACTGTTGTTTTTTATCGAGAACTGAATTTATTTCATCAAACCATTTTTTAGCTTGGATAATTGTTTTATTAGATACTTGGCCAATATTTAAATCACCTATCTTGACACATAAAGACTCTGACTTTAGTCTGTAGCCGTTACATTTGCTGCAATTATGTTTAGATTGGAAGCGTGACAATTCTTCTTTCATCCACGCAGTATCAACTTTGTGATACTTTTCCTCTAAACTTGGGATAATTCCGGCAAAAGGTTGTTCTATTATTTCTGATTTCCGGTCATCATGGTACTCGAATCTAATTTCTTCTTCTCCCGACCCATAGAACAAGACATTCTTAATTTCTCTAGGTAATTGCCCAAATGGAGTAGTTAATTTAAAATCGTAATGCTTTGCTAAAGATTCTAAGGTGTCCACAAAAAATTTAGACAATGATTTATTCCATGGTACAATAGCTCCATCGTTTATACTTAAAGTATCGTCTGTGACTATTAACTCTTCATCGAAAAAAGCTTCTTTCCCTATACCTTCGCATTTTGGGCAGGCACCAAACGGACTATTAAAAGAAAATATCCGAGGCTCTATTTCCTCTAATCTAAAACCAGAAACAGGACACGAGTATTTTTCTGATAAAGTTATTCTATCTCCTTTTTTATAAGAGGCTTTTATTCCTTCCGGTAATTCGACAATTTCTATATAGGTAAGACCTTCGCCCATCTGGAGAGACATTTCTAAACTTTCTGCTATTCTATTGCCAAGATCTTTATTAACTGCAATTCGATCAACGATAACTTCTATAGTGTGTTTTTTATTTTTATCAATCTTAGGTAATTCATCTAAATCGCATAACTCCCCGTTTAAAAATATTCTCTGAAAGCCATGTTTCTTTAAATTTAAGATTTCTCTACGGAATTCTCCTTTTTGTCCACGAATTATCGGTGAGAGGATATATATTTTTGTTTCAAGCGGAAGAGAATTGACTATATCAATCATCTCGGAAATAGATTGGCTTTTTATAGGCAAGCCCGTAGCCGGTGAATATGGTACTCCAACTCTAGCATAAAAAAGCCTTAAATAATCATAAATTTCTGTGATGGTACCAACAGTAGAGCGGGGATTTTTAGAAGTGGTTTTTTGGTCGATAGCAATGGCCGGAGATAAACCGGAAATTGATTCAACATTAGGTTTATTTTGTAAATGCAAGAATTGTCTTGCATAAGAAGAGAGGCTTTCTACATATCTTCTTTGTCCTTCTGCATATATCGTATCAAAAGCCAGTGAAGATTTCCCAGAACCACTAAGACCTGTTATGACAACGAATTTATTCCTGGGTATATCGACATTAACATCTTTTAAGTTATGCTCTTTAGCACCTCTAACTTGAATAAATTCCTGCATATTTTAATATAGATTAATATTGAAGCCTTCGAGCATTATAGTAGGCAAAAACTCTGTAATGCAATAATAAATTTTAATATGGATTAAATTATACTCCTACTACTAATAATTCAGCTGTTTCTGATTAATTTATATCTGAGGGTAGTAAATTCTCTTTGAAAGGAGTTTATGGATATGATATAGCTATTACAGAAGAACTGAAAATTTTTTAATCGTTATTAAATTTAAGAAAAATAGGAATTATAACTAATGGCAGGCAGTTTAAACAAAGTTTCGTTAATTGGTAATTTAGGCAAAGATCCGGAGATTAGAAGCACTTCTGATGGAAAGGAAATTGCTAGCTTTAGCATAGCAACTACTGAAGCTTGGAAAGATAAGATTAGTGGTGAGAAAAAAGAAAAAACAGAATGGCATCGTATTGTAGTTTTTAAGGAAGGTTTGGTTGGCATTGTTAAAAACTATATAAAAAAAGGTTCAAAATTATACATCGAAGGGCAACTTCAAACTAGGAAATGGGTGGATAATAATGGTCAGGAAAGATATACTACTGAGGTTGTTTTACAAGGATTTAATGCAAGTCTGATCCTTCTCGACGGTAAAGCTGGTGCTTTTACCGATACAAATACTAACAATAACTTACCTAATTTTGATAATAGTGAATTAGATGATGAGATACCTTTTTAAGTTTATTTTTGTAGGTATCATAGCCTCATTTTTGCTTTCTTCCTGCCAGAGTCTAGATAAGGCAGAAACTATTCCCGTTGTTGAGCTAAGTGGCTTTGAGAGAGTGTTAGTACCGGGCGGAGATTTCGTGATTACCACATATCAGAAAGTCCACGATAAAAAAGCTCCCTACGTTTTTTATATCGAGGGTGACGGTCTAGCTTTTATCAACAAATACACTGTTTCTCCAAATCCTACTCCGCGCAAGCAAATGCTTACGAACTTGGCTGCGATGGATAAAAGACCAAATGTTGTTTATGTGGGAAGGCCTTGTCAATATACACCGATGGAATTAAATCCTAAATGTAGTAAGACATATTGGACAGATAAAAGATTATCCGATGATTCAGTAGCTGCTATTAACGATGTAATAAACAAAGTTAATGCTAATCATCAGAAATTCAGCTTGATTGGTTATTCTGGAGGTGGAGGTATCGCTGTTTTAGTAGCTGGAAGAAACCCTAGGGTTAAGGACGTTATAACTATTGCGGGAAATCTAGATCACTTAGCTTTTACAGAATATCACAACGTAATTCCGATGAGTGGTTCATTAAACCCAATTGATTATGCAGCGTCAATAAAAGATATACCGCAGTGGCATATTTCCGGAGCTAATGATAAAATAGTTCCACCTTTTATCGCTGAGAAATATACTAGAGTTTCTGCCTCACCTTGTGTAGCTCAGGAAACTTTTTCCGGTGTAGGACATAAAGAAGGTTGGGATCAAGTCTGGGAAAGTATATATACCAAACCTATTAGATGTTATCATTAATTAAATGTAAGCTTCAGCAGATGGGTCAGAATAATCAGATGTCTGGATAATTGTTGAAGAAAGTGAAATTTATTTTAAATTCCAGTTTTTTTTAATAAAAGTTTTGTTACTTATTGTAAATCTTATCCAAGAAAAATCTTATATAAATCTTATAATCTAAGGGTATTAAATAAATATCCGGTTTAATTGTTTTTTTAAATTTTACCTATAGTGTTAATTTCTTCTTTGCAAATCCATTTTTTTCAATTAATAATTAAAATAAAAAATAAATTAAAAATCGGTGTTATAAAATTATGTTTTTTAATATAGATGTAATAATAGTAATTGGATTTCTAACCTTAAATTTAATATGTGGGCTTCTCTCTGGTTATGGAATAAAAAATATTAGGGAATATGCCATCGGTAATAAAAATTTTTCTACCGCAACTATTGTTGCCGCAATTGCAGCAACTTGGATTGGTGGTTCTAATTTTAGCATCACTGTAGCTGAAACCTATACACAAGGAATTTTTTTCTTGATATGTAGCCTGGCTGAAGCAGTATCTTTTTGGTTGATTGCTTATTTTTATGCCCCCAGAATGGCAGAATTTCTAGGAAAACTATCAATAGCAGAGGCTATGAATGATATATATAATAACCGCTATATAAGAGGTATTATAGCTATATTTAGTACAGTTCCCGCAATAGGTAGAATTGCTATGCAATTTCTAGTTTTACATACCCTCTTAAGTCTATGGCTTGGGATGCCTGGTGTATATGCTACCACATTAAGTAGCTTAATAATAATTATTTATTCTACTTTTGGGGGAATTAAATCAGTAACTTTTACTGATTTAATTCAGTTTTTTACTTTTGGTGTTGTCACGCCAATGGTTGCCTTTTTAATTTGGAAATCATTTGATAATAATGACCAAATAATTACAGCTGTTATAACTGATCCAATATTTAATTATAGTTTAATTTCTGATTCCCAAAAACAAGTTATTAACGATACTTTGTACTTATGCCTATTTTTAATGATACCACTTCTTGATCCGGCAATTTTCCAAAGAATATCGATGGCTAAATCTACATCACAAGTATCTAAATCTTTTATTATAGCTATCTTCTTTATCCTTCTTTGTGATGCTCTAGTGCATACTGTTATTGGGGTTTTATTTAGAGCTGATCCGGGCATTACTGGTATAAATGCAGATAATGTTATTCAGTATATACTAGATCATTATTTAACTTACGGATTAAAAGGAGCTTTTGTTGTTGGTATCATGGCAATGGTTATGTCTACTGCAGATAGTTATATAAATTCATCATCGGTACTACTTAGCTACGATTTTATTAAGTCTACTGGTATAAATTTAACAGAGAAAAAAGAATTATTTTTAGCCCGTGTTTTTTCATTGTTTGTTGGCATTATAGCCCTTTGTGTTAGTTTATTTGCTGGAAACCTATTAGAGTTACTTTTATCTGTATATAGCTTCTATATGCCGGTTGTGACAGTACCTTTTACACTAGCCATTTTTGGTTTTCGTAGTACTGCTAAGGCTGTATTAATTGGTATGGTATCTGGATTTGTTACTGTATTATATTTTTCAGTATTTTCTGAGAAATATAATATAATACCAGGTATACCTGGTACTTTAATTAGCCTAGTATTTTTTATAGGAAGTCATTATATATTGGGAGAAAAAGGAGGATGGGTTGGTATTAAAGACAGAGGACCTCTTGAAAGCATAAGGTTAGAAAGAAAAAGAAAAATAACAAATTTTATTTACTTACTAAAAACTTTTAGTTTTAGTCATTTCTGTAAAAACAACACTCCAAAAGAAGAAAGAATCATGGTCTATTTTGGTTTGTTTTGTATACTCATGGTATTCTCTAGTGCTTATGCTTTACCAAAAGCTTTACACCAAAAATATGAAGTTGTGCTTTACTTTATGTACTATTCAGTACTTACCTTATCAACTATATTTATTACATATACCTTTTGGGTAAAAGAATTTAAAAATAGAGTATTTATATCTATATTATGGAATATAGCAGTATTTTATAATTTAGCTTTTTGCGCCAGTTTATTAGCTATTATTGGTCAATTTTCTCAGGTACAGGTCGCTATATTAATTACAAGCCTAGTTACTATATCGATTTTAATGTGCTGGCAAGTTGCTCTATTGATGATTATCGGGGGAGTGGTACTTAGTGTTGTATACTATAAAACTTATATCGATATAAATCCCTTAAGTGATTATATGAATGATTTACAGTTCAGTATAACCTACTCCTTACTTTTGGTAAGTGCTATATTAATAGCTTTTTTAAAACCAAAGCAGCAATATCAAGAATTAACAGAGGGTAATAATGCCTTTTTAAGCAATAAAGTGCTAGACCAAAAGAAAGAACTAACTAAGCTATATGAAATTAAAAATGAGCTCTTGCGGAATCTAGGGCACGAAACCCGTACACCAATTGTTGGTATTACTAGTCTTGGGCAGGTTTTGTCGGACAACTACGATAAATTTAACGAAGAGCAAAGGCGTAAGGCAATTAAGGACATTGCTGATAGCTCTGAAAGGTTAACCAGTTTAGTAAATAACCTGATTGATTTATCACAACTCAGTAACGTTAACTACGACCTAAATAAGACTCAAGTAAACTTAACTGATTTAGTTTACGAAAGATTAGAACTATGTAAAAAATTGTATATTGCCGACAAAGATAAAGAAAACTTGTGGTTTGATTTACAAATAGAAGGTAAATTAACTAGCCTATGTGATAAATATTATATCTCAAGTGCTATAGACAATATAATAGTAAATGCTATTCAATATTCTAAACAAGGAGCAATTACAATTAAGTTAAAATCAGAACAAAACAATAATATTGTCTTTAGTGTAAAAGATGAAGGAATAGGTATTCCTAAAGATGAGTTATTAGAAATTTTTGATCCTTTTACAGTCGGTTCAAATACTAAAACTCCTGCAGGTGGTAGAGGTATAGGGCTTGCTTTGTGTAAAAAAATTATTGAAGTGCATAATGGTCAGATATGGGCTACGCAAAATCAAGATAAAGGGGTTACTGTTGCGTTTTCTTTGCCAATTTAATTAAAGTTTTAGTATTTTGATTCTTCACTAACTTTTAAAGGCGAATTAATTTATAATAATTCGCAGTTCATGTTTGATTATTTCTGAGTCAGTAGTAATTAGCGATAAACCTTCGTGACTAGCTTGAGCTATTGACATCCTATCAAATGGGCCTCTATGTGTAACGGGGGTAATTCAGACAGGGTTATAATATGCTTGTAATTGGATGTCTAATAAATCAAATCCATTTTCTTGTAATTGAGGTATAAAATCGCCAGCCTAAATAATTTTGTTTTTTAACAAGCTTAATCTATTACAACTTTTTATAGGTTTGTATTTAAGAATTTTAGCTATAGGTTTTCCAGTTCTTTCAATTATTATTTCTTCTTCAATTTCTCCTTATTTTTTTAGCAAAGATGATAAATGGGCTTTGGCAGAACTAATGTTTAGTGATTGCATAAAATTTACTTAAATAGATTGGTCTGTATATATTTAATTTTTGTTATTAATACAATCCATAATCGCAAAGGCGACTACTTCAAGTATATCAGTTGCAGAAGAACCCATAGGTATGATTTGCACAGGGTATTCAAAACCATTTAAAATTGGGCCAATAAATACCTCACCTGCTAGTTCTTCAAGTAAGTGAGTTGCAATAGCAGCCGAATGGAGACCAGGCATAATTAAAACGTTTGCAGGACCTGTTAACCTACAGAAAGGGTACAATTTCTGCAAATTAGTATTCAATGCTACTTCTGCCGACATTTCCCCATCATATTCAAAATCTAAATCCATTTTATCAAGTATGGTGATTGCCTCGCGAACTCTCGATGATTTTTCTCGAAGTGGATTACCAAAATTGGAAAAAGACACTATAGCAATTCTTGGAGTATATCCCATAGATTTAGCTACTTCTGCTGTCTGCAGAGTAATTTCTACTAAATCTTCTGCTTGAGGTAATTCACAAACCGTATTATCAGCAAAGATTATATTATGTTCCCGAGATAGCATTATAGAATATCCAATAATTCTTTTGCTTTTTTTAGGCATGATTACTTTCGATATATCATCTATACTGTCGTAATAACTTTTTGTAAGGCCTGTCACCATAGCGTCAGCATCTCCGCAAGCCATCATACAAGCAGCAAAAATGTTTCTATCAGATTTAACAAGCCTTGCACAATCTCTATATAAATATCCTTTGCGCTGTAACTTTTTGTAAAGATAATCTATGTATTTGTTCAAATTATTATTGATTGCAGCATTCATAACTGTAATATTTTCAAGGGAATATCCTTCCCCTAAGGCTTGGACAATGGGATCAATTTTACTGTGTCTTCCTACGAGAATTGGGCTTCCGTAATGCTCATCACGTAACATCATTGCTGCTTTTATTACTTCTTCCTCTTCACCTTCTGCAAAAATCACCCTTTTAGGTTTATCATGGGTGATTTTATCAAATACAAAATGCATATAATTCGAGGTAGGATTTAACCTGTTTGCAAGTTCTGACCTATATTTTTTGATATTAAGTTCCTTAATTTTTGCTACACCACTTTTAAGTGCAGCTTGTGCTACAGCTACTGGAACAGTAGTAATTAACCTTGGATCAAAAGGAACGGGAATAATGTAATCAGGACCAAATGTTTTCCTACTGCTATTATAAGCACGATAAACCTCTCCTGGCACGGGTTTTCTAGCTAATTCTGCTAAGGCGTAAGCGGCTGCTATTTTCATTTCTTCGTTAATGCAAGTAGCTCTAACATCGAGAGCTCCTCTAAAAATATAAGGAAAACCCATTACATTATTTACTTGATTATCGTAATCTGATCTGCCAGTAGCAATTATTGCATCATTCCTGACCGATTTTATATCTTCAGGTGTAATTTCTGGATCAGGATTGGCCATAGCAAAAATTATCGGGTTTTTAGTCATTGAAGCTACCATTTCCTTTGTCATAGCTCCTTTGACTGAAAGTCCCAAAAATACATCTGCACCTTTGATTGCTTCGCTTAATGTACGATGAGGAGTATCAATGGCCTTTTCTTCTTTCCACTTATTCATTCCTTCTGCACGTCCTTTATATATAACGCCTTGAGTATCACAAAGAATAATATTATCTTTATTGACTCCTAGAGATATGGCAAGGTTGATACAAGACATAGCTGCTGCTCCTGCTCCATTTACTACCATCTTAATTTCTGACATTTTTCTTTTTGTCAGAAGAACTGCATTAATTAGAGCGGCTCCAGTAATTATAGCAGTTCCATGTTGGTCATCATGAAAAACCGGGATATCCATTAATTCTTTAAGCCTTTCTTCGATGATAAAACACTCAGGAGCTTTTATATCCTCTAAATTAATTCCACCCCAGCTATATCCTAGATGCTTTACTGTGTTAATGAATTCTTCAGGATCAGCTGTATCTACTTCTATATCAAAACAATCAATATCGGCAAATTTCTTAAATAATACCGCTTTTCCTTCCATGACGGGTTTGGAAGCTGCTGCTCCTAAATTGCCAAGACCTAAAACAGCTGTACCATTGGATATTACTGCTACCGTATTACCACGTGCAGTATATTTATATATATCATCTGGATTATTCTTAATTTCAAGACAAGGTGCTGCCACTCCCGGAGAATAGGCCAAAGACAGATCATGTTGAGTTAAAAGATGTTTTGTAGGTTTTAAAGCAATTTTCCCAGGCTGACCTTTTTCATGATATTCTAAAGCTTTTATATAATCGGGTGAATGTTTTTTATCCATTTTAATATATACAAATTAATTTAACTACATCATCGCTACGCGAGGATATACACAAGTATAGATAATGACAAGATAGAAAATACAGTAGTAGAAGTAATTATCGATGACATTGTCTCCGGATCACCACCAAGTTGTCTCGATAATATATAGGCAGAGCTTGCGCATGGCAGACAGCTAAATAAAATTCCTACAGATTTTGCTATACCGCTAATTGACATAATCCATAAAATTATAAAAGTTATTACTGGGGTAATAATAAGTTTAATAAAGCTTGCAGAAATAATTATTTTCATATGATCAGGATTAATTTTAAACTTTAAGCTAGCACCAACTATTAATATGCCAATTGTTAAAGCCGAATTAGCTATACTGTCAATTGTTTTTTCAATTCCCATATTTAAATCAATTTTGAAATAGTTAAACGCAAAACCGACTAAGCTAGCAATAACAAAAGGATTAGTTATAATAGATTTCATCATTAGGACCATACTTTGCCTTTTAGAAGCACCTCCGTTTTCTAGAGGTAGATAATAAACAAAGCACATGATTGCTGTAACATTAGTGAGCACTATCATATAGGGCGAGATACTCGCTACTACTGACAACCCGTTTTCTCCAAATAAAGCAGAACTCAGAGCAAAGAAAATATAATTGTTATATCTGGTAGCACCCTGAAATAATGAAGTAAATTGAGCTTTATCGTAATTTTGTTTCGTTTGATGATAGACTACAAGGCCAGAAACTATTAAATTTGAGATTACCAGAGCAATAACTAATCGAAAAAATTGGGTAGCTGCTAATTCAAGCCTATAAGTACTACCAAACAAGACAGCCGGGAATAAAATATAAAAAGATAATTTCTCTAGTCCACGCCAAAATTCATCAGAAATAAGCCACTTCTTTCTTATAAAACTTCCAATAAGAGCAATCAAAACAATAGGCAAAACATTACAAAAAACACTGTACATGGTTATTTTGATAATACATAATATTTAAAAAGTCTGGCCATGATAGCAATTACGCTGCAGCAAATCAAGTAAGGTCTTAATATTATTCCACCGGTTCTAAACTAAGCCGAAAGCTTTACTATAGTAACTGCGTATATCAAGAAAATAATAAAAAAAATTATCGCCATTAATACGTAATTTTTCTGCCTTATCTTTTTGGGCAAATAATTTTTTTTCATATAATAAATAGATATTTCTTAATTACAATATACATTATTTTTCCCTAAAAATATATATTTTTAATTCCCTATATCCTGAGGCTTTTCCAAATTTTAATAGACATTTATTACAAAAACAAAGATTCATAAGGGTTTAAGTTACGATAATATACAAAATTCTAAAAACTGAATAATAATATTTTATCAAGACTTAGCGTGCCTGCTATGCAAATTACAAAATATCGTAATTGTAAATAACAGTATTTATCGATAGTTTCTAGTTCTTTTTTGCTGTCGCAATAGCACTCAACAGATCTTCTAATTCTTTAGTGTCTGCTTCTTTTTTTGGAGCAAATAAATTACCTGTAGCTTTAAGAGCAATTTTAGCAGGGGTAGAATCGGCATAACTTCTTCCAGGAGCAGGCTTGGATAAATAAAACGAAAACACTGAAATAAGGTCAATATCTAGATTATATAAATTAAAACTAGCTGATGCAGCAGCGGCCGTATACTTGGTTTTAAATCCTATATCCTTGAGAGTAAAGAGGCCTTTTACGAGTTCTACAGCGGCTTTTAATTCACTAATTTCAGTTTTTTCTGTTAATATTGCCTCTTTTAAATCATCTTTAAAAGATTTAAGGTTGTAGTTTGGACTACTGACAGCCTGTATTAGATTATCAATGGAAAAATTGTTTATAGTTATATTCTTAGCAAGAATGTCTGACTTTGTATATAAATTATATAGCTGCTCTTCAAGCGAATTACCATTTGTAGACCACATACCATTAGCACTGATTACACCACCGCTGTCAAGAACTCCTACTGGCATGAATTTGCTAATTTCCGGAATAATTGCTGAGTTCAAGGCATATACAAAATTTATTGTATAGGGATCAAGTAATATACTGCCAGAAGAAGACATTCGGCCGCCGAATATGTCTGCATCAAACTTATTAATCTCAAATAAAGCTTTGTTATTCTTAGCTTTAAAAATAACCCTATCAAGAGAAAAATCTCCTTGATAAAGTTTATCGAGCATAAAGTTCATATTAAGATCAACCTTGTCCAAAGCATAATTTGCTAAAATGTATTGCCTTAATTCAGAAATAGCACGAGGCGACAAGAAATCAACCTCGATAGCTCCCCCATGAATTGTCATTCCAAAAGATGGTTTTAGTGCAGATGTAACAAGTTCAATGGTTGCGTCAATATGGTTCTTACCGTCATTTAATGATAAATTCTCTAGTTTAATTTTCCCCGGTAATAAATTAAGATTAAAGTTGACATTTTTATATAATGAACCCTTAGCAACAAGTTGATCTACGCTTATATTGTAATTACTTATAGAATTTATTGTTCGTAGCGGAATGAATTTACTTAAATAATCTTCTTTTTTGGAATCTTGGGTTAGCTCTATAGCATAATTATACAAATGATTAAAAGCTGGAAAATTTTTCTCGTCTAAATTAACTTTGGCAATTTTTAAATCAGCATTAATTCTTGGCGAGTCACCTATAAATTTAGTTGAAAAGAAACCAGAAATTTCAGTATCGTTAGTTTTTAGTAACAAATCCTGCATTGAGATTTCTACCGAGCTCAACTGAACATTAGATACAAGGCTATATGGAATATAACTTTCAGATCTTAATTCCGCTCCACCTAAGATTTCAATTAGATCGTTAAGGTCTTTATGTGTCAAGGCAATTACGCCATTAAAAAGACTCCGGAAAGAATTTTCAGAAATGACCCCTTTAATCTTGAAACCACCTCCTTGATCAAAAGTACCGGAAAAATCTTCAACTTTACCTTCTCCATTCTGAATGAAGAAATCCAAATTAACATCCGTTACAAGATTCTTAGGGCTGAATATTATCTGTTTTGCAGAAATATTTGCTCTTAATTGGTTTTTATTCAGACTGAATTTGTTCTTATTGCTCGAAGAGTATAAATTAATGCTTGGTTTATCAGGATCGTTGTTTTTACTCAAATTTCCTAAGTCTAGTTTACTGAAATTGATTTGGACATTATTAATATCCTGATTATTTTTACTAAATGCTATCTCTCCAGTACCAGCAATAGAATCAGACTGAATTATAATATTTTTAAGATTAAGCCAATTATTTACAGGCAAAATATCTAAAGTGATTTTTATTTTTTGATTAAAAGACAATTTATCAGACAAATTGGCAAAATCCGGTAACAATGCTAAAAATTTGGTAACCAAAGATCCAGTTACCAATTCCATTTTTCCGCTCTTTAAAACAGAATTTTCGTATATTTCCTGAAGCTTTAGGCTGTGTTCTGGATTAGTAACGTCAAGGTTAAAGTTAATTTGGCTAGCATTGTTAATGAAATTACCTTTTACACTACCGATAGAGGCTATTTCACCGGTAAATTCTGCTCCTTTTTTATTGCCTGAAAAAACAAAATTTTCTATAGTAAATGGTATATCCTTATCTGATTCAACAAAAATCAATTTATCAATCCTAGCTGACATAGTAAGGGCTTCTTTTTTTATTAGCTCACCAATAAATTCATCGTGATCTATATAATTTACATCATCATTAGATAGGTGGATTATTGCTTGGCCAATTTCTATATCAGAAACCTTATGGCTGAAACTTAAAACTGATAATAAAGAGAATCTAATGTTGATATTTTTAAGTTCAATTTTTCCTTCTTGTTTGACTTCATCTATTATTAATGAAGGGGAAGGAAATTGCTTGATCCTGTAATTAACCTGATTAATGTCCTTAACGTCAATTTTAGCACTGCTAACAAAATCTTTATAGATCTTATTATAATCTGTTAGATAGATAGAACTCCCCACTACGGCTAAAAAAATAGCAATTACACCAATTAACGACAGAATAAACTTTTTCATGATATCTCTTTAATTTTTAGCTATAGTAAGTTATACAATCTTTGTGGCCTTATAAAGGCCGGATTGGCAATAAGTTCATAATAGTAGTTTTTAAATGTCCGATCAATTAGTTGCTGATAAAAATATACTAGATGACAAATTAATTATAGTAGGAGTTATCTCCTCAGCACACGGTATAAAGGGTCATGTGATAGTTAAATCCTTTACCGACCCCGCTGGGAATATTGTAAATTTACCAGTATTTGACCAAGATAACACCACGGTTGAGCTAAAAATTATCAGAGTTAAACCAGACGGAACTCTCATTTGCAGTTTGAATAATTGCCATAGTAGAACGGAAGCAGAGAGATTTATTAAAAAATTCCTTTACTGCTTAAGAAGTAATTTACCGTCAATCTTAACCGAAGATGAGTTTTATATCGAAGATTTAAAAGGCTTAAAGGTGGTTGACCTTAATGGAAATCATATAGCTAATATTACCAATATTGCTAATTATGGAGGCGGAGATATTGTGGAAGTACAGTTTCTTCTCAATGGGAAGCTCGAGATGCTAACCTTTACGAAGGAACTATTTCCTGAAATAACCAAAAACCATGCTGTGATGGCTTTAAAAACAAAAATAACTAAAAGTTTATGCTAAGATCATGTGTTTTTCTTTTTTATTTCTTGAGTTGTAAAATACTTTAAGTAAAATATTTATTTAAATCCTAAATGGCTAACTTTTTAATCTTTATAATATTTTAACTCTAGGCTGGTAATTTACAATTTATTAATGGGCTATACTAATTAATCTAAAGTTAATAAACTAAAGATGAAACCTTGTTTTGTAAATTAAAATAAATTATTAGGGCTTTTAAAGAAGTTTATACATGGCAAAGAAAAAAGAAGAAGCAAATTTAGATCATATGTGGGAGATCTATTACTTAATGGTAGGTGGTAAAGCAACTGAAGAACAAAGTAAAAAATTATACAACTGGGCAGAAAAAGTTATATCAGAATTAAGAAGTGTTTCTGATCAGGATATAGGTAGGGACTGCAATACTTCGGATGATGATTTATCAGGCAAGGAGGGAAAAACTTTGGAATCTCAATCCTTTATTACATTTCGTTTCCGCAGTACCTGGTTTGAGGTAATAACGGTTCCTGACTTAAATGCCCCCTTAAAGCCATTAGGTGAAAATTTACCTGATGGTGAAACGGAATCTTCTTCAGAGAGTTAATAGCCCAAGAACTGTGACAAGCTATTTTCTTTTAGTTTATTCTTAACCTTTTATGCTGCTATAAAAACACTGTACCGTTAAATCTTGGTTCATATTTTAATAGTTTTAGCTAACGATGTTAAAAAAATAATATAGCGAAAATTTATAATCCTAAAAAGGAAGAGAAGAGTTTAGATACTATCTAATTTTAAATAAAACCCTTTGAAACCTATTAAAGTGATGTATTAAAATAGTAGAAGAAGTAATTATGTTTCTACCATTTAGAATAAAACTATTGAACCAATTAGGATTTCATCAAAATAATGATAGGCAAAATTGGATCAAGGCAGCCAATTATAATTTGTTTAACCTTAAATCTGATCACGTAATGGTTGATTTTTTGACTGATTCTGGAACAGGTGCAATGAGTACTAAACAAACAGCAAGGTTAATTGCCGGTGATGAATCATATGCTGGATCTGCATCCTATCACAATTTTTATAACGTCATTAACTATATCACAAATTTCCAATATATTTACCCTGTGCACCAGGGAAGGGCAGTAGAGAAAATCTTATTTTCTATTTTTTATCAAGTAGGAGCAAAATTATACCTAGTAATGGCCATTTCGATACTACAAGGGCTCATATTGAATATAATGGAGGTAAAAACTAGATTTGGTTAATGAATCTGACGATAATTTTAAGGGTAATATGGA
This sequence comes from Candidatus Megaera polyxenophila, assembly GCF_029982035.1. Lineage (NCBI taxonomy): Bacteria > Pseudomonadati > Pseudomonadota > Alphaproteobacteria > Rickettsiales > Rickettsiaceae > Candidatus Megaera > Candidatus Megaera polyxenophila. The sequence continues at coordinate 347,529 of NZ_CP104166.1, forward strand.
TATAGATAAACTACAGAAATTGTTGGAAAGTAATAATAAAGCTATACCGTGGATAATGCTTACAATTACTAATAATACAAATGGTGGACAACCTGTTTGCTTAAATAACATAAAAGCAGTTAGTAAGTTAGCTCGCCAGTATAATAAATTATTTTTATTGATGGATGTAGATTTGCTGAAAATGCTTTTTTTATTAAAAGACGTGAAAGTTATTATGCTGATTATTCTATAAAAGATATAGCACGCAAAATTTTTTCATATGTTGATGGAATGACAATGAGCACTAAAAAGAATGCAATCGTGCATGCCGGCGGTTGGATAGCTACAAACAATTCTGATTTAGCAAAAAAATTGAGGAATTAGTAATTCTACATGACGGGTTTAAAGCTTATGGTAGTTTAGCTGGCCGTGATTTAGATGCGATAGCTATAGGTGTCCTATCTGGTCTTCTATTAGATTATTTACAGCATAGAATTGAACAGGTACAATCATGAAGCCAAGAATTATTAAAGCTAGGTATACCATTATTAACCCCAGTAGGAGGGCATGCGATATATGTTAATGCAAAGGAATTTCTTCCACATATAATACCTACCCAGTTCTCAGGTCATGCATTAGCGGTAGAGCTTTATATTCAAGGAGGAATTAGAAGTTGTGAAATTGGGTCATTAATGTTTGGAAAAAACGGTAAGACGTCTCAGAAAGAATTGCTTCGACTTGCTATACCAAGGAGAGTTTATGGTAAAGAGCATATTGATTATGTAGTAGGTATTTTTGAAAAAATTACTAAAATCAAGCATAAGATTAAAGGCATGAGAATTATAGAGGATACAGGTTCTTTACGGCATTTTACTGCACCATTAGATTATGTAGAAAGTTCTAATTAAGAAGAACTTAACTATATTACCTTAAGCATTAAATCTTGTTTCTTAACTTTACCATCAATAAGTTGAATGAAGCCATTTTTTCTATAAAATGGTTTTGCAGTAATAGTGCTATTTACTGTAAGTTCTTTTATTTTAGATCGTTTTGCAACCTGTATTAGCTTATTTAACAAAGCTTTCCCTATTCCCATTTTTACGTAACCAGGAAGTATGTAATTTAACAAGATTTCGCCTTTTTTACTCATCATTATAAATCCAACAACGGTATGACTTTTGCTAATAGCTATATATGCATAATTATTGCTTACCCAAGTAGCTATATTTTTAGGGGTTTTATTAGAAATCCAATCTTGAATCAAAACATACTGATGTTTATGGTCAGCAACGCATATCTCAATTATAGATCTAATTATTAATTGATTAATTTCTTTTATATGTTCACCCCTAGCTTTAGCAATTTTGAAATTTAAGTTTTTCATAAATTTAGCACTGATGTTTATTAGCTACTTATAGATGGGTTTTACTTAATTATCCTGAAAGCTTGTGAGTAGATCCTATTTTCTTTAACTCTTCTTCTTTAAGTTCTAGCACTTCAGATTTTCCGGTAATTAATTGATATCTTTGCAAGTGGATTTGCTTTTTATTGAAATCAGATTCTACCCCTAAATTAGATATATTTTTTGCTTTTGATAAAAAATTTCTATTAAATGAAGCGGCGAATTTATCATAATTTCCGACTAAGCTCGATATATTAGATCCCAGTTTTGCTGAATATTCAGCCAGAGAAGAAATGGAATTAATAAGTTTTTTTACTTCTTCAATAATTTCTAAGTTGTTATGGAGCATTAAATTTTCAGCAATTTGGAATTTAGCAAATGATAACATATTCATAAGACCGGCAGGGCCTACTGGGAAAATATTTAAATTCCAAGCTTTATTTAGGAATTCACTATCGGCTTCAACTATTTTTTCGATTGCATGTTCACTAGGCAAAAACATAAGTGTTATAACATTTGCATATTTTCTTCTGCTAGCTAAATTGGTATCTAACTTTATACCCTTAGTATAATCTTTCCCAGCTAGGGATTTTAAGTGAAAATTCATAGTTTTTACTAATCGGTTGGTATCTTCCGATTCATCTATTAAAAACTTCGAAGCCTTGGCATCGATAATCATAATATTATCCGAAGGTAGGAAAATTACAGCATCTGGCCTTAGTGTATTGTTATTTTCCGTATTTAGATTATATTGCATAGAAAAATCTAAACCGTTCTTTAAACCAGAAGCTTTCAGTATATTTTCTAAGGTAATTTCTGCTAATTTGCCAGCACCAGACGGTGAAAGTAGAGAATTCTTAATCAGATCAACAGTATCTTGGGATTTTTCAATATCACGCTTAAGAGAACCAACCATATTAACTATTCTTTCAAATTCGCTGTTAAACTTTTCAGCAGTGATTTTGATAGTTTCCTCTGACAGTTTGCGATTACCTTCAGTTTCTGTTTTGTGGAGGTTTATAAGCTGTTTTGATAAATCATTTCCTAGCTCAAACAATGCAGCTTTTGTTAGTTCCTGAGATTTTTTAGTAATGTTTTCAAAATCGCTTATTAATTTTTCCTGCTGTTGAACTTTAGCTGATATTTGCTCAATATATTTGATGTTTTCGATCTTTTCATTAATAGCATCTTCGTACTTAATGGTTAAATCTTGTAATGTTTTATTTTTCTCATCTAATAAAATTTCTAGCAAGTTTATTTTTGATTTATTAGCTACGTATTTATAAAGGAGAAAAGTGGTTATTAAAGCGGATATCGCTAAGATGAAAGGAATGATGGTCATAGTCTATTGCAAAAATAACAATTTCAAATATTTTAAACAAGAATAAAAAAGGTATCTAAAAATGAAAAAAATTGTAAGTTTTATTTTTATAATTTTAACATGTTTTCACAATATTGGTTTTGCAGAAATTATACAAACAAAAGATACAAAAGTTGTTGAGAATATACTAACGTCCATTGACACCGATACTCTTGTTATTTTTGACGTTGATGACGTGTTAATGTATCCTGATGATAAAATATTAAGATCACAAAATGCAGATGCTTGTAAAGAATTAGTCAAACAATTAAAACAGCGGGTCGGCAAAGATGAAATACAAGATGTTACTAGTATTATATTGCTTGCAAGGAAAAATAAACCTGTCGATCCAAAAATGATTAACTTAATAAAAACTTTGCAGACAAATAACATCAAAGTATTAGCTTTAACAAACTGCGCAACAGGGAAATTTGGTTTAATCCCTAATACTGAAAATTGGCGTATATCCGAATTAAAGAGCCATGGTTATTATTTTTATAAATCTTGGCCAGATTTGAAGGACATTAACTTAAAGCCCTTAATGAAAGATTCAAATGATGCTAGTCCTGTGTATAAAGAAGGTGTATTGTTTGTTGATCAGACGGGAAAAAAAGGTGCTGTTCTAGATGCTTTCTTAACCTCCGTCAAAATTATACCTAAAAGAATCGTTTTTATGGACGATAAATCTAAAAATCTTGAATCAGTCGCTGAATTTGCAAAGCAACGTAATATTGAATTTATAGGTATTGAATACACAAAGGCTTTAGACGAAAAAGAGGTGCTAAATAAAAATATTGCTCAATTGCAGTTTGAAGTTTTGGGAAAAGAGAAAAAATGGATTTCGGATACTGAAGCTGATAAATTACTGAACTCAGAATACTAAATTATAGTTGAACCTGTTGTGTAAATACAGAAAGTAAAATTGCTAATAGTGACTTTAGTTAAATTATCGTTTTCGGTGGTGATTTTTATAAATTTAATGGGTGAATTATATTATGCTGTAATTATGTTTGTATATTCTATTTTATCTTTCAATAAAAATTGATTTTAATATATTCACCCGTAATTAACTTTCAAGCTAGTGAATATTACATAATATCACACTTACTAATATCATGGTGTTCTCCTACTAGCTCGTTTTATTTGTAAATATATTTTGGCAGTACTTCCTTATAATTGGTTAAAACTCATTCCCATAATATTGTAACCGCAGTCAACATATTGAATTTCACCTGTTACCCCAGAACTAAGGTCGCTGAGCATGTAAAGTGCTGCACCTGCAACATCTTGCTGGGTTGTATTTCTTTTAAGAGGAGAAGTATCAGCGTGTATTTTTAGCATTGTTTTGAAATCGCCAATAGCACTGGAAGCAAGAGTTTTAATAGGCCCTGCTGAAATAGCATTTACCCGGATGTTATGTGATCCCATATCATTAGCTAGATATTTTACACTTGTCTCTAAAGCTGCTTTTGCAAGTCCCATAACATTATAGTACGGTATAACTTTTTCTGCCCCGTAGTAACTAAGGGTAATAATACTACCGCCGTCAGACATAAGAGGTTCTACTCTTTTAGCAAGGGCGGTTAAAGAATAGCAAGAAATGTTCATTGCATTTAAGAAATTGGCTAATGAAGTGTCAATATACCTGCCTCGTAATTCTTCCTTATCGGAAAACGCAATAGCATGTACCAGAAAATCAACTTTCCCCCATTTGTCCTTAACGGATTTAAATAGGTCATCCATGGATTTCTCATTTGTTACATCACATTCTAAAATGAATTTACAATCAATTTCTTCTGCAAGCGATACGACCCTTTTCTGAAAAATTTCACTCGGGTAAGTAAGGGCAATCTCCGCGCCATGAGCTTTCGCAAGTTGTGCTATTGCCCATGATATTGATAGATTATTAGCCACACCTGTAATTATTCCTTTTTTACCTTTTAATAATTCAGTTTGAACTTCTTTCATTTAGAACCTCTTTTTTTATTTTCAAAACAGCAATAAATGCTATTTTATATACTCAAATGAATAAATCTACAAATTCTTTAATGACATTATCAAATAAGCTACTTTCTTTGTTTGCTGGAATAATTTGCGGGTTATGCTTTGCACCGGTATTTTTTTTACCTGGAATATTTTGTATATCATTACTAATCGCTCAAATTAAAATTTCAAAGACCAGATTTGAAGCTATCAAATTTGCATATATATTTGGTTTTGGTTTCTATTTATCTAGCCTATATTGGATAAGCTTTGCCTTGAGTGTCTACATAGATCAATTTTGGTGGGCGATTCCTTTTGCTTTATTTGGTCTTCCTGCTTTTATGGCAGTTTTTATTTCTATAATTGCCTTAATTTCCTGGCAACTACGAGATAGTAAAATTTATCATTTCTTTTTTTGTTGTATTTGGGTTTTTATAGAATGGATAATTTCCTGGATATTTACAGGATTACCTTGGGCGTTAATTGGTTATGCTTTCTCAAATTGGCTTATATTAATACAAGGCGCTAGTATTTTTGGTATATTTGGTCTTAGTTTTGTTGTAGTTTATATTGCTTCTAGCCCGTATAATTTTCTTTTGGCTAAAGCTAATACTGAAAAAAAAGATTTTTACACAAGAATAATAACTTGTGTAATTGTATTAATTTTTATTGCAATTTATGGTTATCTAAGATTAGAAGCGAATCCTACCGAATATACTAATATATCAGCAAGGCTTGTGCAGCCCTCAATTCCTCAGACTGCAAAATGGGAAGCAGAAGAGTTCTGGCAGAATTTGGATACACATGTTGAACTTTCAAAGAAAGAGGGTAATCCAAATCTAATAATTTGGTCGGAAGCAGCTTTGACTGTACCTTATCACATTAAACCGGTAATGCAGGCGATTTTGTCTGTTTTTTCAAATGATGAACAAATCCTGTTAACAGGGGGGGTAAGTGATAATAATAAAACAAATGGCGAACTGGAGTTATACTCTTCCTTAATAGGCATAAATAGTCATGCAGACAAAATATTTGAATATCATAAAGCGCATTTAGTTCCTTTTGGAGAATATATACCATTTAAAAATATTTTACCCTTAAAAAAAATCACTTACGGTTTAATGGACTATACGGAAGGTACAAGAAAATCTGTAATTATACAAAAATTTGATCTTGCTATTTGGCCTTTAATATGTTATGAGGCAATTTTTCCTCATGAAGTTAGAGTGTCTAATCAAATTGTTGACGTGCTTGTTAATGTAACAAACGATACCTGGTTTGGTAATTCTTCGGGTCCTTATCAACATCTTGAAATCAGCAGAATGCGTGCTATTGAAAACGGTTTGCCAATGCTCCGCGTGGCAAATAATGGTATAAGTGCATTTATTGATCCAGTAGGTAGAATTTTATCAAAAACGGAGTTAAATCAGGTAACGGTATTAGATAATTATGTGCCAAAAAAATTGCCTAGTGAGACGTTTTTTTCAAAATATGAGCCTTCTCTAATGCTATTAGAGGTGTTATGCGTGTTAATATTGCAATTATTTGTTAAATTCTGCATTTATTTCTTTACTAAAAATCATTAAACCAATTGCTGAGAATTATTGAAGATGCTTAACTTAACTCATGGTTATTTTTTCTTAATGTGTCAAAGAGTTGGCGCAATAGTTGGTTTTAATTTTTAAGGTGTTTATCAAAAAATGTCAGACAATAATAGTAATTACAAAAAAGAAAGTAAGGGAAGGGCAGATGACGTAGACCGTCTGGTCAGTAAGCGTTTAAAAACAAGAAGGATAATGCTGGGCCTTAGCCAACAGGATCTGGGTGCTGCAGTTGATGTCAGTATTCAACAAGTACAAAAATATGAAAAAGCTTTAAATCGTATTTCTAGTGGTAAATTATTTACTTTTGCTAAATTCTTAAAAGTACCTGTAAGTTACTTTTTTGAACAGAATGATTCTAATAACGTAGTCAGTAATGTTTTTGCTGAAGATAGTGAAAAATATACTGTTGATGATAAGAATCCTATATCAGAAAAGGAAATTATCACATTAATTAAAGCTTTTAGTGAAATTAAAAATTCTCAAAGCCGCAAAAAAATAACTGAACTTGTTAGAACAATGAGTTGATTGCTGTATTAATCGACCTATAACAGCTTGTGTTACGAAGTAGTTATAGGCCAGTTATGTCAGTTTGTGGCTTTCCAACATGAATTTGTGGGTTGATTTATAGGAAGTTTTTTGTTATAAAGCAGTTGAGTTTTTGCGGTCGTGGCGAAATGGTAGACGCGCAGCGTTGAGGTCGCTGTTCTGATAAGGAGTGGAAGTTCAAATCTTCTCGACCGCACCAATATTGGCTTATATACGTTTTTCAATATTCAGCTAAATAATATAATACTAATTAGTTAGCAGTAATTACTTCGCTAAAAGGGGCAAAAAATATCTTTGCGAATATTAGAACATGCTTTTTCTTAAGAAAAACTGCTTTATTTTTATATGAGAATTTTTTGTTACTCTTTATCTATTTCCTGAATTACTGCTTTTTCAGCTGGCGTAAGGTTACCCTTAGGTTGTTTTTGTGCATCTGTTTTAACAGTTTTTGAGGAGTTGAAATGCGGTGGTACTTCAAGAGGTTTTGCTTTTGTTACCTGAAGTTCATCTGGTATATTTTCAGTTAACCCAAGAGTTTTTTTTGCGTTTTTACAAGAAGATAATAGAAAAATTGCCATGATAGCGCATAATATTTGTTTCATATTATTATTTATTTAGTTAATCAGTAAGTTAAGTTTTTATTTTTACAAATTTTTTCACATCATAATAATGATTATGCTTTTGATCAAGCGGTTTTTTAATTAATAAAAGCTACAAACGGGGAAATCCAGGTAAAACTATAAAAATAATTATAAAGGTTATTGTAGGTATCTACTAGCCCAAGTTGCTAAAACGCTAGCTACATATTTACTATCTGTAGGAGAATCGATAAGTAAGTGGTCTGCTTTATCAAGGGAGATAAAGCTTTTTGGGTGTTTGGCATATTCATAAATTTTTTGGGCATTTTCGATTCCTACTATTTTGTCAATAGGAGAGTGCATAACCAGTAGTGCTTTTTTCAGATTAGCTATCTTGGTAGGCATATCCTGATTTGCAATATCATCTAAGAATTGCTTTTTGATATTAAATTTCCTGCCTCCTAAGACTACTTCTGCTTGCCCCTTTTCGTTTATTTCGTCGAGGTGTTCTGCAAAGTTATTCTTAACGTGAACAGTATTGCAAGGCGACCCAATTGTTGCTACAGCTCTGATTTCCGGAATACTAGAAGCAGCTGCTAGTGCTGCTGTGCCACCAAGGCTATGACCTACCAAAATTTGTGGGGCTTCAAAGTTTTTGCGCATAAAATCAGCTGCAGCTATTAAGTCATTTACATTTGAGGAAAAGTTAGTATTAGCAAAATCCCCTTCACTTGCTCCAAGCCCAGTATAATCGAATCGGAATAGAGCAATTTCTGCTTCATGAGGAGCCCGTGCAATTCTACTAAGGGCAGTAATATCCTTATTACCAGTAAAATAATGTGCAAATAATACATAAGCTTTTGGAGTATGAGGAAGCTCAAGTCTTGCAGCCAGTTTATATCCTAATGACCCAGTAAAAGTTAATCTAAGACTCACAGACTAAAATCCATTTTAATTTAGTGATTTTATGAAAAAATATTTCTAAATTTAATAGCGTGTTTCTATATAAATGATTTAATTTTGTCAACCTTTTTGGATGTTACTACAGGCACATTTACAATTTTTAAAAAATTCTTGAGAATGAAAATAGTAATTTACTTTTTGTTAATACAACAGGGATAAAATAAATTTATGGCAAAGTGCTAAATTTTTAATGTTGAAAAGTCGCTTTGTTATTAAATAAGGTTAGAGATAAATTATGGCATTTGTAGTAACATTTTTAGCGGTTTTATCGGTTATAATATTAATGTTTATAGATAAAATAATCGAGTATTTGTATCCTAAAGGTTCTCTCTCGGCTGTAGAAAAAGATTTAGATAATGTATTCAACGAAAGTGACTGTATGAGAGTTCATAGAACAATTGAATAAACGTATTTAAATAGGGAGTTCTTTTTTAGGCTTCCTGGTAAAGTTCAGTGGAAAGAGAAGTATATATTAATGATATAATCGTTATAATATTGGCTAATTTTTAGCATGTAATCACAATAATATAACGTGGAAGCTTTAAGTTGGTTTAGCTTAAAGCTTCCCAAATAGTAATAATTTATAAACCAACAAACTATAACTGGTTTTTAGTTATGTTATGGACAAAATACTAAGTACCTCTGCAGAAATTATTATTGTGTATTTCTTCGTTTTTAATTAAAGTGCCTTGAATTTGACAGTTAACCATATTACCAAATTGATATCGTACTCCTATTATTTTTTATTATTTTTTTCACCGATTGTTTCCACATTTATTAAAGATTTTCTATTTAGGGGAAGCCTTTTTTTGTAATCTTGTTCTGTTTTTAAATAATTCTGAGCTTCCTGAGATAGTTGTCTGTATAATAACCTTTTTTCTTTATTGATTTTGGCTATTTCTTTTCGATAAGTGATGATTTCCTCACGAACTTCCGCAGGAATTTTAGCTACATAACTTTTATACTCGTCTACAACTTTTTGAAATTCAGCGGGCTCCTTAATAGTACTAGAATTTTGGGTTTGAACTTGAGAAGTTATAGGTTTAAAAGTATTTTCTGCTGGTTTAGGAGCTGTTGTTTGCACTTGGCCAGTTGATTGATTTGAAGGTTGAGGTGGCTGTTTTTCTCCTGTGGCAAAAGCAGTTGTTGTTATCATGGTAATTAATGAAATAGCAGCAATTTTAAAACTTCTCATGTGAACACTCCTAAATATTTAAGTTATTGAATAATACGGTAATTATTGCTAATTATAAAGTTCATAGCGTTAATTATTTTCGAATATAAATCATGGATAATCCTTTTAGTCAACCGAAAATCACTTATATAGTGTACTTTAGTACACTATATAAGTATTTAGAATCTTTCGAAAAATTTTTTCCAGAAGATATTTTAGGTGTTAGTACATTTGAAGTGGAATCTAAAACAATTGAAGCAGCTGATGACGATATATGGTATGTGGAGGTTTACTTTGATAAAAAATTACACAAACAATCTTTTGCTAAGAAACTGCAAAACTTTTCTGTCCAAAACAATCTAGAGATTATAGGAGACATAAATTTTGCAACTATAGAAGATAAAGATTGGGTTTCTGAATACCAGAAACAGCTAGTGCCAATTCGTATTGGTAAGTTTTTTATAACTGCCTTGCATCAGCTAAACCAGTGTCCTACTGAGTCGATTCCGATTATTCTTGAAGCGTCCAGGGCTTTTGGTACCGGGGATCACCCAACAACTGCTGGATGTTTAGAAGCTATGGAAGGATTGTCAGATTTTGATTTTAAAGCAATTTATGATATTGGGACTGGAAGTGGAATATTGAGTTTTGCCGCTGAGAAAATATGGCCACAAGCAACGGTTTTGGCCTGTGATACTGAAGAAATAGCAATTGAAGTAGCAGAAATTAATAAGCAATTTAATAGTTCTAAGGTTTGTTTTTATCGCAATTCTTCTGAAAATTTGATGATTCCGAGCATAGGAAATAAACAATTTGATTTGATAGTTAGTAATATTTTGGCTGCGCCGCTAATCACATTAGCTCCTTCAATATGCTCTTTGTTAAGCAAAAATGGGAAATTAATTATTTCCGGGTTTTTAGATTACCAAACAGATGAAGTAATCGACTCTTATGTAAAAAACAGCGTAGAAGTTCAAAAAATTTTTGATAAAAAAGGTTGGATTACAATTTTAGCAAAGGTAAAAAATGATTAATATTTATCCTTGACTTTTTAAGGAAGTTTATATACTATGCGGCCAAAGTTATGTCTAACTAAAAACGTTAATATTAATTATGGAAAATTCACAAAAATCTAGCTTTACCGCAGAATTAAGAAGAGTGTTTTGGCCTATTGAATGGCATGAGAATAAAAAATTTCTGCCGATGGCAGCGATGATGTTCTGTATTCTTTTTAATTATTCTACTCTTCGCTCAATAAAAGACGGTTTTGTTGTAACTGGAATAGGTCCAGAAGCAATAAGCTTTCTAAAAACTTATGTAGTTCTGCCGTCAGCGGTTATCATGATGGTGGTTTATGCCAAGCTCTGTAACATAATGAGTCCGCAAAAGGTATTTTATACTATTGCATGGTTCTTTTCGTTATATTTAGTATTTTTTGCGTTCGTTTTGTATCCATACCCAGAATTTTTTCATCCAAATCACCAAACTATTGAAGGATTAGTAATAGAATATCCTAATCTTAAGTGGTTTATCCGTATTTGTGGGCAGTGGAGTATAGCTTCCTTTTATGCTATATCTGAGTTATACGGTAGTATGATGCTTAGCTTGTTATTCTGGCAATTTGCAAATCAGATTACAAAAACAAGTGAAGCAAAAAGATTTTACTCAATGTTTGGGTTGCTCGGTAATTTTTCCTTGCCTTTAGTTGCTGCTACTCTTGGTTATCTGCTTAGCTCAGAGATCAATATAGTTGCAGAGGAACATCGTTTTATTCCTGTAATATGTATTGTGATTTTTAGTAACATCCTTGTTATGTTTTTCTATTTCTGGATGAATAAAAATGTACTTACCGATCCGCGCCTTTATGATTCAGGAGAAGCGGCTGGTAAACCTAAGAAGAAAAAAACAAAGTTATCACTAGGTGAAAGCTTTAAAATGATATTTACTTCAAAATATCTAGGGCTTCTTGTAACTTTAATCCTAGCTTATGGTATATCTATCAATTTAGTTGAAGGCGTGTGGAAAGCTAAACTTAGAGAATTATACCCTACAAAAGAAGCATATACCATGTTTATGGGTAATTTCCAAGCATACCAAGGTGTTGCAGCTATTATCTTTATGCTTGTAGGTAGTAACATTTTAAGGAGGGTATCTTGGGCAACAGCGGCTATATTTACTCCTCTAATGATCCTTGTTACCGGAATTGGTTTTTTCTCTTTTATTATATTTGATCAAACCATAGGCTTATATTTTGCAGCCTTTTTTGGTACAGGTCCTCTAGCTCTTGCCGTGATTATTGGCACAGCACAGAATGTGCTTAGTAAGGCAACAAAATATTCATTATTTGATTCGACAAAAGAAATGGCTTATATACCTCTTGATGACGAAATGAAAACCAAGGGTAAAGCGGCCGTGGATGTAATAGGTGGTAGATTTGGGAAATCTGGTGGTGGCATAATCCAGTCAACTTTCTTTATTCTGTTACCGACATATACGTTTGCTGAGGCAACTCCTTATTTTGCCGGTGTATTTTTTGTCATAGTGATCCTATGGATATTTGCTGTCCAAGGATTAAGCAAAGAGTATCAGAAACTTACAACTGGTGAAAAATAACATATTTTTAGATATCACTTATAATAATCAAAGCCGTTTTGCTCTCACTAAAGCGAAACGGCTTTTTTTATGTGTTTAAAAGCCGTGTCAGGAACTATTGTGTGGCAAGCAAAACATACAGCCAACCTCTAATAAAACAACTCTTTAACAGTTTTATTTGTAATTTACCTACCATTTAACGAACTCATTGCTGGTTTCATAGTTTAAAAACGGGTGGGTTTTTATTCTCGTCGATAAGATTTTGGAACTGCAGCTTTTGTATTGGAATTTTTGATGATTTTATAATCAAATTGCTTAATTTTTGGCAATTTGGGCAGTATTCTCCCTTTAGCTTCATCCGCACCTTGTTTAATCCATGCTTAGCCGTTATCCACAAAAATGCCGCAGGTTAACCATGCTGTAGGCTATAGTTTTCAGAGCATAATGGTTTATGCTGTGGAATTCAAATCTCAGTAACAACCGTTTGAATTTATCTTCCCAGGCAAATATTCTCTCTATCGTTCTAAACCTTTCTTTAAAGATTTTCCGGCAAAAAGTTTGCTTTCTTCCTCGCTTAGATTTCTTGCGACTCCTTTTATTCTCTGGCATATTAGGAGTCATGCCAAGATTAAAAATTGCTTTACGATTTTTACGTGAATTATATACACCATCTAAGCTCATGGTACTTTCCTTGAGATCTATACCTATTAGTTTTACAATCTTTTTTAAGTTTGATATTGCAGGAGTAAGCAGGATTCCTTCATTCCTATTACCCGGAGCAGTAACAAAAGGCGCAATAACATTGCAGTTTCTATCACAAAACGGTACAACCTTGTCTCCTTTAGTGTGTTTATGACCATTATACCCTAAGTTGTCACCCCTTTTTTAGCAGAAGTACAAGTACCATCACCATGTAATATATCAGTATCAAGCATTCCAGCTTTAAATAACCTTGCCACCGAAGCTTCGAAAATCTTATCAAAGCATCCGTGCTTAACCCAGAACTTAAAAGCATTATAGATATTAGTATAGTGAATTTCTGGCATGCCGTCTTTATTTTTGTCTATTGGTATCTGTTCCCATTGGCAACCAGTATGCATGAGTTTAAGAATGTAATTAAATAATTTGAAAAATGATATCTTTTTACTTGGACCACGTGTGCCTTTTTTAAGATGCGGTAAGACAAATTCGTTAAATTCATCTTCTCTCAAAACAGTAGGAAGCTTGTTGTATCGTCTAATTCTGCTCATTCTATTTGGTTACTTAAATAAAATTAATGAATACTCAATATATCTACAAACCTTTTAAATACAAGGCTATAATGGTTTTATTTCGTAAAAATTCAAACCCGCAATGAGTTCTAAATAAACCTGATTTATGCGGGCAACCGCTCCGAGTTACCCAAGTTAATATTCTTGATTCTTTGGCTACTTCTGCAGTTTTCGTTATGGGAGAAGGTAATGAACAGACCCCTTTAGCTATTATTAAAGACGCCCCAAAAATTTCTTTCCTTAATAGAACTCCAACTTTAGAAGAAGAACAGAAAGTAGTAATACCTATGGAAGAGGACCTTTATGCTCCACTTTTGCGCAGCACCCGTTGGATAAGAAATGCAAAGGAAAAATAATTTCGCAATTAGTCATTTTGTGCTTGATATTTCTTACCTATTTTGTATTTTACTATTTATACATTTAGCAACTAATACAGAAAAACAATAACAACCCGGATAACTTTTGTAGTTTTAGATTGTGTTTGTGAGTTATTAAGGTGTATAATGAGCGGGTGTAGCTCAGGGGTAGAGCGCTACCTTGCCAAGGTCGAAGTCGAGGGTTCGAATCCCTTCACCCGCTCCACTGGCTCTTTATTATTTGTTAAAACTTTAAGAGGTTTTTATCGTGTCAAAGTATAATCTTCCTGCAGTTTTTGCTCTTATCATTTATCCAATTTTTATTATTACACTTGTTGTAAATTATACACTTGATTATCAAGTAGGGTGGTTTGAAGGGTTGCTGTTTCTTGGGGGGTACTATATATGTAACATTACTGTTGGTGTTGGTTTGCATAGATTATGGTCGCATGATTCCTACAAAATAAATAAATACGTAGAATTTGTTCTGATTCTCTTGTCAGCTGGTACATTACAAGGGCCAGCGCTATCTTGGGCTTCTAATCATTTTAAACACCATACCTATACCGACACTGATCTTGATCCTCATTCTCCTCTTAAATATAAAAGTAAAGTAAGAGGTTTTTGGTGGTCACACATGGGCTGGATGCTTGAAGGAGAAGGAAGTTATAAGTCAATCGATAAGCTCACTATGGTAAAGCTAGGCAGAAATAAATTACTCAGATGGCAGTTAAAATATTATTGGATGATTGCCGTATTTATGAATACGGCAGTGCCTGCTCTTATCGGGTTCGCCTGTGGTCATACTGTTTTAGCAGCGTATGCAGGTTTCATATTTATTGGGCTTGGGCGTGCTGTGCAACAGCAAGTAACATTTTTCGTTAATTCCCTTTGTCATTTTGCTGGGACACAAAAATATGTTCAAGGCACTTCAGGTGACATATGGTGGCTTGCCCTGCTTTTACTAGGAGAAAATTGGCACAACTACCATCATGCTTTCCCTTCGGATTACAGAAATGGGGCTAAATGGTATCAATTTGATGTACACAAATGGATAATATATTTGATGAGCGTATTTGGTCTTGCTTGGGATTTAAAAAGGACTGCAAAAGTTAGAGTTGAAGCAAAAGCTTCCCAAACTATGCAGCAGTATATAAATTTACGAAAAGAACAACTTGAGTCAATGAATGCTAAAATAACTGAACTTGCTTTAAGTATTCAAAACAGGCTTAGCGAAATAGAAAAAAGTAATTTAGGAAAGAAGTTTGTTAATTCTTTGGTTAAAATACAGGATAATTTGACTAACATCGCTCAGCAATTAAATCAGCAGTTAAAGAATTTTGAAAACCCTTCAGAGAATATCGTAAATATTATAAGTAAGGAAGTAAAGAAAATCGAAGCTTCATGGCAGAGGCTTTATAGCGAGCTTGAAATAAAAAAAAGCTAGTATACTATAAAGAACCATTTTAAAGGTTCTAGGAATGAGGGGATGACTTTTAGTTATCTCCTCATTCTACATTAAAAAGCCCATATTATGTCCAAAAGTGAATTCGTAAATTACGTAATTGATCTGCTTTCGCCCTATGGTTATATAAGGGTACGACCCATGTTCGGTGGACATTCTGTTTATAGAGATGGCGTAATTGTTGCAATAATTGTAGGTGAGGAATTGTATTTTAAAGTTAATGAACAATCTGTTTGTGACTACAGAAATAGGGGATCAAAGCCTTTTACTTATAAAGCTAGGGATAAGGTAATTAATATATCATATTGGCAAGTACCTTTAGATATTATGGAAGATAAAGAGTTGTTTGGTAATTGGTTAGATGTAGCTTATCAAATTTCCCTTAATACTAAAAATAAGAAGAAGTAGCTTATACATATTTATACATATAAAGTTATTCTATAGTACCTTACGGTACAAAAATTCCATATGTTAACAATCAAACTCTGTATAAGAATTTATATAAGAGATATGTAAAATACAGAATATACCTAGGATATTGTATATTTAAAAACTAAATTGGTTTAATAGAAAGCAAGAACTTGTTATTATATATATTAGCTTACTAGATTAATGAAAGAACCAAATTGTTAATAGCCAAATCCTCGGAAGTGTTATAATACGCTTCGTTTTTGCTTTTTTATAAAAGCTTATTGTTGCTAATTGCTTAGCCGTGCTTAGATTAAATGAAAGAAATTGTAGACTTTTAGCAATAAAATGTTTAAATTGCAGTAACCTTTGTAAACCAATAATAAATAAAGCATGACCTCTAATATTAGAAACGTAGCAATCATTGCTCACGTCGATCACGGCAAAACTACGCTTATAGATACGATGCTCAGGCAAAGTGGTCTATTTCGTGATAACCAGGAAGTAGCAGAAAGAGCGATGGATTCAAACGATTTGGAAAGGGAACGGGGGATAACCATTTTAGCTAAATGTACGTCCGTTAATTGGAACGATACAAAAATTAATATTGTAGATACACCAGGTCATGCGGATTTTGGCGGTGAAGTTGAGCGGATTTTATCTATGGTAGATGGAGTAGTATTACTTGTTGATGCGGCAGAAGGTCCTATGCCGCAAACAAAATTTGTTCTTGGAAAAGCCCTAAAGATCGGGTTAAAACCTATTGTTGTAATCAATAAAATTGACCGTAGCGATGCAAGGGAAACTGAAGTTTTAGACGAAGTGTTTGAGTTGTTTATGTCCCTAGATGCAACTAATGAGCAGCTGGATTTTCCTATTATTTATGCTTCTGGCAGAAATGGTTGGGCAGTTCGTGACCTAGCTGGGGTACGCCAGGATGTGTCTGATTTATTTAATACTATAATAGAACACGTTAGACCTCCGGAGTCAGAACCTGATGCTCCTTTTTCAATGATTGTCACAACTAGGGAATATGATTCTTATTTAGGAAGGATTCTAACAGGTAGAATCAAAACCGGTACTGCAAAGATTAATACTCCTATCAAGGTTATGAGTATGGATGGCAAAGTAATCGAGAATGGCAGAATAACTAAAATGCTAAGTTTTAAGGGATTAGATAGGATACCTATCCAGACAGCGATTGCCGGCGATGTTATTGCAATTGCTGGCCTTGAGAGTGCAAGTGTCGCAGACACGATTTGTTCTCCGGAAGTGGAGCTTCCTTTAGAAGCCCAGCCTATAGATCCGCCAACTCTTTCCATGATATTTTCCATTAATGATTCTCCTTTAGCTGGGAGGGAAGGTGATAAATTAACTTCTAGAGTTTTAAGGGCAAGATTAATGAGAGAGGCAGAGGGGAACGTAGCTATTACTATCTCAGAAACTGCTCAAACTGATTCTTTTGAAGTAGCTGGTCGTGGGGAGCTGCAGATGGGTGTACTGATTGAAACTATGAGAAGAGAAGGATTTGAACTTTCAATTAGCAGGCCAGCTGTATTATATAAAACTGATGAAGTTACAGGCGAAAGGCTAGAACCTATGGAAGAAGTACAGATTGATGTAGATTCTGAATATGTAGGTTCTGTAGTTGAATCAATGAATCTGCGCAAGGGGCAAATGGTTGACATGCGTTCTACTGGTGCGGGTAAAACACGTTTATTATTTATTGCTCCATCAAGGGGATTAATAGGTTATCATGGTCCATTTTTAACAGAAACTAGAGGAACGGGGATTATGAGCAGAATATATCATTCCTATGCTCCTTATTGTGGTAAAATTGAAGGAAGAAGAAATGGGGTTTTGATATCAACTGAAGATGGCGAAGCAGTTGCGTATGGTTTGTGGCAACTTGAAGATAGAGGTCAGATGTTTATTACTCCTGGAATCTCAGTATATAAAGGTATGATCATTGGTGAACACACACGTGACAATGATTTAGAGGTTAATCCGCTTCGGTCAAAACAACTAACTAATATGAGAACCACTAGCAAAGATGAAGCTGTACGCTTAACTCCACCACGTTTAATGGCATTGGAACAGGCCATTGCTTATATTCAAGATGACGAACGAGTTGAAGTTACCCCAAAATCAATAAGGTTGCGCAAGATGTATCTTGATCCTAATCAAAGGAAAAGAATGGTAAAAAAAGGTTAATTTTGTAATTAGTTATTGATATATATAATAAATCTTGTAGAGGTTGAGGCTTCGATTTTTAAATGAGTAGGTAATAGGAAATTATGCCAGGTTCAGAGTCAGAACAAAATGTCCCATATATAAAGGGGCAAATATCCTTGCCAGAAGTGACGGTAAAAGCAGTATTGGTAGGTGTAATCCTAGCGGCAATATTTACAATGTCTAGTCTTTATATAGGCTTGAAATTTGCTCGCACTGTGGCTGCTTCTATTCCTGCTGCATTATTATCCTTGATGATATTTAAGGCATTCAAAAAAACTAACATACTCGAAAATGTTGTCGTTCAAACTATTGCTTCCGCAGGTGAGGGTGTTGCATCGATGGCGGCGTTTTGCATTACGGCAATTTTATTATCGGGTTATTGGCAAGAGTTTAAGTATTTAGATACAATGCTGATATTAGGCCTCGGCGGTATACTTGGAGTTTTTATGTCTATACCACTGCGCAATATTATGATTGTTAAGGAAAAAATGCCATATCCGGAAGGGATAGCAGTAGCAGAAGTTCTTATTTCCGGTGAAAGTAAAGGGTATGCAACAAAATTGTTGCTTAAAGGCTCTTTCATATCGGCGTTAATTACTTTAGCCCAAACTGGATTTAAGATAGGTTCTGATTTTGTGATGTATGGAATCAAAACATTTGGTTCTGTTTTTGGGGTAAGTGTTGTTCTTTCTCCTTTATCGTTAGGAGCAGGTTATATTATAGGGTTGGGTAGTAGCTTGATAATGCTAATTGGAGCCTTGGTAGCTAATTTTGTAGTTTTACCGTATTTAGGCCTAACATATAGCGGCGAAATCGCTTCTATGGAGCCTGTGCCGTTATTAATAGCCCTGCAGAAGCAATATCTTAGATATGTAGCCGTAGGGGTGATGATGATAGGGTCTTTGTGGTCATTAGTAGCAATATTTCCGACGATCAAAAAGGCTGTTACGCTAGGTATTGTAGGCTCAACTCATATGGCTTCATCAGCGCATCTTAGAACAGATAGAGATATACCTGTTTTTTGGGTTGTTACTGGTATATTTTTGGTATCGATTCTAATCGGTATGTTTTTTTATTGTACTTTATCCAGTACTAGTTTTAGTTTTGGTTATAAACTTATTGTTTCTAGTCTTGCTACTTTAGCGGTTATTATAATTGGCTTTGTTATGTCCTCCGTTGCATCCCAGCTTGTGGGAATTTTAGGGACGACTTCATTACCAGCATCGGGGTTATGCCTAGCGACTATTATATTATTTGTTTCTGTTATATCACCGGTTTTAGCTACGGAAGGTAGTAGCCATATAATGGATATAACTATTATTGGTATGACTCTAGTTTTTACTTCTGTTGTTGGGTCTGCGCTAGTCCTGAGTGGAGATAATATGCAGGACTTAAAAACCGGCTATTTAATAGGGGCAACTCCTTGGAAACAACAGCTAGTATTACTTATAGGCGTTTTAGTAGCAGTTGTTACTACACCGTTTGTCCTCCAAACGATGTTTGAGGCTTATGGAATCGGTGACATGATGCCCCGTCCTGATATGAATCCCGCCAAAGCTCTTTCTGCTCCGCAAGCTATGCTTATTGCATCCGTAACTAAGGGGCTACTTGTAGGTCAGCTTCCTTGGCCTATGGTCAATTCCGGAATTATTATAGGTATAATAATAATTATTATTGATTTAATTCTTTCTAAGTCCTTTGCTAATTTAAGATTACCTATCATGACTTTTGCAGCTGGGTTTTATTTGCCTATGGGTATTTCGGTAGCGTTCTTTTTTGGCGGCTTACTTCGTTATTGTGTGTCTAAAAGTAAAAATTCTAAGAATCTACAGGAAAATGGGTTGATGATAGCCTCGGGATTTATTGCAGGGGAAGCTATCATGGGAGCGTTACTTAGTATACCTTTTGCTTTGTACAAAGATGCAAATATCCTAGCACTTCCTGTTGGTTTAAGCAGTTTTACTCAAGACGTAATAGGTATTATTATTTTTGTCATTTCTGCATGGTTATTTTGGAAAATTACCAAATCTGACAAAAATGTGGTATTATCGTAGGGAAGGGTATTTCTTTAATCTTTTTTTATAAGTTGTGGTTATATGTTTATTCAAACTGAGGAAACTCCAAATCCTAACGCCTTGAAATTTCTGCCAGGGCTTGATATTAGACCTAAAAGTCCGGTGTTTTTTAATAACTTTGATGAAGCTAGAGCTAAAAGCCCTCTCGCTGCCAAATTATATGACATTGGTAATATAGAGGCGGTTTTTTTGGGAGCAGATTTTATTACTGTCACTAAAACCCCTGAAATTGAATGGAAACTGTTAAAACCAGAAATATTAATGGTTATTATGGATCATTTAGTTTCAGGTTTGCCTATTTTTAACAATAATGAAAATACATCCACTCAAATTAATACTGATGGGCTTTCAGAAATCGAAAAACAAATTATTGAAATTATAGAAACCAGAGTTCGTCCTTCTGTAGCTATGGATGGTGGTGATATAATATATAAGGGCTTTAAAGAAGGAATAGTTTATCTTCAATTACACGGTGCGTGTTCTGGCTGTCCTAGTTCTACTGTTACTCTTAAGAACGGTATTGAGTCGATGCTCCAGCATTACGTCCCAGAAGTCCAAGCTGTAGAGGCGATAGAGGAATAAACTTTTAAGAATAAAACTCGTAAGGCATTCCAAGGTTCACACTTAGTAAAAATATTCAAGTGATTTAGGAGTTTAATTTTCCAAGCCCATTGAAAAAATAATTTCTGCTGCTTTGGTAGAAGGAGACTGCTTGTTATCAAGGCCAATAATTTTTAGGATTTTTTTAGTATCTACTGTTTGTGAATTTGCTTTGTTCGGATCAGATATTAGGGCATTCAAGGCGTTCGCAATATTTGTAGCTGTAAAATCTGATTGTATAAATTCTGGAATTACTTCCTTATTGGAAATGATATTTATAATGTTAACATACTTAATTTTTATACAAGCTTTGATAACTAGATAAGTTAAATAATTTAATTTATAGCCAACTACCATGGGTGTACCAGATGCAGCAATTTCAATGGTATTAGTACCGGATTTAGCCAGAGCTAAATCGCTTACTGCAAAACTCTTAAGTTTTTCCGTGCTAAATATAAAATCAAATTTTGCACCTACCAAATATTTGTTAATAAGATTTACATGTAATTCATTAGGTTGGATAAATATTGCAGTTAATCTAGTTGTTGAAGATAAAATATCTAATGCTTCTCTAATTATCGGTATATGCCTTGATATTTCAGATTTTCTACTACCAGGAGTAATTGCTATTATTTTTTGGTTATCGGGAATGTTAAAATCGTGTCTTAAATCCTTAGATTTATCATAAAAATCTTGTTCTAGAGCGGGATAACCGATAAATTCAGAGCTTAACCCATATTCGGTAAAATAAGGTGGTTCAAAGGGAAGTAATGTTAGTAGTTTATCGTAAACTTTAGAATATTTTTTTGCCCTTCCTTCTTTATATGCCCAAACAGATGGGGCAACAACATGTACTAATTTTATTTCCGGTGCAAGCTTTCTAACTTTAGCAGCTACTCTGAAAGTAAAACCGGGAGAATCAATTGTTACCAGGATTTTAGTGCCGCTATTTACGATATCATTTACAGTCTCGTTAATGAGTTTGTTGATGTGGAAAATATGTGGTAATACCTCAAAAAAACCCATTAAATTTATCTGTTCAAAGTCAAAAAGCGATTTAATTCCGGCTAATTTCATTTGCGGTCCGCCAATGCCGTAAAAAGAAATATTTTTACCCCTATCAGAATTAATTTTTTTGATCGATTTAATTATTTGGGCACCAATAAAATCGCCAGAATTTTCTCCAGCTATAAAATAAAATTTCATATATTATCAGTTTTTATCTTTTTTAGAATTACATAAACTGTAATTTAGATCCAGTATTTCCGATTCTATACCAAGGCAATGTAAAACACTATGGAATATGTAGTCATGCGAAATTATTTGCCCCTTATGGCTATCTACTGCATTTACCAATTCGGGGTAGTTTTTTTTGAAACTGTCAGAAAACCATACCATAAAAGGTATTTCTTTTTGCTCCGGGGCAAACTCAGAACCATGACCTAATCTTCCGTTTTCTCCAAGTGATTCCCCATGATCGGAAGCAAAAATTAAAAAGGCATTTTTGTTTTTTAATAGATCGATTAAATTAGCTAAAAAAAAATCAGTGTACAGAATTGAATTGTCGTAACTATTGATTAATTCTTCTTTAGTACAACTTGCTTGGTCTATTTTAGCATTTTTTTTTTGCGTTGGATTAAATTTAGTAAATTCTTCAGGGTATCTTGAAGCATAATTCCAGTGACTGCCGGAGAGTTGAACGGTAATAAATTGCCTGCCTTGTTTTTCGAGAAGTTTTTCAATATATGGTAGCATCAAACCGTCATGTGAATTCATACTGTACAGTAATGATCCACCAGGAATTATAGAAAATTTTACCTCGTCGTATAAAGTGCTGGTGCTTTCATAGTACCCACTTATAGATTGGGTGCTTATCCAAGTAGTGTCGTAGCCAAGAGCTGTTAAAACTGAAAGAAAGCCTGTTTCTGATTTTACTTTATCGATATTTTGCTCATTATGCCTGGAGAATAGGCATGCTATGGAAAGATGAGTCGTGTTATCACACGAGCGTCCTTCAAAGGAATATAAATTATTTATTTTTTTTAGGTTTGGGGTAGTGTCTCTTTCATACCCATTAATACCAAAATTGCTATACCTTGCAGATTCTCCTATTACCAAAACCCCAACTATATCTTCTTTATTATTTATAATTTGAAAGCTGAATTCCTTGCTAATGTCCTGACGTACATGATCTTTATTGCCAAAAAAGTAAACATAACTATTGTGAAGGTATTGTAGGGGAAAATAGCTTTTTAAAATTTTAAACTGAGGAGAAATAATATTATTAATCGCTACAAATAAACATAATGCTGTTAACATTCTTGAAAAAAAAGATTTAGTAGTTTGTGGGTTAAAATGCTTTATTCCAAATATACAAATTGATAAACTGAATATTATCCATATAATGACTCTGGTGCTAATTAACTCCGATATTTCAGAGATTTCGGTGCCATAAATAGCGGGCATCATTTTTTCTGTCGGTGCTACTCCAAGATAAAATAGGTAGTAACTAGCGATTGCTCCGGTAAAAAAGAGAAAAATTGATCCTATAATGAATATTAGGCGGTGGATTGCTAGCCCAAAAAAGAAAATAAAAGTTGCAATATAAGTGTAAATAAATTGCTTCAATAATTCAAATACGGCGCTAACAAATGACACTTGATAGTATTCGTATTTGTACAATACAACACTTGTATTAAACATTAAACAGTATATAAGTGCAAAGGTAAGGGCTGTGCTAACCAAAGATACGTCTAGTTGTTTTTGAATGGATTTAATCATATTAACGTTTTTAAGCTATTTTTTATAAGGTTTACTACCATGATCATAAACTCTCTGCAAGAGTTTTATAGTTTTTTTGAAATAAGCAAACCTTTACTGGCGATTGATTATGGTAATAAAAAAATAGGCCTTGCTATTTCTAGTCCCGATCATAGAATAGCTATGCCTCATTCAATAATAGCAGTAAATAACGATAGGGAAAAGCTAGATCGTATTATTGATTTTAGTGTAAAATACAATATATGTGCAATCGTTGTGGGATTACCGGTAAATATGGATGGTACTAGTAGTAGTCAGGCGAAAATAGTTAATAACTTTGTTAATAAATTGATTAAGAAAACTAATTTACCGGTATATTTACTAGATGAGCGTCTAACTTCCAGGGCCGCAGATAGTATGTTAAAAAATATGGGTCTTAACAGAAGACAAAGAAATGAAAGAGATGATATGGTTGCTGCTAGTATGATTTTAGAAACAGCCCTGGAATCAGTAAAAAAATTGTGATTTAGCTTGAAAACAAGAATATTGTTATATATTTTACATACGTTTTATATTTCTTTTCTTGACAGTAAGGAGATAACTATGTATCTTTTTCCGGAGAATTAAGTTTTATATTTTATCAAATAAGAATAGGGATTAAACATGTCTCGTAGGTGCGAATTAACAGGTGTTGGAGTACAATTCGGTAATAATGTATCTCACTCGCAAAGAAAAACTAGAAGGCGTTTTGAGCCTAACATTAAAATTGTTAAGTGCCGCAGTGAATTAACGGGTCAAGAATATAAACTGAAAGTAGTTGCAAGATGCTTGCGTAGTATTGAAAAAGCAGGAGGTTTTGATACCTATATGCTAAGCGCAAAAGTTTGTAAAATGTCTGATAACGCCAAATCTATTAGAAAGGAAATTAAAAAAGTAAAAGATAAGGTAGAAGTATGAAAAAAGACACTCATCCAAAGTATCAGGCCTTAAAAATCAAAATCGGTAAAGATGAGTTTTTGACTTCTTCTACTCTAACAAGCGGTGAAATTCTAATGGACGTAGATTTTCGTAAACACCCAGCTTGGAATAAGTCGACTCTTAATGTGGTAAATCAGTCTAATAAAAATGTCAGCGATTTTAACAAAAAATTCGCAGGCTTATCTTTTGGCGTAAAAAAGAATTAATTATCATTATGTTCTTTAGCTTTGGCTTTTTAGGCCAAAGCCCAGAGTTTTTTGTTAGGTAAGGACTCTGATATCAACAAAACTGTCAATTGTTATAAATTTCTACTAATTTAAATTATTTAAAAGTTATTTTAGGGTATAACCTATTAGCCCTTTTTTCTATCGTTAAAGAGTACGTCGCTTGAGTTTTAAAGTGTATATTATAGCCTTAATTGATTTAAATAGAGGATCTATAGGACGCTTTATAGATAGAGAAACAAAGAAATCGTCTTCGATTTTCTTTACTTTAATTATTCATCGAGTTTAAATTTTCCAGATTTTAATATTTATAGGTATCTTTATTTCTCTAAATCCTATTGATGAAAGTTAAAATTTGGATTACGATCCAAAATTATTCATAAGGTATAACACTATTTAATAAAAAGGGATGGAATGTTAAAAAAAGTAGCCTTTACTATGTATCCAGTTAATGATCTGGAAAGAGCAAGAAATTTTTACGAACAAATATTAAATTTAAAAGCTACTGCAATTTATCCTCAAAAAGTAGGTGGATCATGAATTGAATATGACTTACCACAAGGGGGCTGTTTTGCGATAACAGATATGTTAGAAAATATTACCCCATCTTCTTCATCAGGAGGTTCAATTGCTTTTGAAGTAGATGATCTTGACAGACTAGTTAGTGAACTCAAAGAAAAAAATATAGAGTTTAAATTAGATAATATAGTAACCCCTGTATGCAAAATGGCTGTTATCTTAGATTCAGAAGGTAACGCTTTAACGCTCCACCAATTAACAAAGAGCTGATAAAATTTAACTCACTTACTACTTACGATTTTTGTTTTTATTGAATAAATAATCGTATATGAACATAGCAGCTCCTATAGTAATAAAGCTGTCAGCAAAGTTGAACGCCGGAAAACTAAATTCTTGATAATTGAAATAAATAAAATCAAAAACAGCGCCCCGAATTATTCGGTCAATCAAGTTGCCGAGGGCGCCGCCAATAATAAAACCTAATCCGTAAAGAGATAATTTTGATTCAGATTTAAGTAATAAATTGATTAGATATATTACAATAAAACTATTTAAGATAAGTAATGCGTAGTTACTATATTGGTAATATTGTTTAAAAAGCCCAAAACTGATACCATAATTCCAGGCGTATACCAGATCTAGAAATGGTAGAACTTCAAGAATAAATCGTGGCTGTGTTTTTAGGTAAGAAATTAGATAAGTTTTGCTTATCTGGTCCAGCGTAATTAATATTAACACGGTTAATGAATAGCTTATAAATTTTTTCATTTTTAGTGTTATATTTTAGCGGCTAAAATAATCTAACTTCTTTTATATCATTGGCAGCAATTTCAGTACCACCATCAAGTTTCGATTCCAGGCGTGATAATTGGTTTTTAAATTTATTAAATTTAGCAAGTTCCATACCTGTTAACTGTATGCTAGGAGTAGATTTGAAATTTGCTGGATTGATTTGCTTACCATTTTCTCTTACTTCATAATGCAAGTGAGCGCCAGTAACATTACCACTAGTTCCTACAAAAGCAATCGTATCCCCTTGTTTAACTCTTGAACCTTTTTTTAAGCCCGTTGCAAATCTTGAAGTATGAGCATACGCGGTAGAGAGTTTATTATTATGCTTCAGCACTACTATTCTGCCATACCCAGAGATCCATCCTATGAACTCTACCGTGCCATTACCGGCAGCATATATTGGGGTCCCTACAGGAGCTGCGAAATCTACGCCCTTATGCATAGCTCCATAACCATGCACAGGATGAGAATGTCTATAACCGAATTTTGATGATATTCGCACTACTTTTATTGGTGTTTTAAGCAATGTACCTTTTGTGCTTTCTCCTTTTTCAGAAAAAAATTCATAATTTTCTTTTTGACCAGTTGGAGAATATTTATAGATTCTATACTCATTACCTTGAGTTTGAATAGAAGCATATATAATATATCCGTGATGAGATAATTTACTATCTGAAGTTACGAATTTTTCGGTAATTACTGTTATTTTGTCTCCGCGTTGGATTTGCCTTTGGAAGTCAATTTGGTGACTATAGGTGTTTATAAGGCTAATTATAGTGGTACTGGATAGCCCGGCCTGTTTTAAAGAAGAAATAACATTTGAATCTACCGTTGTTTCATATTTTGTAACTAATTTTGTTAACGGTACTGAATTAATTTCGGTAGAAAAATCATCGCCGGATTTGATAATATTAATGGATTTTATATTATTTATTTCAAATGAAACTAAACTTAAGCTTTTTTCTTCTTTAGCTAATTCTTCTTCTCCGTTTTCAACAAGATTCAGAGTGTATTCAAACGTGATTTTTTTACCTACCTTTAACAGAGTTAAATTGTTAGATGCCGCTATTTTAGTGATTTTTTGTATATCTTCGTTACTTATATTTTCTCGTTTTAATATGGCGTTTAGAGTGTCACCTTTTTCTATGGTAACTGTATTAACTGTATTTTCTGAAACTTCTTCCTCGGCTTCTGTTGTAGTAGTTCTTGGAGTTAACAAAGAAAATGACATATTATATACGTATATGTTAGCTCCCAGTAAAAATAAGGCAATTAGGAATAGCGAAACAAAAATAGAAAATCTCCTGATGGAATAATCAAAAAATACATAAAGTGGCTGTATTAGGATATTTTTAAGGGTATTGACCATAATATAACAAATCTTGTTTATTTGGAATTAACTTGAGGTCTCTTATAGAGAGCTAATTTACGAAAGTACTTTGACCAATCTAAAGTACTTTTTTTCTAATTACAAATAGAAATTTCATATTTTTTACAGTGTTTGCTTTTATGAGTTCATATTTTTAGTCTTTTTAACAGACATAGCTTATGTAATATTGAACTTAAATATTAGTATGATACTTAATTTCTAAGCCACATTGGTAAAAT